>JAIERI010000170.1 GCA_019747015.1 Xanthobacteraceae bacterium
AGCCGCTCGCACCCTCGACCTGCGACCTGCGGCACCTTACCTTACGGAGGTGATTTCAGCCGAGCCACAGCCCTCCATTTCCCCGCGTCTGCCCGCAGCTTTCGAACACTGGTTCGCGGCGCGGGGCTGGACGCCGCGTACGCATCAGCTCGATCTGTTGCAAAAAGCGTTTGACAACCGCTCGGCGCTTTTGATCGCGCCCACCGGCGCGGGCAAGACGCTGGCCGGCTTTCTGCCGACGCTGGTGGAGCTTGGCTTTCCGCCTGCCCATGAAAAGCAACCGCGCAAGACGCTGATCTCCACTGGCCACGATGTGCGGCAGGGGCGCGGCCTGCACACGCTCTATATTTCGCCGCTGAAGGCACTCGCGGTCGACATAGCGCGCAATCTCGACCGCCCGATCGCCGATATGAATCTCCCCATCAAGGTCGAGACCCGCACCGGCGACACGCCGGTGTCGCGTCGCCAGCGCCAGCGCCGCTATCCGCCGGACATTTTGCTGACCACACCCGAGCAACTCGCATTGTTGTTGTCGTCCGACGACGCGCCGTTTTTGTTTTCGTCGCTCAAAAGAATTGTGCTCGACGAATTGCACGCGCTGGTTACCTCCAAGCGCGGCGATCTTCTGGCGCTGGGTCTCGCGCGGTTATGGCGGCTGGCGCCTCAGGTTACCACCGTCGGATTGTCTGCCACCGTCGCCGATCCGCAGTCGCTGTGCCACTATCTGGTGCCGCAGAAACAGGGTGAGGTCCGCGCCGCCGATCTTGTGATTGCCAATGCCGGTGCCGCGCCCATTGTCGAAATGCTTGATACCCGCGAACGCTTGCCATGGGCGGGACATTCGGCGCGCCACGCGCTCGGCGAGATTTACGATCTCATCAACCGCAACAAGACCTCGTTGATGTTCGTCAACACCCGCTCGCAAGCCGAAATGCTGTTTCAGGATTTGTGGCGTATCAACGACGACGGGCTCGCCATCGCGCTGCATCACGGCTCGCTCGATGTTGCCCAGCGCCGCAAGGTCGAGGACGCGATGGCGGCGGGAAAGTTGCGCGGAGTGGTCTGCACCTCGTCGCTTGATCTTGGCATCGATTGGGGCGACATTGATCTTGTCATCAATATCGGCGCGCCGAAAGGCGCTTCGCGCCTGATGCAGCGGATCGGGCGCGCCAACCATCGCCTCGATGAGCCCTCGCGTGCAGTGCTGGTGCCGGCCAACCGTTTCGAGGTTCTCGAGTGCCGCGTCGCCATCGATGCCGTGGCCGAGAATGCTCAGGACACGCCTCCATTGCGCAGCGGCGCGCTCGACGTTCTTGCGCAGCATGTGCTCGGCTGCGCCTGCGGCGGGCCGTTTCTGGCTGATGAGCTTTACGATGAAATCCGCAACGCCGCGCCTTATGCCGACCTGCCGCGCCGGGATTTCGACGACGTGATTGATTTCGTCGCCACCGGTGGCTACGCACTCAAAAGCTACGAGCGGTTCGCGCGCATCAAGCAGGACAAAAATGGAGAGTGGCGCGTGACCAATCCGCGCGTGCGTCAGGGTTATCGTCTCAATGTCGGCACCATAGTCGAGGAGTCGATGCTGAAGGTGAAGCTGGTGCGCGGCAAGCGCGGTGGCTCTGGCTCGACCGGCGCCATCACGCGCGGCGGGCGCATGCTCGGCCAGATTGAGGAATATTTCATCGAGAACCTCGTGCCCGGCGACACTTTCGTGTTTGGCGGTGAGGTGGTGCGCTACGAGGCACTGATGGAGGACGAAGTCTATGTGTCGCGCGCCAGTGACGCCGACGCCCGCGTGCCCTCTTATATGGGCGGCAAGTTTCCGCTCTCGACATATCTGGCCGATCGTGTGCGGCACCTCCTTGCCGACGAGCGTGCCTGGAAGAGACTGCCAGATCAGGTACGCGAATGGCTGTCGATCCAGGCCCATGTGTCGCGCGTCCCGGGGCCGCGCGAGCTTGTGGTTGAAACGTTTCCGCGCGCGAACAAGCACTATCTCGTTTGCTATCCGTTCGAGGGGCGGCTGGCGCATCAGACACTCGGCATGCTGCTGACCCGGCGGCTGGAGCGCGCCGGCGTGCGGCCGCTCGGTTTCGTCGCCAATGAATATGCGCTGGCGGTGTGGGCGCTCGGCGACATGTCGGCGCTGATCCGCAACGGCCGGCTCAATCTCGACGCGCTGTTCGATCCCGACATGCTCGGAGACGATCTGGAGGCGTGGCTGGCGGAATCGGCTCTGATGAAACGCACCTTCCGCACCTGCGCGATTATCTCCGGTCTGATTGCGCGTCGCTTTACCGGCGAGAAAAAATCACGCCGGCAGGTGCTGTTCTCGACAGACCTTGTTTACGACGTGTTGCGCAAGCACCAGCCGGACCATGTGCTGCTACGCGCCGCGCGGGCCGATGCTGCCACGGGACTTTTGGACATTCGCCGCCTCAGCGATATGCTCACCCGTATCCGGAAGCGAATCACCCATCGGGAACTCGACAAGGTTTCGCCGCTCGCGGTGCCGGTGATGCTGGAAATCGGACGTGAACCGGTTTATGGCGAAGCCTCCGACGAATTGTTAGCGGAAGCCGCCGATGAGCTTGTCAAAGAGGCCATGTCTTAAAAAGCGATGTCTTAAAGGACGAAACGAACACGAATGCAGGCTGCTGCTCGTATCGCTCATATGACTGTGGTCCGGGTCGCCGGTATCGACATGGTCGTCGATCTGTCGGGCGCGATGTTCTGGGCGGACGAGCGGTTGCTGGTCGTCTCCGATCTGCACCTTGAAAAAGGCTCGAGTTTCGCAACGCGCGGCGTGCTGTTGCCGCCTTATGATACGGCAGCAACGCTTGCACGACTGACGGGTGCCATCGTGCGCCATGACCCACGCGCGGTGATTGCCCTCGGCGATTCATTTCACGATCGCGATGCGCATGAACGCCTGTCCGCACCGGACCGCGAAAGCCTCTCCGCGCTCCAGATGCGGCGGGATTGGATCTGGATTTCCGGCAATCACGATCCTGCATTGCCGCGCGAGATTGGCGGGACGGTATGTGACGAAGTCGCCATCGGTCCGCTGGTGTTTCGCCACGAGCCGACCGGCGCGCGCGGAGAAATCGCCGGCCATCTGCATCCCAAGGCCCGGGTGACGGCGCGGGGACGCAGCGTGGAGCGGCGCTGTTTCGCCAGCGACGGGGAGCGTGCGGTGATGCCGGCATTGGGCTCCTATACCGGCGGTCTGAACATCCGCGATATCGCTTTCGCGACGATTTTCCAGACGTTTGCCTTCACCGCCCATGTGTTGGGAGACAGGCGCGTCCACAGCATCGCGGCATCGCGCTGTTATTAGCCTAAGCCATCCCGCCTTGTGATTTGATCGGGCGCACTTTGCCTTCATGGCTGCTGGTGTAGGGTGTGCCCGAGCGGGAACCTGTTTTAGGGCAGTCCGTTCAGAGAATCCGGGCAGGCATGACAAAGAAAACAGATCATCGCAAACACGTCGAAGTGCAGCATGCTCTCAAGTCGCATCCGCATAAGCCATTCAATTTTCGCGGATTTCTGAAATCACTCGGGCCCGGGCTAATCACCGGCGCCTCCGACGACGATCCCTCCGGCATCGGCACATATAGCCAGGCAGGCGCCCAGCTTGGTTACGGCATCGCCTGGACCATGCTGCTGACCTTTCCGCTGATGGCCGCGATTCAGGAAATCTCGGCGCGGATCGGCCGCGTCACCGGCCAGGGCATCGCCGGCAGCGTTTGTAGGCACTATCCAGCGTGGCTTGTGAATATTGTGATCGCTTTGCTGTTCATTGCCAACACAATCAATATTGCAGCAGATCTGGCGGCGATGGGCGACGCCCTCAAGCTTCTGATCGGCGGCCCCGGAATTCTTTATGTGCTTGTGTTTGGCGTCACGTCTGTCGTTGCGCAAATTTTCCTGAATTACGCGCGTTACAGCGCCATTTTGAAATGGCTGACGCTCAGTCTGTTCGCCTATGTGGCGGCGCTTTTTTTCGCAAAGGTCTCGTGGGAGGAAGCGCTGCGGGGAATTGCAATTCCGCAGGTGCAATGGACATCGTCGTTTCTGACCACTTTGGTTGCCATCCTCGGCACGACGATCTCGCCCTATCTGTTTTTCTGGCAGGCCTCCCAGGAGGCCGAGGACCAGCGCGTCGATACTCGAAAGAAGCCGCTGGCTGAAAAGCATTACGGGGCACTGAAGGAATTCAGCCGCATTCGCGCCGACACGATTGTCGGCATGGCATTCTCAAATCTGATCGCAATCTCTATCATTGTCACTGCCGCCGCGACGTTGCATGCGACTGGCAAAACGGATATCCAGACTTCGGCGCAGGCCGCTGAGGCCTTGCGCCCCATTGCGGGCCGTTTCGCCGAACTCGTCTTCGCGCTCGGGATTATCGGAACCGGCTTGCTTGCCGTGCCTGTGCTGGCGGGATCGGCGGCCTATGCCATCGGCGAGGGCCGCAAATGGACTGTTGGTCTCGCTCGAAAGCCAGGCGAAGCCGCGGCGTTTTATGCCGTGCTGGCGCTGTCCGCAGGCATCGGCATTGCTCTGAACTTCACGCCGATCAATCCGATTTCAGCGCTGTACTGGAGCGCGGTGATCAATGGTGTGCTCGCGGTGCCGGTGATGATCCTGCTGATGTTTCTTGCTCGACGCAAAGACGTGATGAACAAGTTTGTCATCAGCGGACCGCTTCATTGGCTGGGCTGGCTCTCGACATTTACAATGACGATCTGCGTTGTGGCGATGATCGTCGGCTTTTTCGCCTAGTGGTCCTAATCTCTGCGAAAGATCACCGAGCCGAGCCAGCCGACCGTCAGCGCCATCAACGCGGTTGCAAGGCCGTACCAAAGCCCGTGACGGCGCGCGGAACTGGCGACGAACTGCTCGAACCCGACCTTGACGATCTCGAATGAGGTTTCTGTCCTAGTGATCAGCACGCTATCGGACAACAGTTGAATCTCCACACTGTAGGGGCCGATCGGCACTTCGGCCGGCAGTGGAATGCTGGTGCGGAAAAGCCGTGGCGTCAGGAATGTCACTGCCTCCGGGTCTTCGCGATAAAGCCCATGCTCGGTCTGTAGCCTTATGAACGCGCTGCGGAACGGATCGCTGGTGACGACGTCGGCGTAATCGATGCCGACATGCTGGATCAGCGAGATGTTCGCCATGCCGAGCTGCAATCGCCGCTGTGTATCGGGCGAAGCCATCATGTCTGCCGGTCTGTTGCTGAAAATGCCGAGATAGGATGGCACCGAAACGAATTCGCGCGAGTCGCGATTGATCCAGATGCCGAGCACACGCTCCTTGCGCCGCGTCACCATGTCGCCGCGCGGCCCGCGCACCGTGACAACAATATCATAGGTCGCGCGCGACGGCGTATTGTCGTCTCGTTCCACCGAGCCGAACAACACCAGTTCCTCGCCGTCATAGTTCGGCGTTACCGTGACGCGGGTGTTGGAGACCGAGACGATCAGGCTTTCCGCGCGCGCGGCTGGCGCTGCGCACTCAAGCGCCAGCAGGATCAGCAAGAGCAGCCAGTGCGTTTTCATTCGCTGACCCCGAGGTCGCGGATCGAGTAAAGATCCTCCGGTCTGATCACCAGCGTCGCCGCGAAACGGATGCCGACGCACAGAATGAGAAGCCCGAGCAGCAGGCGCAGATTTTCGCTGCGGATGCGCTGGCCGGCCTGCGCGCCGAACTGCGCACCGATCACGCCGCCGACCATCAGAACCAGCGCCAGCACCGCGTCCACCTGATGATTGGTCGCGGCGTGCAGGACGGTCGCGAACAGCATGGTGAACAGCGTCAGCACCATCGAGGTGCCGATCACGGTGCCTGTCGGAATCCGCAAGACGTAGATCATGATAGGCACCAGCAGGAAGCCGCCGCCGACGCCCATGATCGCGCCGAGAAAGCCGATGAACAACCCGATGCCGGCGACCGGGATCACCGACAGATACATTTTCGAGCGCTTGAAGCGCATCTTCATTGGCAGCGCGAGAATCCATGCGTGAGCACGGGCGCGGCGCGCGATGAT
>JAIERI010000234.1 GCA_019747015.1 Xanthobacteraceae bacterium
GGCAGCCGTTTTGTGCAGCCAGGTGCAACGGTGCGCTATCTGCCGCAGGAGCCGGATTTCTCCGGGTACGCTACGACGATGTCTTATGTCGAGGCCGGGCTCAATCCAGGTGACGATTCCTATCAGGCGCAATATCTGCTCGAACAGCTTGGGCTGACTGGTGCGGAAGATCCCGCGCATCTGTCCGGCGGCGAGGCACGCCGCACGGCGCTGGCGCGTGTGCTGGCACCCTCGCCCGACATCCTGCTGCTCGACGAGCCGACCAACCATCTCGATCTTGTCACCATCGAATGGCTGGAAGGCGAACTTTCAAGCCGCCGCAGCGCGCTGGTGACGATCAGCCATGACCGGCGTTTCCTGTCCAATCTGTCGCGCGCCACGGTGTGGCTCGACCGCGGCCAGACACGGCGCATTGAAAAGGGTTTCTCTGCATTCGAGGAATGGCGCGATGACGTTCTCGCCGAGGAAGAGCGCGAGCAGCACAAGCTCGACCGCAAGATCGTCGCCGAGGAGCACTGGCTGCGCTATGGCGTGTCGGGACGGCGCAAGCGCAACGTCAAGCGGCTCGGGAATCTGTTCGAACTGCGCGACCAGCGCCGCAATTATCGCGGCGCCGCGGGCACGACCAATCTCGCCGCTGCCGAAGCGGAGACCTCCGGCAAGCTGGTGATCGAGGCCAAGCACATCGAAAAATCTTTCGGCGAGCGAAAGATCGTCGATGATTTCTCGATCCGTATCGCGCGCGGCGACCGCATCGGCATCGTTGGCCCGAACGGCGCAGGCAAGACCACGCTTATCAACATTCTCACCGGCGCTGAGCCGCCGGACGGCGGCACCATCCGCCTCGGCGCCAACATCGAGATGGCGACGCTCGACCAGCACCGCGAAAGCCTCAATCCGAAATCGACATTGGCCGACGCCCTGACCGGCGGGCGCGGCGACAGCGTGATGGTCGGCGGCAAACCGAAGCACGTGGTGGCTTACATGCAGGATTTCCTGTTCGCGCGCGAGCAGATGCGTACACCACTGGAGGTGCTGTCCGGCGGCGAGCGCGGGCGGCTGATGCTGGCGCGCGCACTGGCGAAACCGTCCAATCTTCTGGTGCTCGACGAGCCGACCAACGATCTCGATCTGGAAACGCTCGACGTTTTGGAGGACATGCTCGGCGACTATAATGGCACCGTCATCCTGATCAGCCATGACCGCGACTTCCTCGACCGGGTCGTGACGTCGGTGATCGCGCCGGAAGGCAATGGCAAGTGGATTGAATATGCCGGCGGTTATAGCGACATGCTAGCGCAGCGCGGCGAGGACTTGAAAGAAAAGGCAATAAAGACAGCGCCGGCTGAGGACAGCAAGCCTGCAAAGACTGTCGGCGCGTCATCGGGCGGCAAGCGCCGTCTCAGCTTCAACGATAAACACGCACTGGAGACGCTGCCGAAAACGATGGCCAAGCTGCAAAAGGCCGTCGCCAAATATCAGCAACAGCTCGACGACCCGAAGCTGTTCGCCACTGACCGCAAGACATTCGATGCTGCGTCAAGCGCGATGGCAAAAGCGCAGAGTGAACTTGATGGTGCCGAGGAAAAATGGCTGGCGCTGGAAATCCTGCGCGAGGAAATCGGCGACACGCTTTAGGGCGCATGCCGCACAGCATTTGCTGCGGTGCACAGCACATCGCAGGTTTGCGGCAGATCAATTGGATCGCTGGGCTTCAAGCGTAATTGTGCTATGATTGCGGTTGAGGAGACATTCAATGAGTCTTCACGTCGATGACCATCATCATGATGGCGGCGGCGACCATCCTAGGATGGCCATGATTGCGGTTGCGATCATCTTGATTTTTACATGCGCCGCAATTTTTTACATGGGCAATGCCTACCGCGTCGCACCCACCCATATCATCCGCCAGCCCCTCACCAATCCCTTGTAGGCTTGTCACTCTTTGCCAAGGAAAATCCGCGCCCGGCAACGCCGGACGCGGATGATTTGTATGTTGCCGCGAATTTATTTGGTCAGCGGGCAGCCGCTCTCAGCCGCAGTGAAGAACGCCTTGTCGCCGGGGACAACCGCGAGCTGCTTATAATAGTCAAACGGCTTCTTGCTTTCCTCAGGCTTCTTGACCTCGAACAGATAAAGGTCATGTACCATGCGGCCATTCGCGAGGACCTTGCCGTTCTGCGCGAAATCGTCGTTCACCGGAAGCTCTTTCAGCTTCTTGGCGACGGTTTCGGTGTCCTTCGTGCCGGCGGCCTTCACCGCTTTCAGATAGGACAGAACGGCGGAATACGTTCCCGCCTGGATCATGTTCGGCATACGACCGGTTCGCTTGAAGAAGCGCTGACCGAACTCACGCGATTTGTCGTCACGGTCCCAGTAATAGCCCTCCGTCAGCACCAGTCCCTGCGCTGCCTTCAGTCCAAGACCGTTCACTTCGGACAGGGTCATCAGAAGGCCGGCCATTTTCTGGCCTCCCGCGACGATGCCGAATTCAGCCGCCTGCTTGATGGCGTTCGCGGTGTCGAGGCCCGCATTGGCAAGGCCGACAACTTTGGCCTTTGAACTCTGCGCCTGAAGCAGGAACGACGAGAAGTCGGATGAGTTCAGCGGATGCCGGACGGCGCCCAGCACTGTACCGCCCTTCGATTTAACGATGTCACTGGTATCCTTTTCAAGCGAATAACCGAAGGCGTAGTCCGCGGTCAGGAAGAACCATGTATTGCCGCCAGCTTCGGTGAGAGCGCCGCCCGTGCCATAGGCAAGACCGCGCGTATCGAAGGCCCAGTGGAATCCGTAAGGCATGCAGGCGTCGCCGGTGATGCGCGACGTCGCCGCGCCGACAACGATGTCGATCTTCTTGGCCTGCTTGGACAGATCCTGCACCGCAAGAGCGACCGACGACGTCGTCAGCTCGGTGATCATGTCGACGCCTTCGACATCGTACCAGCGGCGCGCAATGCTGACGCCGAGGTCAGGCTTGTTCTGATGGTCGGCGTCGACGAGTTCGATCTTTTGGCCGAGCACGGTGCCGCCGAAATCCTCAATGGCCATGCGTGCGGCCTCGACCGACCACTTGCCGCCGTAGTCGGCGTAGACGCCGGACTGATCGTTGAGAACGCCAATCTTGACGCCCTGCGCGAAGGCAGGGGCCGCAAAACCGAAACCGCAAACCAATGCTGCAACGGCTGCCGAAACATAACGATGGTTCATTATTTCACTCCCGGAAGGTTTTCGTTTTTATTTTGCAACGCAAAATGGCTGTCCAAGCCTCGCCATTCGATGGCAAGCGTATCGATTTTAGGGGGCGTGGCCAGAGTTGATATTGTCCGAAATGCTAAAGGCGCAGGAATTCCAGAATACCTTTACCGGCTGCAACGCCGGTCGCGAACGACGCCTGTAACAGGTAACCGCCAGTCGGCGCTTCCCAGTCGAGCATCTCGCCGGCGACAAAAACGCCGGGCATTTTATGCAGCATGAACTGTGGATTAACTTCACGTGACAAGACACCTCCGGCGGTCGAGATCGCTTTTTCGATCGGCGCGATGCCGGTCAGAGGAATCGGCACCGTCTTGACACGTTCAGCGAGCAGCGCGGGTGCCATGTCGGCGAGCGGCATGCCTTCGCGAATTGACGATTCCTGCAACAGACCGATGCCGACCGGCGGCAAACTTAGCGTCTTGCGCAGAAAATTTGAAAACGACTGTTTGCCGCGCGGCGATGACAGACGTGTCGCGAGTTCGGACAATGACAGATCGGGCCGCAGATCGAGGTGCAGCATCGCCCGGCCGCTGCGAACGATCTCCTCGCGCAGCGGCGCGGACAGCGCATAAATACCGCCGCCTTCGAGGCCATCGCGAGTCACGATCGCTTCGCCGCGCACCGTGTGCGTGCCGAAGCTCAGCGCGATCGTCTTCAGTGGCTCACCTTCGAACCTGTCACGAAAGACATCCGACCAGACAACTCGAAATCCGCAATTGGCAGGAAGCAGTTCTGCGACGTCGATGCCATTCGCAATCAGAACATCGCGCCATGCGCCGTCCGATCCGAGCCGGGGCCAGCTTACGCCGCCGAGCGCGAGCAGCGCCGCGCCCGTTGTCACGAAGCGTTCGCCGTCCGGCGTTTGAAATCGCAGCGCGCCGCTCGCATCCCAGCCGATCCAGCGATGCCGCGCGACGAAACGCACGCCAAGATCATCCAGTTGTCGCAACCACACCCGCAGCAGCGGTGACGCCTTGAACGCTTCGGGGAAAACCCGCCCGCTCGATCCGACAAAAGTCTTTTGGCCGAGGCCTTCGCTCCATGCGCGCAAGGCATGAGGCGGAAACGCCTCGATCACAGGACGCAAATATGGCGCGGCGGCGCCGTAGCGTGCCAGAAAATCCTCAAACGGTTCGCTGTGCGTAAGATTGAGACCGCCGCGGCCGGCCAGCAGGAATTTGCGCGCGGGCGACGGCATACGGTCGTAGATCGTCACGCTCACGCCCGCTTTCGCGATTGTTTCGGCCGCAATCAATCCGGCGGGTCCGGCACCGATAATGGCGACCTGCCGTCCGGCCAAGTTCGATCCCGCCATCGTCAGAATATCCCGGTCCGCGAACGCTTAACGCTCGCCTTGCAGCTCCGGGAAGTCTTCTTCACGAAATTCGATGCCGCGTAAAGCGTCCGTCCGGTCATTGTCGTGTTCGAGGCGGCGAAGCTGGACGCGGCGGATTTTTCCGGAAATGGTTTTCGGCAGTTCCTTGACGAATTCGATGCGGCGGACGCGTTTGAACGGCGACAATTGGACCTGCACGTGGCGGAACACCGACAACGCCGTCTCGGGCGATGCTTGCGCGCCCGGCGCAAGAAAGATGTACGCCTTCGGAATCGCAAGCCGGATCGGATCGGGCGACGGCACCACTGCCGCTTCCGCCACCGCGTCATGCTCGAGCAGCACGCTTTCAAGCTCGAACGGGCTGATGCGGTAGTCCGACGACTTGAACACATCGTCGGAGCGGCCGACGAAAGTGAGATAACCGTCGTCATTAAGAAATGCGACGTCGCCGGTGTGATAGAGCGCGCCGTCCGCGCCAGATGGTTGGCCGTCCTCATTCATGTAGCCGAGCATCAGACCCGCCGGACGATCCGCGCCGAGCGCGAGACTGACTTCGCCCTCTTTCGCCGGATAGCCGTCGGAATCGTTGATCTTCACTTTATAGCCGGGCAGCGGACGGCCCATCGAGCCGACCTTTACAGACTGGCCCGGCGAATTGCCCGCGAGCGCGGTGGTCTCGGTCTGGCCGTAGCCGTCGCGGATCGTCAGACCCCACGCCGCCTTGACCTGATCGATCACTTCGGGATTGAGCGGCTCGCCCGCACCGCACAGTTCGCGCAACGACACTTTATAGTCCGCGAGCTTTTCCTGAATCAGAATCCGCCACACCGTCGGCGGCGCGCATAGCGTCGTGACGCCGCAGCGGACCACCGTGGCAAGCAGGCTTTTGGCATCGAAGCGCGGCTGGTTGGCGATGAAGATGGTCGCGCCCGCATTCCACGGCGCGAAAAAGCAGCTCCACGCATGCTTGGCCCAGCCGGGTGAGGAAATATTCAGATGCACATCGCCCGGCTGCAGGCCGAGCCAGTACATCGTCGACAATGCGCCGACCGGATAGCTGCGATGGCTGTGCAAAACCAGTTTCGGTTTGGCCGTGGTGCCGGAGGTGAAATAGAGCAGCATCGGATCGTGCGCATTGGTCGGCCCGTCAGGTACAAACGTCTGGGGGAATTTTTCGCTCTCCGCATAGGAACGCCAGGCAGGATGATCGCTCGTACCGACGGCGATTCTGACAAGATCGTTGCTGCCAAGACCCTCGAACTTGCCGATCTGGTCCTGCGCCGCCACCACGGCTTTGGCTCGGCCGCGATCGAGCCGGTCGCGCAACTCTTCCTGCGTCAATAACGTCGTCGCCGGAATAACGATGACGCCGAGCTTGATTGCCGCGAGCATGGTCTCCCACAGCGGCACGACATTGCCGAGCAGCAGCAGCAGCCGGTCGCCGCGCTTGAGACCAAGGTCGCGCAAAAAATTCGCG
>JAIERI010000021.1 GCA_019747015.1 Xanthobacteraceae bacterium
CGCGCGCGGGCGCTTGTTGGCGCCTGTGCCTGAGAAACCGGAGCAGGGTAGCGGGTTAATCGTCTTCGCCATGGGCAAGATGGGCGCGGGCGAACTGAACTACTCCAGCGACATCGACCTGATTGTTTATTACGATCGCGAGCGGGCGAAACTTGCCACTGATGTCGAGCCGTCGCCATTCTTCGTCAGGATCGCGCAGGGTCTGTCCCGGCTTCTTCAGCAGCGCACCGCCGATGGTTATGTGTTCCGGGTCGATCTACGGTTGCGGCCGGACCCCGCATCGACACCGGTCGCGATCTCTACCGCCGCTGCGCTGGATTACTACGAGCGGGAAGGGCGTACCTGGGAGCGCGCCGCGATGATCAAGGCGCGGCCCTGTGCCGGTGATCTTGTAGCCGGCAATGCTATGCTCGCCGAGATCGCGCCATTTGTCTGGCGCAAGCATTTGGATTTTGCCGCGCTGGCCGACATTCACGACATGAAGCGCCAGATGCAGATTTATCGTGGCCAGAGCGACATTTCGGTCGAGGGCCATAACGTCAAGGTCGGCCGCGGCGGCATCCGCGAGATTGAGTTCTTCGCACAGACCCAGCAACTGATCGCCGGCGGGCGGCACCCCGAACTGCGGGTGCGGCCGACGCTGGCGGCCCTCAATGTTCTGGCCTCCAGCAACTGGATTACCTTTCAGGCGCGCGATGAACTGACGGCGGCTTATCAATTCCTGCGCCGGGTCGAACATCGTTTGCAGATGGTCGCCGATGAGCAGACCCATGCGCTGCCGGAGCAGCTTGAGGCCGTCGAACGTTTCGCGCGTTTCTTCGGTTACGACAGCCGCATATCCTTCGCCGCCGATCTGCTTAAGCATCTGAACTGCGTGCAGAGCCATTACGAACGCCTGTTCGAGGGCGATCCCACCGGCACCGAGAAACTTCCCGATATTGATTTTAATGCGGGCCCCGACGATGCGCGGCTGCACGAGCATTTGTCGCGTCTTGGATTCAAGTCGCCCAGAACGGTGGCCGGGACCGTTCAACGCTGGATGCGAGGCGAATATCGCGCGCTACGGGTGGACGCGACGCGTGGGGCATTTCTGGTATTTGTTCCTGAGTTGATCCGCGGCCTGTCACGCGCTGAGGAACCCGATGCCGCCGTCAACGCCTTCGATCGCTTCCTGCAAGCGCTGACGCGCGGCGGGCGGCTGATCTCGCTGTTGGCGCAGAACAAGGACATCGTCGCGCTGATCGCGCTCATTCTCGGTGCCGCGCCGCGCCTGGCCGACATGCTGGCGCGTCATCCGCAGATCATGGACGGACTTGTCGATCCGCGCTTTTTCGGCGCAATGCCCGATCGCGACGAACTCTCCGCGCGTCTTTCCGCGACCCTGGCGGATGCCGACTCCTATGAAGAATTTCTCGATCGGCTGCGGCTGTTCGGACAGGAGAGCCTGTTCCTGATCGGCACCCGGATTCTCTCAGGCACCGTGTCGGCGCAGCATGCCAGCGCGGCATTCGCCGATGTCGCCGAGGGCATCGTGCAGACGGTGCACAGGCTGGTGAGCGATCAGTTCGTTACCCAGCACGGCCGCATCAAGGGACAGGAGAGTGCCATCGTCGCGATGGGCAAGCTCGGCAGCCGCGAGATGACGGCGTCGTCCGACCTCGACCTGATCTTCATTTACGATTTCGATCGCGACAATCCCGACTCCGACGGACCAAGGCCGCTGCACGGCGGCCAGTATTTCGCGCGCTATACCCAGCGGCTCATCAGCGCTTTCACGACGCGGACCAATTACGGCGTGCTGTACGAGATCGACATGCGGCTGCGCCCGTCGGGGCGAGCCGGTCCGGTCGCCACCCGCATCGATTCATTCGGTGAGTATCAGGATCACGAAGCTTGGACGTGGGAGCATATGGCACTGACGCGCGCCCGCGTCATTTCATCCTCGCCCGGTTTTGCGCAGCACATCGAGTTTATCCTTCGCGACGTGTTGACCCGCCACCGCGACAAGGTCATCATCGCCAATGATGTATTGGAGATGCGCCGCGCCATTGCCGACGAGAAGGGCGATGCCGACATCTGGGATCTGAAATATGCATCGGGCGGCATCATCGACATCGAGTTTCTGACCCAGTACCTGCAACTCGTGCATGCCGCCAGCATGCCGGACATTCTCAGTGTTAATACGCTGCAGGTGATCGACAACGCGGTGCGGCTCGGCGTATTGCCGTCCCCGGATGCCGACGTGTTGCGGCCGGCGGCGCGGCTATTTCACGATCTGACGCAAATTCTGCGGCTATGCGTGACCGGAACCTTCAAACCAGAAATTGCCGGGGACGATCTGCTGCGCGTGATGACGAGGGCCGCCGATGCGCCCGATTTTTCCGCGCTTGAGGCGCGTCTTCGCGAAATCCAGACAGACGTGCGCGGAATTTTTCTGAAAGTGCTTGAGGCGTAGCGCCCTCGACTTCACTGAGCAGATCGTTGCGGGCATTGCGCGGCAGGGTCACGCACACCACGGTGCCTGTACCGAGTCTTGAGCGCAGCTTCATCGAGCCGCCATGGAGGTTCACCAGCGATTTGGCAATTGCAAGACCAAGCCCCGAGCCATGATAGGTCTTGGTCAACTGGCTTTCGACCTGCTCGAACGGTCGTCCGAGTTTTTTCAGCGATTGCTGCGCAATGCCGATGCCGGTATCGGCGATCATCAGCATCACCGAATGTTCCAGCGCGCGACTGCGAACGATGACACGTCCACCATCGGGCGTGAACTTCACCGCGTTGGACAGAAGATTGACCGCGATCTGTTTCATGGCGCGGCGGTCCGCGACTACTGGGATGACGCCGTCGATGTCGGACTCAACGCTCAGGTTCTTAGCTTCGGCGCGGCCGGAAACGACGCGCAGGGATTCGGTCAGGGTGTCGGCCAGATCGAGCGGCTCCAGGTCGAGCTTCATGCGGCCAGCCTCGATCTTCGACATGTCGAGAATATCATTGATGACTTCCAGCAGATAATTTCCGCTGGTCAGAATATCGTGGCAGTATTCGTGATATTTCGCCGAGCCGAGTGCGCCGAACATGCCGCTGCCCATGACTTCGGAAAATCCGATGATGGCGTTAAGCGGCGTGCGCAGCTCGTGGCTCATATTGGCGAGGAATTTGGACTTGGTCTGGTTGGCTTCCTCGGCGCGCTGTTTCTCCTCGGCGTATTTCAGCGCCAGGTCGGCCAGCTCGCTGGCCTGACGTTCAAGCTCTGCCTGCGAGCGTTTCAGATCGATAACGTTTGCGGTGAGCCGCATGTCGTTGTCGACAAGGCGCTGCTCGTGCTGCTTGATCTTGGTGATGTCGGTGCCAACCGACACGTAACCGCCGTCCTTGGTGCGGCGCTCGCTGATGTGCAGCCAGCTTCCGTCCTCGATCTGCGCCTCGAAGGTGCGTGCACCGGGCACTTGCGCGCCGGTCTCGGCGAGCCGCGCGCGTACTTCCGGCATACTGCCGACCTCGATCACGGTTTCATAGGACGTGCCGGGCATCACCGCCGAGTCCGGCAATTTGTGCAGGCGCTTGAAATGCGAGTTGCACAGCACGAGGCGGTTGTTGGCGTCCCACAGCACGAATGCCTCGGGAATGGTCTCGATCGCATCACGCAGCCGCAGATCGGCCTCGGCGGTCTTTTCGGCGAGGCTCTTCTGTTCGGTGATGTCGACCGCGATGCCGATCAGATGATCGCCGCCGTCGCCATTGCCAGGCGTCAGTTCGCAGCGCACCCGCAGCCAGACCCAGTGGCCCTGCGCGTGGCGCATGCGGAAGGTCTGGTCGATATAGTCGATCTCGCCCGACACCAGGCGATCGGCGACCTGCATCAGGTCGATATCGCCGACCCGCACCAGCGCGTTGACCTCGCCGAAAGCGAGCAAATCGCTGCGGCTCTCCAGCCCCAATATCTCGAACATCGATTGTGACCAGAAAATCCGTCCCCGCGACAGATCCCAGTCCCACAATCCGCAGCGGCCGCGATTGAGCGCGGTGTCGATGCGGCTGCGTACCGCGTCGTTGATAAGATCGCCTTCGCGGGCGCGGCTGGATTGCCAGTGGAATGCGAAACCGAGAATGAGCACGACAAATCCTGTCGTTGCCGACAGCGTCACCTGAAGCGCGGCGTCGGAACGCCATAGCGACTCCAGTTGCTCTTGCACCACTACGATCTGGCCGGGCAGGGATTTGATCACACGTTGGGTGACGAAAGCCGAGCGTCCGTTCGGCAGCGTCATTTCCATCACGGCGTCCTGCGCGCCGTTCTGCATGCTTTGCGAGGCAAGCTGTGCCACACCGATCATGTCGAGGAGAGAGTCCGGCTCCTGCGATGCATCGTTAACCGGATAGCGCGCCAGCACGCGCTGCTCGAGACCGCCGATCAGGACGTGGCGTCCCGCGGCGAGCGCCCAGGACGGCATCAAGGCAGGCAACACCAACTGCAATCGCCCAGAGACAGCGTCGCGATCCTGACGCACCGGACCGGCGCGCTCAATGCGTTCGGCCAGCAGGTCGGCGAGCGCGGCGACATCGCGCTTTATCGACGAGCGCTTTTGGCGAGTCTGGTCGACAACCTGAACGAAAGCACCGATGCAAATGGTGACGAGAAACGCGATGATGAGGGTGGGCACGGCGCGGCGCAGAACGGGTTCCGCGACAACCAGACGATGATAGGCTGGCTTCGCGATCGACTGTGCCAATCCTTTGATCGAATCGGATTGGACACACGTGCCCGCTAACTGCGCGCGCGCCATGCTTTCGCCCCCTGTATCCCCATCGTCCCCGCCCGAAAAACACACCCGAAAAGAAGCAGCGGTGTCGTTTCGAATCGAATCGATTTGAATCCAGTTTTAGCAACCTGTCGAGAGTCAACGAATCGTTAATCGGAAATAAATCTTGTCCACGCGGATTCGTGACTCAAAAAATGAGTCCGAACCGGGAACATTGCGAGCGCCGGACTCGCCAAGCCGACTCCTGCGCGCGAATTTTTGAATCGTGCGCGCAGACTCAGAGCGTGAGAACGATCTTGCCGAAATGCCGGTTGGCCGACATGAAGGTGACCGCGTCGGCGATGTCGGCGAACGGGAACACTCGCGCAATCGGCAATTTCAGTTGACCGGACTCCACTGCGGGCCACAGATCGGCCTTCACGAGGCCGAAGATGTCGCGGATTTCCTCGATCGAGCGGGTACGGAAGGTGACGCCGACATAGCTGATGCGCCGCGCCGCATGCAGGTCGAAATCGAAATCGCCATGCGTGCCGCCGAGCCGTCCGACATTGACAATGCGGCCAAGCACTTTGGTCGCCGCGAGGTTCTGGTTGACGAGTTTGCCGGACACCTGATCGATGATGAGATCGACCCCTTTGCCGCCGGTCGCCTTCAAGACCTCATCGACCCATGTCTCGTTATGCGAGTCGATGGCGAGATCCGCGCCGTGTTCGGAGAGTTTCGCGCGCTTGGCGGCATCGGTGGATGAACCGATCACCAGCTTTGCGCCTTTGTACTTGGCAATCTGCATCGCCATCAGTCCGACGCCCGCGCTTGCGCCCTGCACCAGAATAGATTGTCCCGGGTGCAAACCGCCGACAGTCACCACCGCATTATGCATTGTGGTCAGCGCTAGCGTCAGCGTCGCGGCGTCTTCGAACCTCATGCTTTTGGGGATCGGCAGCAGGCGGCCATGATCGGTGAGGGCGTATTCGGCGTAGGCTCCGCCGCCCGAGCCCATTACACGATCGCCGACCTTGACGTCTTTCGCATCCGGTCCGAGTTCGACAACCTCGCCGGCGAATTCCATGCCGAGCACGGTTCCGACTCCGCCCGCCGTGCCGTGAACATGGCCCGCGATCATGCCCAAATCAGCGCGGTTCATACCGCAGGTGCGAACACGGACCAGCACTTGCGCGCCGGTGGGTTTGGGTTTGTCGATTTCGGTCAGCGCAGCGCCATTGGCGCCATAGACAAAGGCCTTCATCGTTGCGTGCTTTCGGATTGGAGGGGCAAGGCGTCAAGCGAAATAGGCGAATTGCATGCAAATGAAAAGCCGGGGCAGAGCCAAACTCGCGGCAAGCGCGCAGTCGTGATAGATTCAACCGTCCAAACGTTTTGGTTCGTCCTTGGCGTGCTGTTGGCGCGTTGCGGATTCACTGGTTTTGGT
>JAIERI010000177.1 GCA_019747015.1 Xanthobacteraceae bacterium
GGGATCGGGATAAGCCTCAATGTTGAGTTGCTGAAACGCGATCAGGCCGCCGATGAACACCGCGACGAACAGGCCGACCATGAGAAAACGGCGTTTGACGGCAACGGCAACAAGGCGATCCATCGAGACCTAGTCTTTCAAATGAGGCCGAAGCCCGAACTAGCTGCCCGATGCTGCACGGTCAATAAACAGACTGCCTTTGGTCACGACCTTTTCACCAGCGGCAAGGTTGGTCTTCACCTCGACAAGATCGCCATTGGCCAGACCCGCCTTGATAGCCCGCAATTCGATCGTCTTGTCGTCACGCGCGACCCAAAGATGGATCTGGTCGCCTTCATAGATCAGGGCCTGCTTGGGCACACCAACACCGGGGTGTTCGTCCGCCGAATAGATCGTCACATTGGCGAACATTTCCGGAATCAGTTTTTCGCCCGGATTGTCGATGGTGGCACGTACCATCAAGCGCCGTGTAACGGGATCGATGGCGGCGGAGACATAGTTGATACGCGCATTCATAACACGCCCCGGAATGGCCAGCACCGTGAATGCAACCTCCTGCCCCACCGCGACATCCGAAGCTTCTGTCTCGCGCACATAGGCGGTGAGCCAGACGGTGGACAGATCGCCGATCACATAGACCGGATCGCTCGCGCCGGAGTTGACATATTGACCGGGTCCGATCTTGCGTTGAACCACAGTTCCGGAAATGGGCGCCACGATCGTGGCTTCGCGATTGATGCGGCCCTTGTCCTGGAAGGCCGTGATGTCGTCCTCGCTCAGTCCGAGAATGCGAAGACGATTGCGTGCAGCCTCGAGCGCGGTCTCGGATGAGCGCGTGTCGTTCTGCGCCGACACAAGGGCCGCTTGCGAGGACTGATAGTCCTTCAGCGGTGCGGCTTTGCCCTCATAAAGATCCTTGGCGCGCTTGTCCTGGGTCTGTGCCAGTTCGAGCTGCGATTTGGCCTTGTTCAGGGAGGTGACGGCGGCGATGAAATCGTTTTGCGCCTGTACGGTGTCCGCGGCCTCGATCACGTACAAAGGCTGGCCCTGCTGGACGCGATCTCCCGGCCGCACCATCAGACGCGTGACACGTCCCGCATAAGGTGAAAACACTTGGGTCGAGCGGTCTTCATCGACCGAAATCTTGCCCTCGGTGACATGCTCGGTGCGGAAGACATGCTCCACTGCCGGTGCTATGGTAAGGCTAGCCCATTCGGCCTCGGTCGGCGTGTAAGTCGACGGACCTCTACGCGACTGGCTGGACATGTCGGAGGGTGTGTTGGACGGCGAAAGCAGACGAGCGAATCCGTAAACTGCGGCCAACCCAATCACGCAAATAGCAACGCCAAGCGCCAGCCGCTTCCGGCTAAGGCCTTGGAAATAGGAAACTATCTGCCGCAATTTAGAACTGATTTCCAGCACTTGGCGGTCCCACAGAAGTACCATTCAGCCTGCTAATAGGGCTGCTTTCTGCATTTGGACAATCGAAAAAGCATTCTGGCGCCGGGTATTTCAATTAAATCTTCGACACGGAGTTAATGTGGCCACGGATGCCACTGTCAGTGAAAGTCGCGTGAAGGGGAAGGATACGCACATTACGCGGATGACGGACTCACTGCGCCAGATTGTGCAGGTGCTCATTCCAGTCGTCGTGGAGCGGCTCGCTTTTATTTGAAACGAAGGCTCCCCGCGAGCGCAAGGCACCGTCGGCATTACTGCTCGAACGCCAAGCGCGAAAATACGAATTGAAGAATACGAATTGTTCGTGCGCGACCAGAAAATGGCAGCGGCGCTTCTCAGCAGACTGAAAAGCGCCGCGTGATATTAAAGGACACCTCAGGCCGCAAGCGCTTCAGAATTCACCGCGCCTTCGGCCAGAATCGTCAAATCCTTGTCGGTCTTGCGCTCCTGCTCAAGCGTCTCGTCGATGAGCCTGACGACCTCGTGCATGCCGAGTTGCATGGCCCAAGCCTTCATCGTGCCATAACGCGCCATTTCATAATGTTCGACAGCCTGCGCCGCGGCGAGCAAACCGGCATCGAGCGCCTCTGTGCCTCTATACTCGTCCATGACCTCCTTGCCCTCGTCCAGAATTCCCATGATCGCGTCACAGGTCTTGGTCCGGGCCGGCTTGTCGATCAGCCTGAACACCTGCTCGAGGCGATCAACCTGTCCTTCGGTTTCGTGAAAGTGCTTGGTGAAAGCAGCCTCAAGGTCTCTCGACTGGGCGGCCTTGGCCATTTTCGGCAGCGCCTTCAGGATTTGTTTCTCGGCGAAATAGACATCCTTCAACTGATCATAAAACAGATCGTTCAAATCCTTGTCTTTCGGCGCCGGCTTTCTGGGGGTCGTTCTTCTTGCTGCCGATTTTTTCGCTGATTTTCTGGCTGACTTTTTCGCTGCCATAATCCCACTCCGCGGTTTGTTGACGGGGACAGTTCCCGCAACTCAACGCGACGTGATCGAACTGGTTCCGAAAAGCTAACCGGCGAGCTGAGTCTCGACCAGCTTGATCCAATATGACGCACCGTGGACGATGGCGTCATCATTGAAGTCATAGGCTGGATGATGCAGCCCCGCGCTGTCGCCATTGCCAATGAAGATGAATGCGCCGGGCCGCGCCTCCAGCATATAGGCGAAATCCTCCGCGCCCATCATCGGCGGAATGTCGAGACTGACATTGGACGGGCCGACCACCTCGGCGGCGACCCGCGCCGCGATATCGGTCTGCGCCGCGTGATTGACCAGCACCGGGTAGCTGCGCTCGTAATCGAGCGTGATCTTCGCGCCGGTTTGCAACGCAATCCCCGCGACGATCTCACGCACCCGCTGTTCGACGAGATCGCGCATCTGCGGGGTGAGCGTCCGCGCGGTACCGGCGAGCGCGGCAGTGTGAGGGATGATGTTCCGCGCGTTGCCGGCATCGAACTGACAGATCGAGACTACTGCCGATTCCAGCGGATCGACGCTGCGCGACACGATGGTCTGCAACGCCATGATCAATTGCGAGCCCACGAGAACGGAATCGAGACTCTTGTGCGGACGCGCGGCGTGGCCTCCCATGCCCTCGATATGGATGTCGATATGGTCGGTCGCAGCCATGGTCGGGCCGTACCGCGTGGCAAAAGTGCCGACCGGCATGCCGGGGCTGTTGTGCATGCCGTAGACCTGATCGATGGCGAAGCGCTCCATCAACCCGTCCTTGATCATCGCTTCCGCACCAGCCCCGCCCTCTTCCGCCGGCTGAAAAATCATCACCGCGTCGCCTGCGAAATTGCGTGTCTCGGCGAGATAGCGCGCCGCGCCGAGCAACATCGCGGTGTGGCCGTCATGACCGCAGGCGTGCATCTTGCCCGGCACGGTCGAGCGATAGGCCGCGCCGGTTTCCTCCTCGATGGGGAGCGCGTCCATGTCGGCGCGCAGGCCGAGCGTGCTCACCTCGCTGCCATTTAAAGGCTTCCGGCCCTTGATGACGCCGACCACACCGGTTCGTCCCAGCCCGGTCGCAACCTCGTCGCAGCCGAATTCGCGCAACCTGTCGGCTACGAATGCCGCGGTGCGATGCACGTCATACATCAGTTCAGGATGCGCATGCAGATTGCGCCGCCAAGCCACGATGTCGGGCTGAAAGTCTGAAATTCGGTTGACGACAGGCATCCAATAACTCGGTTTGGGCTCGGCTTGAGCACATATGCAACAAGAGTAGCATGCGCGGGCCGTGGACCCAACATTGGCCACGGCGCTAAATCAGCCTCAATATCCGGCCGGAGGCCGCCAAAACCTAAAAACGAAACGAAACGCGGACCCTGCATTCATGACAAAACAGATCGAAGGTGACTTCGACTATATCGTTGTCGGCGCCGGCACCGCGGGCTGCGTCGTTGCCAATCGCCTGTCGGCGGACCGGAAGAACCGCGTGCTGATTCTTGAAGCCGGTGGCAAGGACAACTGGATCTGGTTTCACATTCCAGTCGGCTATCTGTTTGCGATCGGCAATCCCCGCGCCGACTGGATGTTCAAGACACAGCCCGAGTCCGGACTGAATGGGCGCGCGTTGTCCTATCCGCGCGGCAAGGTGATCGGCGGATCGTCGGCGATCAATGCGATGATCTCGATGCGCGGCCAGGCCGCGGATTACGATCACTGGCGCCAGCTTGGTCTGAAAGGCTGGGGTTGGGACGACGTGCTGCCCGCCTTCAAGAAACTCGAGGATCATTTTCTTGGCGACAACGAGCATCACGCCACCGGCGGCGGCTTTCGCATCGAAGCGCCGCGCCTGTCGTGGAAGGTGCTCGACGCCGTCGCCGACGCCGCAAGCGAAATGGGAATCCCCAGAACAGCCGATTTCAATACCGGTGACAATGAAGGGATCGGTTATTTTCATGTCAACCAGAAGCGCGGACGGCGCTGGTCGGCCGCGCGCGGATTCCTCAAGCCCGTATTGGGCCGCCCAAATTTGCGGCTCGAGACCAATGTGCTGGTCGATCGCCTGCTGATCGAGAACGGACGCGCCGTCGGCGTCCGATTCCGCCAGAACGGAGAAACCATCGAGGCGCGTACGCGCGGCGAAGTGATTTTGTGCGGAGGCTCAATCGGATCGACGCAGGTGCTGCATCGCTCCGGCATCGGCCCGCGCGAATGGCTGGCGCCGCTCGGGATCGACACGGTGCTCGACAGGCCGGGAGTCGGGCGCAATTTGCAGGACCATCTGCAGCAGCGTGCGATCTACAAGGTCGAGGGAATCCAAACCCTCAACGAGACCTATTACAATCTGCTCCAGCGCGGATGGATGGGCGTGAATTACGCGCTTCGCCGCCGCGGCCCGCTGACGATGGCGCCCTCGCAACTCGGCATCTTCACGCGCTCGAACCCGCGCAAGGATCGCGCCAACATCCAGTTTCACGTCCAGCCGCTGTCGCTCGACAAATTCGGCGATCCGCTGCACAGATTTCCTGCGATCACGATCAGCGCCTGCAATCTGCAGCCGACGTCGCGCGGCGTTGTGCGCCTGACATCGAACGGGCCAGACGACGCGCCGCTGATCGCGCCGAATTATCTATCCACCGATGAAGACCGTGAAGTCGCCGCCGACGCCATTCGCGTCACCCGGCGATTGATGAGGCAGCCTGCGCTCGCGCCCTATTACCCAGCCGAATACCTGCCTGGCCCCACAGTCGGCGATGACGATGAATCGCTGGCGAAGGCAGCCGGCGATATCGGCACGACCATTTTTCATCCCGTCGGCACGGCGAAGATGGGCACGGCAAACGATTCGATGGCGGTGGTCGATGAGCGGCTGCGCCTGCGCGGTATCGCGCGCCTGCGCGTCGTCGACGCCTCGGTGATGCCGACTATCACCTCGGGCAACACCAACACGCCGACTGCGATGATCGCGGAAAAAGGCGCAACGATGATTCTGCAGGACGCAAAGTGACGGAATGGCGGGTGAATAAACCCGGGTTCCTTGCTCTGAAATATGGCGGAATTGGCCGAATTCCCTTGCTCGCGCGACACACCCGGAAAAATAAGCGCGGATTGCGCCGCCCGGTGCCGCGCCGCCGCTGACATTCGCGGACGGGCTTCCTATAGTCTGGCCCATCTTTGACGGAACGAATGAAGGACGACAATGCTCAGAACACTTACGATTGCCGCGTTGCTCGCATCGGTTACGACAGCCACGATGGCCCAGAATGCCGTCGAAACACCGGCGATACAGCGCAGCGGCACACCGGAAGAACAGAAGGCGTGCGCCAAGGATGTTTCGCGTTATTGCCAGACGGTGATGAATGATTCCGATCTTGCGATTCTGGCGTGCCTCAAGCAGTTCAGGCCAAAAATCAGCAAGGCATGCGATTCGGTCCTGGTTAGCCACGGCCAGTAAGCACGTCCGCTTCAAATCGCCATCGGACATCAAAACCGTGAGACATAAAAAACCGCCGCGTAAAACGCGGCGGGTTTTTTATCGGCGTTTTATCAGTGGATGCTTAAGCCGACTTGCGGACGGCGTTGTCCATCAGCGTCTTGCCAAGTGACCACACCGCACCCGGCACGCGGTGGCTGGCGCCGATCACCTGATCGAACGCGGTCTCGATCCATTTGCAATCCTCGGCAGTGATCACCAGTGGCGGCAGCAGCTTGATGGTGTGGCTCGCGTGCCCGGACACCTGGGTCAGGATCTTGTGTTCCTTGAA
>JAIERI010000143.1 GCA_019747015.1 Xanthobacteraceae bacterium
CTTCAGGCATTCGCCAAGTCGCGTGCCGAGCGACAGCAGCGCGACCGACGAGCCCTCGCGAACAATACGACCCTTGCCGATTTCCAGCGGCACACCGGCCGCGGGCAACTCGACGCCGACACCGTCGCCGCGCGGGAAGCGGAAGGCGGAGGGACGGTCATCAATCGAGACCGCAGTTGCGACCATGTGCGCCAGTTCGGCCTCGTCGGAGGCGGCCATGATGACGAAATTCGGCAAACAGGCCAGATAGGCGATATCGAAGGAGCCGGCATGGGTCGGCCCGTCGGCACCCACAAGACCGGCGCGGTCGATCACGAAACGTACCGGCAGGCTCTGGATCGCAACGTCATGCACCACCTGATCGTAGGCGCGTTGCAGGAAAGTGGAATAGATCGCAACGAACGGCTTCATGCCCTCGGTGGCGAGGCCCGCGGCGAAAGTAACGCCATGCTGCTCGGCAATGCCGACATCGAAGGTGCGTGCCGGAAATGCCTTGCCGAAAATGTCGACGCCGGTGCCGCCCGGCATCGCTGCAGTGATGGCGACGATGCTGTCGTCCTTCTGCGCTTCCTTGACCAGGCTGTCGCCGAACACGCGGGTGTAGGAGGGGGCGTTGGCGAGCGCTTTGGTCTGCTTGCCGGTCGCGACGTCGAACTTGACCACGCCGTGATATTTGTCAGGCGCGGCTTCCGCCGGGGTGTAACCCTTGCCCTTTTCGGTGACGACATGGATCAGCGTCGGGCCGACTTTCGAATCGCGCACGTTCTTGAGAACCGGCAGCAGATGATCGAGATTGTGACCATCGATCGGGCCGACATAGTAGAAGCCCAGCTCCTCGAATAGCGTGCCACCGGACAGGAAGCCGCGGGCATATTCCTCGGCGCGCTGCGCGCCTTTCTCGACGAATTTCGGCAGCCGCTTGGCGACCTGTTTGCCGATCTCGCGCAACGAACGATAGGTGTTGCCGGACAGCAGGCGCGACAGATAGGCCGACATCGCTCCGACCGGCGGCGCGATCGACATTTCATTGTCGTTGAGAATCACGATCAGACGTGAATCCATTGCGCCGGCGTTGTTCATGGCCTCATAGGCCATGCCCGCCGACATCGCGCCGTCACCGATGACCGCGATAACGTTGCGGTCTTCCCCGGCCAGATCGCGGGCCACGGCCATGCCAAGACCCGCAGAAATCGAGGTCGAGGAGTGCGCGGCGCCAAAACAGTCATATTCGCTCTCGGCGCGTTTGGTAAAACCGGACAGCCCGCCGCCCTGGCGCAGGGTACGAATCTTCTCGCGGCGGTTGGTCAGAATCTTGTGCGGATAGGCCTGATGACCGACGTCCCAGATCAGACGGTCGTTGGGCGTATTAAAAACATGATGTATGGCCACGGTGAGTTCCACGACCCCGAGACCCGAACCCAGATGCCCCCCGGTCACCGCGACTGCATTGATCGTCTCCGCACGCAGTTCTGCGGCAATTTGCGGCAAATCGCTCTCTTTGAGATTGCGCAAATCAGAGGGAGATTTGATTTTATCCAGCAGAGGGGTCGATGAGGTCATAGGTCTTCCAGTCCGAACTTGGAACAAGACATGAACATTTTGCAGTGTAGCATTATGGCAGCTATTGAGCAGTAATTCTCGCCTGGCTCTCGCGTTATGCCACTATTGTGTGACTTAAGGGCACCGATCGAGCCAACTCGTGTTAACCCGCCGGCCTCGTTCTGAGGCTATTGCCGCTTCGAGCGCCACACATAGAAAGAAAAGCTGTGCTGACAAGGATTATTGTTTCCCTGGTGAAGACCTGTACCCGTTACGCATGGCTCACCGTTATTCTTGGCCTTATTTTGGCGATCGCGGCAGGTTTCTATACATCGCGGAACTTTGCCATAAGTACCGACATTGCCAAGCTTATTTCGCCAGATCTTGACTGGCGGCAACGTGAAGTTGCCTATGAAAAGGCGTTTCCGGGCCAGCACGAGCTAATTCTGGCCGTTGTGGAGGCTCAGACCCCCGAACTCGCCTCCCAGGCGGCGACGGCGCTGGAAAAGAAGCTTGCGCCCCAGACCGACAAGTTCCTCCTCATCCGCCGGCCTGCGGGTGGACCGTTCTTCGCCAATAATGGCTTGTTGTTTTTGCCGACTGCCGAGGTCACCAAACAGACCGGCCAGTTGGCCGCCACCCAGCCCTTTTTCGACATCCTGACGGACGATCCCAGCATTCGCGGCCTGACGGGTGTTCTCGCAACTGCCCTCGGCGGTGTTGAGCGGGGCCGGTTTTCGCGCGAGTCGATGACGCGGCCGCTGAATCTGGTCTCTGACACTGTCGAGCAGGTTCTCAAGACCGGAGACGGGGTGTTCTCATGGAATCAGCTTATCAGCGCTGACCCGCTGACACCCACCGACCGCCGCGTGCTGCTGACCATTCAGGCCGTGCTGGACTACAACGCGCTTGAGCCCGGCAAAGCCGCGTCCGACGCCATCCGCCAGGCTGCGACCGATCTCGGCTTCGAGAAGAACTACCACGCGCGTGTGCGCCTGACCGGACCGGTGCCGATCTCCGACGAAGAATTCGCCACCGTGCAGGAAGGTGCCTTGCTGAATGGCATCGTCACCATTCTCGTCGTGTTGCTGATCCTGTACCTGGCGCTGCATTCGCCAAAGATCATTGCCGCCGTGTTCATAACTCTCTTTATCGGTCTTTCGATCACTACGGCGGCGGCGCTGATGCTGGTCGGCGCCTTCAACATGATCTCGATCGCGTTCTTCGTATTGTTTGTCGGTCTCGGCGTCGATTTCGGTATCCAGTACAGCGTACGCTACCGGTCCGAGCGTCACAATACGCACCAACTGCAAAGTGCGCTGGAAGAAGCGGCGCGTTATTCCGCCGTGCCGCTGACATTGGCGGCGGTCGCCACCGCGGCAGGCTTCCTGTCGTTCCTGCCGACGCATTACAAAGGCGTTTCCGAACTCGGCAAGATCGCCGGTGCAGGCATGCTGATCGCGTTCGTAGCTGCCGTGACTGTACTGCCGGCGCTGCTGAAGCTGTTCAATCCACCCGGCGAAGAAGAGCCGGTTGGTTATGCTTTCCTCGCGCCAGTCGATCGCTTCCTTGAAGACCACCGCGTGCCGATCATTGCATCCACGCTGGGTATCGCCATCCTCGGTCTGCCACTGCTTTATTTCATGCAGTTCGATTTCAATCCGATCAATCTGCGAAGCCCCAAGGTCGAGTCGATCGCGACTTATCTGGATTTGCGGAGGGATCCCAACACCGGCACCAATGCCATCGAGATCGTTGTGCCCTCGATCGCGGCTGCAAAACAGGTGCAAGAGAAGCTGGCCAAACTGCCCGAAGTGGCCCGAACGATTTCGCTAGACAGCTTCATCCCCGACGATCAGCAGACCAAGCTTGGTTTGATCCGAAGGGCTGCTGGTGCTCTCGATGCGGCGTTGAAGGCCAAACCTGGCACGCCGCCGTCCGATGCCGAGAACGTCGTGGCGCTGAGCGACGCCGCAGCCAATCTGCGGCGGGTCGCGAGCAAATCGGGCCCTGAACCTGCTGCTGCGGCCAATCGGCTAGCGGATGCGCTAACCCGTCTGGCTCAATCAGACATATCGGTTCGCGACAAGGTGACGGACGTGTTCATCTCGCCTTTGTCGGTAATGCTGGACCAGATCCGGAATTCACTCAAAGCACAGCCGATTACCGCAAAATCGCTGCCTGCCGACTTGGTCAGCGACTGGACGTCGTCAGACGGCCGCGCGCGGGTCGAGGTGCAACCCAAGGGCGACCCCAACGACAACGAGACACTGCGTAAATTCGCCGCCGCAGTTCAGAAGGTCGAGCCGACCGCCACGGGTGGTCCGGTGTCGATTCTCGAATCCGGCCACACCATCGTGATGGCATTTGTGCAGGCAGGTCTGTGGGCACTGATCTCGATTTCGATCCTGCTCTACATCGTGCTGCGGCGGATCGGTGACGTGCTGCTGACGCTAGTGCCACTGGTCCTCGCCGGCGTGCTGACGCTGGAAATCTGCGTGCTGATCGGAATGCCGCTGAACTTCGCCAACATCATCGCGTTGCCGCTCCTGCTTGGCGTCGGCGTCGCGTTCAAAATCTACTATGTCACGGCATGGCGGGCCGGGCACACCAACTTGTTGCAGTCGAGCCTGACCCGCGCCATCTTCTTTAGCGCCATGACCACGGCAACGGCGTTCGGCAGCCTCTGGCTGTCCAGCCATCCGGGAACGTCAAGCATGGGTAAGCTGATGGCGTTGTCGCTGGTGACGACGCTTGCAGCAGCCGTGCTGTTTCAGCCCGCGCTAATGGGGCGCCCCCGCGATATCGGGGAGTAAGCAGACCTCCGAGACGGGAGCGGCACCGGCCTTCTGGCCGGCCGCTGGTTTTGGCGCGGTGCCGGATACCTGCGGGTGCGGTTTCGGAGCGGATGGTGAAGAGCCCGTTACCGCTGTTGTGCCTTTGGTGCCTGTTGGACTTGCCGTATCCGGCACGCGAGTCCAAGTCTGGCCGCCGCACAAAATGCTCAAGACGCAGCCTTCGACCACCAGCGCGGTCGGCGACCTGACCTGAATGGAGGCATCGTAAGTCTTTCCATCCTTGGCGTTATAGATGCTGCCTTCCCACTTATCCCGCTCGTCGGCGGATTTCTTCATGTTGATCAGCACAGGAATGCCAAGCGTGGGGCGGCTTCGCTTCGACGCGTCGGGATTCATCCGGTCGAGGCCGCCAGGGGTCTTTTCTGAGGCCACAACTCCCCATAGACGACCGTTACAGTCGACTATCTTGATCGTTGCCACGCCATCCTCGACCCGCCACTCGCCGAGGGCTGGATTGTCGAGGGCGTGGGCGCCGCCGATCATGGCGAGTGCAAATATTCCGGAATAGGCTATTTTTCGCATAAATCCTCGCGTGCGCCGCAATGTGAGAGAATCATATTTACCAGCCGCATGTTCCACCAAAACGACAAATCGCCGCATTGATTTTTTTCAGTTGACGAATGCGCTGTCACACGACGTATGTACCCCATGGTGAAAGCAAATCTAGACATTTCCGAGATGTTCGCCGACCGGCAGTTTCAGCGCGGCGCTCTCCATACACGATACTTAAATGAGCAACTCGTCAGGGTTCTCAAGACGATCGGCTATGACGTCGGTTTCCAGCGCGGACAGGGCCAGTATCTCTTCGACCGGGATAATGAGCGTTATCTCGATTTGCTCAGCGGGTTCGGTGTTTTTGCCATAGGACGCAATCATCCGGTGATTCGCGAGTCGCTCAAAAACGTTCTCGACAGCGAATTTGCCAATCTCGTGCAACTCGACCTGTCGACGCTGGCCGGCATTCTGGCGGAACGCCTGATCGCCAACGTTCCCTATCTCGACAAGGTTTTCTTCGCCAATTCCGGTACCGAATGCGTCGAGGCCGCGATCAAGTTCGCGCGTGGTGCGACCGGGCGGCCTGGCATCGTGTATTGCGACCACGCCTATCATGGACTGTCCTACGGCTCACTGTCGCTGACCGACGACGCCAATTTCCGTGGCGGCTTCGGGCCGCTACTGCCTAATTGCGCGTCAATCCCGTTCAACGATCTCGAAGCTCTGGAGAAGGCGCTCTCGACCCGCCAGGTCGCGGCTTTCATCGTCGAGCCTATTCAAGGCAAGGGCGTCAACATACCGGATGACGATTTCCTGCCCGGCGCCGCCGCGCTGTGCAAACGCTATGGCACGATTTTCGTTGCCGACGAGATTCAGACCGGCATGGGCCGCACCGGCCGCTTCCTTGCGGTCGAACACTGGAATGTCGAGCCGGACATGGTGCTGCTGTCGAAGGCGCTTTCGGGCGGGCAGGTGCCGGTCGGTGCATTGCTGACACGTAAAGCTATCTTCGACAAGATTTTCGACCGTATGGATCGCGCGGTGGTGCACGGATCGACCTTCGCCAAGAACGATCTTGCGATGGCCGCCGGCATCGCGACGCTGGAAGTTCTCAAATCCGAGAAGCTGGTCGAGAATGCGGCGCGCTGTGGCGAACGTCTTCAGGCCTCGCTGAACGCGATGGTCCCACGTTATGAATTACTGAAAAATGTTCGCGGCAAAGGTTTGATGATCGGCATCGAATTCGGGCAGCCTCAATCTCTGGCGCTGCGGGCATCGTGGAACGTGCTGGAGACCGCGAGCAAGGGATTGTTCTGCCAGCTCATCACCATTCCCCTGTTCAAG
>JAIERI010000205.1 GCA_019747015.1 Xanthobacteraceae bacterium
GAGCGATCCGGCGACATGCAGCATCTGGCCGCGATTTTCGATCAGCGCGTTTCCCAGTTTCTGCCCGATGGCGCGAAACGCGATGCCGTTGACGATGGCGCCGTCACCCGATTTGAATCGCAGGCGCAGATGCGCCTGCCCGACCTCGTCGGCATAGATCAGTTCATGCGACGGCAGCGCGATCATCGGTTCGGGATTGCCGCTGCCAAACGGTCCGGCACGGTTGAGCGTGTTCACAAGTTCGGTGGTGACGCCGCGCGCGCTGACCGCGCCGTCGATGAACAGCTCGTTGACGTGCCGCGCCCGCGCGACGTCGGCGGCGAGCGCGCTTTCGATATAGGCGCGAAATTCGGCGAGGCGTTCTTTCTTCAGCGTCACACCCGCCGCCATCGCATGACCGCCACCCTTGAGCAGCACGCCGTCATGCACGGCCTGCCGCACAGCTTTTCCTAAGTCCACGCCGGGAATCGAGCGGCCCGAGCCGGTGCCAGTGCCGCCCGGCTCCAGCGCAATCGCGAATGCGGGCCGTGAAAACTTTTCCTTCAGACGTGACGCGACAAGACCGACCACGCCGGGATGCCAGCCCTCGGACGCCGTGACGATCACCGCGCCCTTGTCCTCAAGCCCGAGCGCGGCCAGTGCTTCGGCTTCCGCCTGCGCCTCGGCAGCCTGTTCGATCACGCGGCGCTCCATGTTGAGACGATCGAGTTCGGCAGCGATGCGCGCCGCTTCCGACACATCGCCTTCAAGCAGGAGACGCACGCCCAAATCGGCGCGGCCGATGCGCCCGCCGGCATTGATGCGCGGACCGAGCATGAAGCCGAGATGCCACGCCTCCGGCGGACCGTTCAGCCGCGCGACATCCATCAGCGCGGTGTGGCCGATATGATCGCGGCGGCGCATCGCGATCAGGCCCTTGGCGACGAAGGCGCGATTGAGCCCGAGAAGCGGCGCGACATCGGCCACCGTGCCCAGCGCGACGTGATGCAGCACCCCGAGCAGATCAGGCTCCGGCATCTCGCTGGTCCAGAAACTTCGCGCGCGCAATTCGCGGTTCACCGCGACCAGCGTGACGAACACAAGGCCGACAGCGGCGAGATGACCGAGACCCGACAGATCGTCGGGCCGGTTCGGATTGACCAGCGCGTCGACCACGGGCAACTCGTCGCCGCATTGATGATGATCGATCACCACCACATCCATGCCGAGCTTCTTGGCTTCGGCCAGCGGTTCGATGCTGGTGGTACCGCAATCGACCGTAACCAACAATGTCGCGCCTTTGCCTGCGAGCGCGCGCACTGCCTCATTGTTCGGGCCGTAGCCTTCAAAGATGCGATCCGGAATATGGATCAGCGGATCGAGCCCGCAATGGCGCAGATGCCAGGTCAGCAGCGCGGCGGATGTCGCGCCGTCGACATCGTAGTCGCCGAAGATCGCAACCTTCTCGCCGCGCGCCGCGGCGTCCGCGATGCGTTTTGCCGCCGCCTCCATTTGCGTGACGGTGGACGGGTCCGGCATCAGCTTGCGAATTGTCGGATCGAGGAAGTCATCGACCGCATCGATGTCGATGCCTCGTCCCGCGATCACCCGCGCCAACATTTCCGGCAACTGGTAGCGCTGCGCGATGGCGAGCGCGCGCGCCGCGCCGCGCGCATCGAGGCGGTCGCGCCACAGTTTTTTTGTGGCCGACATCGTCACGCCGAGGAAAGCCTGCGGCGTCTCAACAGGCAATGCGGAGACCGGGAGCGACATGACAGGTAATGTGCAATTAATGCGGGTTTAATGACAGTTCAATGCGTCGCCTCAGGCGGCCCTTCAACAGCCATCAACAGCCCAGTTGCCCCGCCAGGTCGACGATGTCCCTGACGACATAGTCCCAGTCACCATCCGCCTTGAAGTCGTGGACTTGGTGCGGGCCGTATTCGGTGACACGCGGCACGAAGCAGGTTTTCAGTCCCACCTTTTGCGCGGCGGCGAGATCGTCATTGTGCGCGGCGACCAGCATCACCTGCGCAGGCGCAAGTCCCAGCAGTTTCGCCGAGCCGAGATAGGTTTCCGGATCGGGCTTGTAGTGGCGAAACAGTTCGGCGCTCATGATGACATCCCATGGCAGACCGGAATGTTTGGCGAGATCGACCAGCAGGCCGACATTGCCGTTCGACAACGGGCCAATGATGAATTTCGTTTTCAGCCGCGTCAGGCCCGGCACGCTGTCCGGCCAGGGATCGAGACGATGCCAGCCGCTGGTGAGATAGTCGTAATCCTTCGCGGTCAGACCCTTGATACCAAGGCTTGCCGCGAGCGGTTCGATCGACTGGCGCTGCAATTCATCGAGCGTGAGAAAGCCGCGTTCGGGATTCTTCCTCACTGCGTCCATCGATGGCTTGTAGGCACCCCGCCACGCATCGACAAGCGCGACCCAGTCGCCCATGACGTTCTTGCCCTGCGCCCATTGCGTGAAGTCGGCGATCAGGCTGCCGCGCCAGTCCACCACGGTGCCGAAAGTGTCGAACAGCAGCGCTTTCAGCTCGGTCATCAGGGCACCCCTTTGAAAATTCTGCGATATTGCATGAAGCCGGAATCGTCGGCGAGCCGATCGTAGAGCGCGCGGGCCTGCGTGTTGCCGGGCTGGGTCAGCCAGTGAACGCGGCTCGCGCCCGCAGCCTTCGCTCGTTCAGCAACCGCTTCGATCAGCGCACGGCCGAGACCCTGACCGCGCACGCCGTCATCGACATACAAATCCTGGAGATAACAATAGTCGCCGACAGTCCAGCATGAGCGATGAAAGAGATAATGGACGATGCCGACCAGTTTGCCGTCAACAAAAGCGCCCAGCGCAAAGATTGGCTCATTGGAATCGTGAAAACGTTTCCATGTGACGTCGGTCGTTTCCGCAGGCACCGAGGCTTTGTAGAATGTCAGATAGGCCTGCCAATAAGGCTCCCATGCGCCGCGCTCGTCCTCGCGCAAGGGGCGGATGACGACGCGCTCGCTCATCTATGCCTCATATTTTTGGGGCATGATCCATTCCCGAAAACTGGGGCCCACTTTTCGGGATCATGCCCTAGTCCAGATGGAATTTTTCCAACTGGCGGTGTTCGGCCTTGATGTAACGCACCGTGCCGGTGACCGAACGCATCACCACCGTCTCGGTTTCGATCACATTCTTGCGGAACTTCACACCGGACAACAGCGATCCGTCGGTAACGCCGGTCGCCGAGAACAGGCAGTCGCCCTTCACCATATCCTCGATGCCGTAGATCATCTTGGGGTCCTTGATGCCCATCTTCGCGGCGCGCTCACGCTTCTCGTCGGTATCGAGGATCAGGCGGCATTGCATCTGGCCGCCGATACAGCGCAGCGCCGAGGCCGCCAGTACGCCCTCAGGCGCGCCGCCAGTCCCGATGTAAATATCGATGCCGGTATTATCAGGGTCTGCGGTGTGGATCACACCGGCAACGTCGCCATCGGTGATCAGACGCACAGCCGCGCCGGTGCCGCGAATGGCGTTGATGATGTCGGCGTGGCGCGGACGATCAAGCACCAGCGCGGTGATCGCGGACGGATGCACGTCCTTGGCACGCGCGAGACGGCGAATATTTTCCGCCGGCGGTGCGTCGAGTTCGATCACGTTCTTGGCGTAGCCCGGACCGATCGCGATCTTCTGCATGTACACGTCGGGCGCGTTGAGAAGCGTGCCGCCCTCAGCCATCGCCATGGTCGCAATCGATCCCGGCATGTCCTTGGCGCACAGCGTGGTGCCCTCGAGCGGATCGACCGCGATGTCGACGTCAGGTCCGAATTCCGCGCCGACCTTCTCGCCGATGAACAGCATCGGCGCTTCATCGCGCTCGCCCTCGCCGATCACCACGGTGCCCTTGATCGGAATCTTGTTCAGCTCGCGTCGCATCGCGTCCACCGCCGCCTGATCGGCGCCCTTCTCATTGCCCAGGCCGCGCAGCCGCGCCGCGGACACGGCAGCGCGTTCCGTCACCCGGACGATTTCGAGTGTAAGAATGCGCTCCAGCAGGAGTTGCGGCGGAACGGAAATAACGGACATATCTAGCTCCTAAAGTGGGGCCCGGGCTTGCGCAACAGCAAGCCGGACCTGTCAGTTCTTTTCAATGCGAATGACCTGCGGACGGCCGGTTATCACCCGGTCTTGCTGGACCGCCTGCAAGGCACGATGCACGGCGTCTTCATTCGTCGCGTAGGTAATCAGGATAACTGGAACCGGTGACGATTTTACCGCCGCCCCCGATCCTTCACGCCCGCCATCCGGGTGACGCTGCACGATGGATTCAATCGATATTTTCTGTTCGGCAAGGCGCGTGGCGATGGTAGCGGCGGTGCCGGCAAGATCGCGGGCCATCAGGCGGATGTAATAGCCCCCTTCATGCCGTTCCATCGGCGCCTTGGTCGTCACCTTGAGTTTATCGACGGGGCGGCCGAACGGCAACGCGTGCACGCCGCGCGCGATGTCGGCGATGTCGGCGACAACAGCGGATGCGGTGGCGGCCCCGCCCGCACCGGGGCCAACAAGCGTGATGGGAGGAATGCCATCGCCATCGATCGTCACGGCGTTGGTCACGTCCATCACCTGCGCAAGCGATGACGAGCGCGCCACCATGGTCGGATGTACGCGCTGTTCGATGCCGGTCGCAGTGCGCACAGCAACGCCGAGCAATTTGACCCGGTAGCCGAGTTCTTCAGCCGCAAGCAAATCCTCCGGCGCGATCGAGGAGATACCCTCGACATACACCGCCTTCTGATTGACCTTGGTTCCGAAAGCGAGACTCGCCAGGATGGCGAGCTTTTGCGCGGTGTCCTGGCCGTCGACATCGAAAGACGGGTCGGCCTCGGCATAACCGAGCCGCTGTGCATCCTTCAGACATGCCGCGAAGGACAGACCCTCCTGCTCCATGCGCGTAAGAATGTAGTTGCAGGTGCCGTTGAGAATTCCGTAGACGCGGTGGATATCGGTGCCGGCAAGTCCTTCACGCAGCGTCTTGATAACGGGAATCGCAGCGCCGACCGCCGCCTCATAGTTCAGCGCACCGCCATGTTTTTCGGCCGTAGCTGCGAGGCGCGAGCCGTGCTTGGCAATCAGCGCCTTGTTGGCCGTGACGACCGACTTGCCGTTTCTGAGCGCCGTCTCGATTGCAGAGAGCGCCGGATCATCCGCGCCGCCCATCAGTTCGACGAATACATCGATCCGCGGATCGTTCGCCAGCGCCAGTGCATCCTTCGCCCAGGCAATACCGCCAAGATCGAGGCCGCGCTTTTTGGCTTTCGAGCGCGCCGACACCGCAGCCACGCGTATGGGCCTGCCGCAGCGCGCTGACAACGTGCGCTGCTGGCGTTCGATGAGACGGACAACCTCGGCGCCCACAGTGCCGAGCCCCGCAATCCCCACTTTGAGCGGAGCCACCATATCGACTTCAAACCTGCCGGAAAAACTTATTAGTTGGCATGATCTGATCCGAAAACCGGATACCGCTTTTCGGGATCATGCCTATCGCCTGTTGGCGAGAGGAACCACGTTGTGCAACGTTTCCACTCCCGTATCAAGGAAGCGGCGGATGTTGCGCGCAGCCTGGCGGATGCGCTGTTCGTTTTCGACCATCGCGATGCGCACGAAGCCTTCGCCATGCTCGCCAAAGGCAACGCCGGGCGAGACCACGACGCCCGATTTCTCGACCATCAGTGTGGCGAAATCCATGCTGCCGATGTCGCGGAATTTCTCCGGCAGCGGCGCCCAGGCAAACATCGACGCGGCGGGCGGGGGAATGTCCCAGCCAGCGCGTCCGAACGACTCGACCATGGCGTCGCGGCGCTTGCGATAGATGTCTCGCATCTCCTTGATGCAGTCCTGCGGGCCGTTCAGCGCGGCAGTGGCCGCGACTTGCACCGGCGTGAACGCACCGTAATCGAGATACGACTTCACGCGCGTCAGCGCGGCGATGATGCGCTCGTTACCGACCGCGAATCCCATGCGCCAGCCCGCCATCGAAAACGTCTTCGACATCGAGGTGAACTCGACAGTGACATCGATCGCGCCAGGCACCTGCAGGACCGAGGGCGGCGGCACGCCATCGTAATAGAGTTCGGCGTAAGCCAGATCCGACAGGATGAAAATCTCGTGCTTCTTGGCGAACGCGACCAGATCCTTGTAAAAGTCCAGCGACGCGACGTAGGCCGTCGGGTTCGACGGATAGCAAGCGATCATCGCGATCGGCTTGGGAATCGAATGGGTGATCGCGCGTTCCAGATGCTGGAAAAGCTGCGGCGTCGGCTCCGCCGGCACGGAGCGGATCACGCCTCCCGCCATCAGGAAGCCGAAAGCGTGGATCGGATAGCTCGGGTTCGGCACCAGCACCACATCGCCGGGCGCGGTGAT
>JAIERI010000073.1 GCA_019747015.1 Xanthobacteraceae bacterium
CATCGGGGCCTGCGCCGCAATCATGGCGGCGACGCTGTTCACTTCCGACATGTTCGTCTCCCCGGTGATGCAGAGCGCCAATTTTACCGCGCAGCTCACCATCCTCGGCGGACTGGTCGCGGCCGGTATCTCGCTCTACGGCCTGCTGCTCGATCTGCTCGGCGTGGTAAGCTGGGGCGAGGCGCTGATGGATTTTCGCGATCGCGATCAGCGCAAATGAATGTTGCGAACTTGCGAACCCCACACTAGACAGGCCGCCAAACTGTGCACCGCCTTTAGGACCATTCCATGCCGACCGAACGGGTTTTTTCCGGCGTCCAGCCGACCGGCAATTTGCACCTTGGCAATTATCTCGGCGCCATCGTCAATTTCGTGAAATTGCAGGACGCTTATAATTGCCTCTATTGCGTGGTCGACCTGCACGCCATCACCGTCTGGCAGGAGCCCGCCGAACTGACGCGCAACATCCGCGAAGTCACGGCCGCCTTCATCGCCTCCGGTATCGATCCGAAAAAGCACATCGTGTTTAACCAGAGCCAGGTCGCCGAACACGCCGAACTGGCCTGGGTGTTCAATTGCGTCGCACGACTCGGCTGGCTCAACCGCATGACCCAGTTCAAGGAGAAGGCGGGCAAGGACCGCGAGGCGGCCTCGGTCGGGCTTTATGCCTATCCGAACCTGATGGCCGCGGACATTCTGGTCTATCGCGCCACGCATGTGCCGGTCGGCGAGGACCAGAAGCAGCATCTGGAACTGGCGCGCGACATCGCGCAGAAGTTCAACAACGATTTTTCCGACTCCATTCGCGCGCACGGCCTTGACGAAAAATTCTTCCCGCAACCCGAGCCGCTCATCACCGGCCCCGCGACACGCGTGATGTCTCTTCGGGATGGGTCGAAGAAAATGTCAAAGTCGGACCCATCGGATTATTCGCGCATCAACCTGACCGACGACGCCGACGGCATCGCGCAGAAAATCCGCAAGGCGAAAACCGATCCGGAGCCGTTGCCGTCGGAGGAAAAGGGACTGGAAGCGCGTCCCGAAGCCGACAATCTTGTCGGCATCTATGCGGCGCTCTCCGGCCGCACCAAAGCCGACGTGCTGCGCGAATTCGGCGGCGGACAATTTTCGAGTTTCAAATCGACGCTGGTCGATCTGTCTGTTGAAAAACTCGGACCGATCGGCGCCGAAATGAAAAAGCTGACCCAGGATCCGGCCTATGTCGATTCCGTGCTGGTGGACGGCGCCGATCGCGCACGCGCCATCGCCGGGCAGACCATGACATCCGTAAAAGACATCGTCGGTTTCATTCGGAAAAAATAAATCCTTCACCCGCTATTTGCACGGGAACGGGAACAGTTCACCGCCTTCATCGCTTGTCGGCGGCACCGACACCGTGGCAGCATGCCGTCGGTTCGCATCACTTCCGGAGGAGGCATGGGCACCCCACGGCGCGCTTACGAATCCGGCCACAAGCCGAAATGCCTCGTCCTTGTCGATGACACTATCGAGTGCGACCGCGCGGTGTATTACGCCGGCCGCTGGGCGGTGCGCAGCAGCGGCCGCGTCGTGATGCTGCGCGTGATCGAGACCGGCGATCTCAATCAGCAATGGCTTGGCGTCGCCGACATCATGCGCGCGGAGGCGGAGGAAGCCGCCAACGCGGCGATCGACCGCTGCGCCGGCCGCGCCTATGCGGTGGCCGCCATCGCGCCGGAACGCGTGATCCGCGAAGGCGATCCCACAACGCATATCCTCGATCTGATCGAGAACGACACCGAGATCTGCATGCTGGTGCTGGCGGCCAGCACCGGCGCCGAGGGGCCCGGCCCGGTCATCACCTTGCTGGCAAAATCAGCCGGAACATTTCCCATTCCGCTAACCATTATTCCGGGGAGTCTCGGCGACGATGACATCGACGCGCTGTCATGAGGGTTACGCCCTTGATCGTGCTTTTTTCGCCGCCATCTGTTATAAGTAATGCACCTTAACCCGAACGCGCCGGCCTTGAACCGGCGATGCGCCGGAGACTTGCAATGTTCATCCAGACCGAAGCGACCCCCAATCCCGCGACCCTGAAATTCATTCCGGGACGCGCCGTGCTCGACAGCGGCACCATGGAATTCGCAACCCGCGACAGCGCGGCACGCTCGCCGCTTGCGGCCAAGCTGTTCGACGTGCCGGGCGTGACCGGCGTGTTCTACGGCTCCGACTTCGTCACCGTGACCAAGGACAGCAGCGACTGGCAGCATCTCAAGCCGTCGATCCTCGGCGTCATCATGGAACATTATATGTCGGGCGCGCCGCTGCTCGCGGATGGCGAAGCTGCCGATGGCGCTCACAAAGACGAGTTCTTCAGCGAAGCCGATGCCGAGACGGTCGAAATCATCAAGGATCTGATCGAAACGCGGGTACGTCCGGCGGTGGCCCAGGATGGTGGCGACATTACCTTCCGCGGCTTCAAGGAAGGCGTGGTTTATCTCGACATGAAGGGCTCGTGCGCGGGCTGTCCATCCTCCACCGCGACGCTTCAGCACGGCATCCAGAATCTTTTGAAGCATTTCGTGCCGGATGTGGTCGAAGTGCGGCCCATGTAAAGAGCGACAATTCATCTAAAACCGAAAGGGGCAGGCCGAAACGCTTGCCCCTTTCGTGTTTGCACGGCACGTTGCGGACGATTTTCCGTTTCCCGCAGGCTTTGTAATGCTCGTGCTCGCCATCGATACCGCGCTGGATCAGTGCGCCGCCGCGGTGCTGGACACCGAGACCAAGGCGCTGCGTGCCGAGGAATGTCTGCCAATGAAGCGCGGGCACGCCGAGGCGTTGATGCCGTTGATCCGCCGCGTGATGGATAAATTCGGAGGCGGCTTTGGTGCGCTCGACAAGATCGCGGTGACGACCGGCCCCGGCAGTTTCACCGGCCTGCGTGTCGGCATTTCAGCCGCACGCGGATTGGCGCTCGCAGCCGGCAAACCCGTCGTCGGGGTGAGCACATTGTCGGCCTATGCCGCGCCCTTCCTGAGTGAAAAAACTGACAACCCCATTATCGTCGCCATCGATGCGCGGCACGATCACGTTTATGCTCAAGTGTTCTCCGGCAATGGCACGACGCTGATTAAAGCTGCTGTGGTGCCTGTCGATGACACATTGCGCGCGGCAAGATTTGGCAGCCCGCGCCTGACCGGCAATGCCGCGCAAATCCTGGCGGACCGCTGGCCGCACCATGCCGCACCGCCAATCGTGATCGACCAGCGCCCGGGACCGGATATTTCGTGGGTGGCGTGGGTCGGCGCCGCGGCCAGTCCGGCAAGCTCGCCGCCACGGCCTTATTATCTGCGCGCGCCGGATGCCAAACCGCAACCGAACGCCATGATCGCGCCCCGCGCATCACGCGACGCATCGGCGGACTGAGCATGACCGCGCTGTCACGGTTTCTGTCGCGCCTGTGGTCGAAATTGTTCACGCGCGCTACGCCCGTCGTCGAACCTGCGACTCTGCGCGATGCGCCGGTTCTCTCACGTTTGCATCGCGCTTCGTTTTATCGCGGCTGGAGCGCCGGAGAATTCCAGCAGCTTTTGAGTGACCGGAGCGCGCTGGCGCACCGGTTGCGGCTCGGGAGAGACGTCGTCGGGTTCATCATCTCGCGCATCGCCGCCGACGAGGCGGAAATCCTGTCTGTTGCAATCGATTCGGAATATCGCGGACTCGGTCTGTCGCGCGATCTGCTTCGCACGCATCTGGGCTATCTCGCCGGGTACGGCTTGAAGACGGTTTTTCTCGAGGTTGAGGAAAACAACCGCCCCGCGCGCGCCCTTTATGAAAAAGCGGGCTTCCGCACGGTCGGGCAGCGCGAGCGTTACTACAAGGATGCCAGCGGCGAACAATTGAACGCGCTGGTGATGCAGCGCGGCTTGTCGTAACCTTCCACCAATGGCAAAATGAGAAGCATGACAGCTCTCAAATCCGTACCAGAACACCCCCCCCAACGGACATCGAGCGCCGCTGCGCCGCGACCGGCATGCGGATGACCGAGCAGCGCCGCGTCATCGCGCGCGTGCTCGCCGAGTCCTCCGATCATCCCGATGTCGAGGAACTGTATCGCCGCTGCATCGCGGTCGATGACAAGATTTCAATTTCGACGGTGTATCGCACCGTCAAGCTGTTCGAGGATGCCGGAATCATCGAGCGCCACGATTTTCGCGAGGGCCGCGCGCGCTACGAGCAGATGCCCGACAACCATCACGACCATCTCATCAATCTGCGCAACGGCAAGGTGATCGAATTCACCTCCGAGGAGATCGAGAAATTGCAGGCCGAGATCGCCCGCAAGCTCGGTTACAAACTGGTCGATCACCGGCTGGAACTGTACTGCGTTCCGCTGGACGACGATAAAACCTGATATTTTCAATCACTTCGGCGGTTGCGGCGCTCAATTTTGGTCCCGCCGCGCTGGATTTGGCGCGCTTTGCGCTATATCTGACTTTCAAGCCGATCAGTCCCGGAACAGAATGACCACGCCACGCAAGCTGCACATCAAGTCGTATGGCTGCCAGATGAACGTCTACGATGCCCAGCGCATGGTGGACACACTGGCGGGAGAGGGATTCGTCGAGACTTTGAGCGTCGATGACGCGGATCTTGTGATCCTCAACACCTGTCACATCCGGGAAAAGGCGTCCGAAAAAGTCTACTCGGAACTGGGGCGTCTGCGCGTCGCCAAGATCGAGGCCGCGCGCAATGGACGGCAGATGAACATCGCGGTTGCCGGCTGCGTCGCGCAGGCGGAAGGCGACGAGATCATCCGCCGCGCGCCAGTGGTCGATGTCGTGGTCGGCCCGCAAAGCTATCATCACCTGCCACAGCTTCTGGCTCGCGCGCGACAAGAAGGTCGCGCGATCGAGACGGAATTTCCGATCGAGGACAAATTCGCGTCATTACCGCAGCCGAAACCTTCGATGATCCGCGCGCGCGGTATCTCCTCTTTCGTCACGGTGCAGGAAGGCTGCGACAAGTTCTGCACCTTCTGCGTCGTGCCTTACACGCGCGGCATGGAAGTCTCGCGGCCCGTTGCGCGCATCGTCGACGATGTGCAGCGCCTCGCCGACAACGGCGTGCGCGAGATCACGCTGATCGGCCAGAACGTCAACGCGTTTCACGGCTATGGCGGCGACGGCAAACCATGGTCGCTCGGCAAACTTCTTCATCGCCTCGCCGGCATTCCCGGCATCGTGCGGCTGCGCTATTCGACCAGTCATCCGCGCGATGTCGATGACGCGCTGATCGAGGCGCATCGCGATATTCCCGCCGTGATGCCGTTCGTGCATCTTCCGGTGCAATCGGGCTCGGACCGGATTCTCGATGCGATGAACCGTAAGCACACCGCAAGCGATTATCGCCGCACCGTCGAGCGGTTCCGGAAGGCGCGCGAAGACATTGCATTTTCATCGGATTTTATCGTCGGCTTCCCCGGCGAGACCGAGGAAGATTTTTCCGCCACACTCGCGCTGGTCACACAAATCAGTTACGCTGGCGCGTATTCGTTCAAATATTCGCCCCGCCCCGGCACGCCGGCGGCGGACATGCAGGAGATGGTTGCAACCCCGGTGATGGACGAGCGATTGGCGCGGCTTCAGGAGTTGATCGACAGCCAGCAGGCGGCGTTCAACGCGGCTGCCATCGGACAGACGGTGGGCGTGCTGTTCGAACGCGCCGCGCGCAATCCGGGACAGATCGTCGGCCGCACCGCTTATCTGCAACCCGCGCATGTGATCGCCTCGCCCGAGATTATCGGACAGGTCTTGCCTGTCAGGATCGAAAGTCTCGAACGCTACAGCCTGATCGGCACACTTGCCGTTCAGACCCGCGCATCTGCATCTCTTTCTCACGCCATCATGGGAGCCTGAACCCTTGCCGAAAAGCGCATCGGATTCGCCTTCACTCGCTCCCGGCCGCAAGGCCGACCGTGATCTCCCCCCGCAACCCGAGACCCACATCGTCGTGACCTTCGACGACAACCGCGCGGCCTCCGCCGTGGTCGGTCCCTACGGCCAGCATCTGGCGCTGATCGAGCGCCGGCTCGGTGTGGTCGCGGATTCGCGCGGCAATCAGATCACCGTCGGCGGCTCGCGCGACACCTGCGATGCGGCCAAGCGCGTGCTGGAAATGCTTTACAGCCAGGCGATTGAAGAAAACGACATCGCGCAGGGCGATGTCGAAGGCGCGATCCGCGCCATCATAGCGCAGGGATCGCTGTTCGACTTCGATCCGAAAGCCGCCAAATCCGCGTTCGAGGAAATCAATCTGCGCAAGCGCCCGGTGCGCGCCCGCACCGCCGCGCAGGATTCCTACATTCGCGCGCTCAAGCGCAACGAACTGGTGTTCGGCATCGGCCCCGCCGGCAC
>JAIERI010000017.1 GCA_019747015.1 Xanthobacteraceae bacterium
TGCGGGTCATGATGCGGCCCGCTACGCTCCATCTCGCGATAGACCGGCGTCGGCAGGCCCTTGCCCTGTGCCCACTCCTGCAAAATGGTTTTCGGATCGCGCAGCGGACGCACCGGCTTGCGCATCCGCTCCGTCCAGTTGGACTCGACAAATTTCACCGCCGCGGGATAGCCGCCGTCGAGGAAGATCGCGCCGATTACCGCCTCGCAAATATCGCCGACCACCGAATTGCGCAGCCGGGCGCTGGCGCCCGGGCCCACGGTGCCGAGCTTGATCGCTTCATTGAGGCTGAGCGATTTCGCCACATCGGCGCAAGCTTCCTTGCGCACAAGGTCGGCGAGACGCTTGGACATCTCGCCCTCATCCGCCTTGGGAAAGGCACGAAAAAGCATATCCGACACGATCAGGCCGAGCACATGATCGCCGAGAAATTCAAGACGTTGATAACTGCCTTCGCGATTGCGCGCCGATTTAAGCGCAGAAACATGCGTCAGCGCGGTGGTCAGCAGCGAGGGATCGGCGAAGGTGTGACCGATGCGTTGCTCGATGATTTTCGCCGCGGCTTTTGCGCTGGGCTTGCGTGAGGATTTCTTGACCGGCTTAGGCTCGCTGTCCGCGCCGGATTCCGCCCGCTTCTTTTCCGAAGACTTGATTTCCGAAGATTTGCTTTCGGCAGATTTAGTCTCGGCCGTTTTCGCATCCGGCGTTTTCACGTCGGATGATTTCGTCGCCGCAGTATCGATTGCGGTCTCGTCGCTCATCGCACGAAGGAGAATATGCGATTCCAGCGCACCGCCGCCGGCCAGCGCCAGAATTGCCACGCCTGCTCACCTTCCTGAATCGAGAAAAAGATCATCTGCGCGCGGCCGATGAGGTTTTCCTCAGGCACGTAACCGACCGCCGAGAGCACGCGGCTGTCGGTCGAGTTGTCGCGGTTATCGCCCATCATGAAGAAATTTCCGGGCGGTACGGTGTAGACATTGGTGTTGTCGTAGAAGCCGTTATCGACGCAATCGAGCGTCTTGTAGGTGACGCCGTTCGGCAGCGTCTCCTTCCATTGCTTGACACGCGCGGTGGCATCGGAGCCGCAAGGGTCTTCGCCGACGAAATCCTCCAGCCGCTCGCGCTTGACCGGCACATCGTTGATGTAGAGCAATCCCTCTTTCATCTGGATGTGATCGCCCGGCAGCCCGATCACGCGCTTGATGTAATCGGTGGTGTCGTCCTTGGGCAAGCGAAACACCACGACATCGCCGCGCGACGGCTCCGACCCCAAAATGCGTCCGGAAAACAGCGGCGGCGACAGCGGGATCGAATAATGGCTATAGCCATAGGAGTATTTGGAAACGAACAGATAGTCGCCGACCAGCAGCGTCGATTTCATCGAGCCGGACGGGATGTTGAAAGGCTGAAACAGAAAGGTGCGGATCACCAAAGCGATGATGAGCGCGTGGATCACGACGCGAACGGTTTCGCCGGCGCCGCCTTCGGATTTCGTTCCTGATGTCACGCTCATTGCTGCCTGGTTTCCCGGTCCAAGGCGCTTTGTCGCGCCCAAATCACCCGCGCGGGGTTTTAGACGTTTGCAGCTGGCGGCGCAATCAAGCGCCGCATCACAAACCTGCAATTATATGATTAATAAGAAGAATTTGTTTTCGGCGCATCTCCCCGGCGCCCCGATTAGGGACCGCCAGGTGCCACAGCCGAAATAACCACAAAGGCCTGCGCCAACGGCCAGTCGTCGGTGATCGTCAGATCGATCCTGGCCTCGTGCCCCGCCGGAATCAGCGATTCCAGCCGCACCAAAGCGCCGCCGGTCAATTTCATGGTAGGCCGCCCGCCTGGCAGATTGATGACACCCATGTCACGCCACCAGACGCCCTGATGCATGCCGGTGCCGAGCGCCTTGGAGCAGGCCTCCTTGGCGGCGAACCGTTTGGCGTAAGTCGCAACCAATGCCCTTGGCGCCTTGGCCCGGCGCTCGGCCTTGGCGCGTTCGGCGTCGGTAAAGATGCGGACCAGAAACCGTTCGCCATGACGCTCGATGACTTTCTCGACGCGGCGGATGTCAATGAGGTCGGAGCCGATGCCGATAATCATACGCCTGCACCAGTTTTGCCGATTTTCCCACGGCCGCGGTTCATCGCCGCGCGCATCGTCTTCACCGATTGTTCGAGCCCGACGAAAATCGCCTCCCCCATCATGAAGTGGCCGATGTTGAGTTCGACAATCTGCGGCAGAGCCGCAATGGTCTCAGCAGTGGCATAATCGAGGCCATGACCGGCATGCACTTCCAGCCCCGACGCCTGCGCGAGTTTCGCGCCCGCGACAATGCGCAGCCATTCGCTTTTGGCCTTTTCTGTTTTGCCCTCAACCACCGCGTCGCACCAGGCGCCGACATGGATTTCGATCACCGGCGCCTTGAGTTTCGCCGCCATCTCGATCTGCCTGGGATCGGCGGCGATAAACAGCGACACGCGAATGCCGGAATCATTCAATCGCGCGACGAACGGCGCCAGTGCTGCGTGCTGACCGATCACGTCGAGCCCGCCTTCGGTCGTCACTTCGGTACGGCGCTCGGGCACCACGCACACCGCATGCGGTTTGGTCGCCAGCGCGATGCCGATCATTTCCGCCGTCGCAGCCATTTCGAAATTCAGCGGTTTTGAAATTTCCGGCCGCGACAACTCCTCCTTGAGTCGCGCCATGTCGTCGTCGCGGATATGGCGGCGATCCTCGCGCAGATGCGCGGTGATGCCGTCCGCCCCCGCCTCGATCGCGAGCAACGCAGCCCGCACCGGATCAGGCATCGCACCGCCGCGCGCGTTACGCAGGGTCGCGACATGATCGATATTCACCCCGAGACGCAGTGGTGGAGTTGACATGAAATACTCTTGAAGGAAAAGCGCTAGCCGTTGACGCGTTCCACACTGGCAACCACAGCCTTGGCACGCAACTGGTTGATGATGCTATTGAGATGCTTGAGATCATAGACCTCAAGATCGATGGTGAGTTCGGTGAAGTCCGGCGAGCGCCGGCTCATGCCGATATTATCGATGTTACCGTCATGCTCGGCGATGACGCCAGCAACCTGCGCCAGACTACCCGGTTCGTTGACGTTCTGCACCAGAAGGCGCGCGGGGAAACGCCGCGGCGTCGCCTCGTCAATGTCCCAGCGTACATCGACCCAGCGCTCGGGCTCCTCCTCGAAATCCTTCAGCGCGGGGGCCTGGATCGGATAGATCGTAATGCCCTCGCCCTTGGTGACGATGCCAACGATGCGGTCGCCCGGCACCGCGCCGCCATTGGGCGCGAACTTCACCGGCAGATCGGAATTGATACCGCGGATTGGAATGGCGGAGCTTTTTGGGCTCACCTCCGCCGCTTTCGCCTTGGCTGCCGCACCCTTGATACCACTTTGCCGCGCCTCTTCCTTGTAGTCCGGATACATCGCGCGGGCGACATCGGAGGCCTTCATCTCGCCGCGTCCCACCGCCGCCATCACGTCGTCAATGGAGGCGCGCGCCAGACGCGGCAGTGCACCTTTCAACTTGTCGTCGGCGTAGACGATCTTCGCCCGCGTGAACAAACGCTCGACGATGCGCCGGCCCAGGCCGGCATATTGATCGCGCACCGCGGTGCGCGTGGCACGGCGGATCGCGGCCTTGGCCTTGCCGGTGACGGCAAGCGACTCCCACGCCGAGGGCGGCGCCGATTGCGCCTTCGAGGTCAGCACCACGACCTCGTCGCCGTTCTGCAATTCGGTCGAGAGCGGCGCGAACTTGCCGTTGATCTTGCAGCCCACCGCGCTGTTGCCAACATCGGTGTGAACCGCATAGGCAAAATCGATCACATTAGCATAACGCGGCAGTGCGATCAGCTTTCCCTTCGGCGTGAAGCAGAACACCTGATCGTGGAACAGCTCCATCTTGGTGTGTTCGAGGAATTCTTCCGGATTGGCGCTTTCCGACAAGACCTGCACGGTGTGGCGCAGCCAGGCGAACGCGTTGGATTCGCGCTTGAGAAGTTCGGTCGGCGAACCGACGCCGTCCTTATAAAACGCATGCGCGGCGATGCCGTATTCGTTGATACGATCCATCTCCTCGGTGCGGATCTGTAATTCAACGCGCTGATTGCCGGGACCGATCACCGTGGTGTGGATCGAGCGATAATCGTTTTGCTTGGGAGTCGAGATGTAATCCTTGAAGCGACCCGGCACCACCGGCCAGTTGGTGTGCACGATGCCGAGCGCACGATAGCATTCGGCGACCGAATTGAGGATCACGCGGAATCCGAAAATGTCCGAGAGTTGTTCGAAGCCGACGGATTTGCGCTCCATCTTCACCCAGATTGAAAACGGCTGCTTGCGGCGACCTTTCACGATCGCCGCGATGCCGTTCTTTTTCAGAGAAGCGACAAGCTGGGTCTCGATCTCGCCGATCAGATTGCGATTGCGTTCGGCCAAGGCATCGAGCCGCTGCGTCACCACGGCATGCGCTTCGGGATCGAGGGTGAGGAAGGACAAATCCTCCAGTTCCTCGCGCATTTCCTGCATACCCATGCGGCCGGCGAGCGGCGCGTAGATGTCGAGCGTCTCCTCCGCGATCCGCCGCCGTGACGCCGGCGGCACGAATTCGAGGGTGCGCATATTGTGAAGACGGTCGGCGAGCTTGACCAGCAGCACGCGCACGTCGTCGGAAATGGCAAGCAGAAGTTTACGCAGATTTTCCGCCTGCTTCGCCTCGCGCGAAACCAGCTCGAGCCGCTTCAGTTTGGTGAGACCCTCGACCAGTGCGCCGATGTCGGGGCCGAACAACTGATCGATTTCGGTGCGGGTGGATTCGGTGTCCTCGATGGTGTCGTGCAAAAGCGCGGCGACAATGGTGGCGTCGTCGAGCTTCAGATCGGTGAGGATCGCGGCGACCTCGAGCGGATGCGAAAAATACGGATCGCCTGAAGCACGCTTCTGCTCGCCATGCGCCATCATGGCGTAGACATAGGCGCGGTTGAGCAAATCTTCGTCGGTGTCGGGATTATAGGCGCGGACGCGGTCGACCAGATCGTATTGCCGCATCATCTTGCTGCGTGGCGATTTCGCCGGACGCGTGGGCGCAGGGGCAGCAGCCACCGCCGTATCGGCGGCGGCCTGCATCTGTCGCACAGTGCGGCGCCAAATCGCCATTTCCTGCATGCCTCTCGTGCATATCGCGGGACGATTCTGGAACCAATCGCCCATCTCAATATCGCCGCGAAAGGCCTTGACCGCAAGGAATCAGGTCAAAAACCCAGTCAATTCAAGGTATAGACTGTCCCGAATGCAGCATATCAAAGCAAAAGGCCCGAAACCTGAAGATTCGGGCCTTTATTAACCAAGAGTTTGAGGCAGGCGCCTACGGAGTACGCCGGGGCATGGATGTGCGGCGCGACGATTACTCGTCTTCCTCGGGCTGCTCCTCGGGAGGCGCGAGACCTTCGAGACCCTTCAAAAGCTCTTCTTCAGTCATGCGCTCGATAGCCACTTCGGTGTCGTCGGCATCGACGCTGGCGCCAGCCGACCCGATGAGCGGGATCGTGTCGGGTTCCGGCTCGTCGACTTCGACGAATTTCTGCAGCGAATGCACCAGTTCTTCGCGCAAATCCTCGGGCGAGACGGTTTGATCGGCGATCTCACGCAGCGAGACGACGGGATTCTTGTCGTTATCGCGATCGATCGTGATCTGGGAACCGGATGAGATCATCCGTGCCCGGTGGGCTGCAAGAAGAACAAGATCGAACCGATTGTCGACCTTGTCGATACAGTCTTCGACAGTGACGCGCGCCATGAAATGCCGCTCCGTTTAAGTGAGTCCAACGCTCTTGATATGCGCGTTTGGTATAGCGGTTCTGGCGAAATCGCAACCACGAATTTCAAACGCCGGAAAACACCTCTTTGCCCCGTAAAAGTGGGGTTTTTGAGGCCGGCTTGCAAGGGCTGCGCAATCGCGACAATAGCGGGGTTGACGTTCAGGGCCAATTCGTCCGATGGACAAGAAATCGCTTCATTGCTTCACCATTGTGACGGGCTTGGACATTCCTTGAGTGTGTCCCCATTTTACCGGGACGCGCCTAATCGCAGATTTTTTGATCGACATGCAAGGCGAATTCTCGCCGCGCCAAAAACGTTAACAACAAACAAGACAAGAAGAGACAACACCAATGGCTTCACCTACCAACAAGATCGCGCTTTTTATTGATGGTGCTAATCTTTACGCGACGGCGAAAACTCTGGGCTTCGATATCGACTACAAACGCCTGCTGCTCGAATTCCAGAGTCGCGGCACCTTGGTTCGTGCGTTCTATTACACCGCGATCATTGAGGATCAGGAATACTCCTCGATCCGTCCCTTGATCGATTGGCTCGACTACAA
>JAIERI010000012.1 GCA_019747015.1 Xanthobacteraceae bacterium
AACGAAACCGCAGTCATCAGCGCCGCAGCGCAGGTCGCAACGATAAGCTTCTTCATGAGTGGTCTCCATCGGTTGAAACGGTCGAAACGCTCCGCCTCAACCGCGCCTGCGACAACATGTTCCTGTTCGGCCTGCGCATATTCGCGCCAGTGTACACATCGCCATCAAGTCGCCACGAACCCACCGCCTCGCCGCCAGAATTGAATAAACCTCTGCATAGTGTCCCGCAGCAACTGATGCTGCATTGCGCGCGCATGAAATCGGTTCAATGTAACCTCGCGTAGTCCTGAAAATGGTTTTGCGATTAGAACACATGCCAAATCGAAGCGACCGAGGGTTACGAAGGAGACCCGCGATGCACGAACAATCGCCGCCGGATGCGCCACTGGTAACGACATGGGATCATGTCCACTTGCGCACGCCCGACCCCGAGGCGACGGCGCAGTGGTATGAAGACATGCTGAGCGCGGAGGTTATCCATTCGCCGGGACGCATAGATCTCATTCTCGGCGGCCAGAAGGTGTTCATCCTCAAGGCGCCAACTGGCGACCATGCTGCGCCGAAGCATCCGCATCTGGGCATGGATCATTTCGGATTGCAGGTGAAGGACATTGACGTCGTCGTTCGTGCGCTGAAAGCCAAGGGCGTCGAATTCACCACAGAGCCGTTCAACGTCCGCGCCGGCCAGCGCATCTGCTTTTTGCGCGGGCCGGACAATGTGTCGATTGAATTGCTGGAGCGGGACAATAAATACAAATGAGGAATGTGTATTTTTGGGAGATGTCTCATGTCGTCCGATCATCTCACGCCGTTAATTCTCGACTTTCTGGAATGGCTCGCACCTGCTCCGAGACCGTATTCGGAGGTCATGGAGGCGTGGCGCACGTCTTGCCCGAGGCTCACCGTTTGGGAAGACGCCACCGAGCAGGGATTGGTTGAGCGCGTCAGAACGGACTCGTCGGAATTGTTTGTCGATGTGACGATCGCGGGCCGTCAGTTTCTGCGCAAGCATCGCGGCGTCGCGACTGCAAAGGGTGTGACGTCAAAGCCATCGTTGTCTCCGCGCGTTTGATATCCGCTCGCTGCCGGTTATCGGGCCGTGAAAAGCCTCATTGACGGTTCCAGACCAGTCCTCTATACAGTTTAGAAACATTCTAAACTGTGAGTTGAGGCCGTCAATCATGAAGAAGTTCGCCGATCTGACCGAACGCGAGGTGCTGGCGGTCGCGATTTCCTCCGAGGAAGAAGACAGCCGCATCTACATAAGTTTCGCCGAGGACCTCGCGGAGCGTTACCCGGACTCCGCGAAAATCTTCGAGGAGATGGCGGAAGAGGAGAAGGGCCATCGGCATATGCTGCTGGAAATGTATCAGCAGCGTTTCGGTCCCAATCTGCCGCCGATCCGGCGCGACGACGTCAAGGGCTTCCTGCGCCGGCGTCCGATCTGGCTGACGAAAAATCTCTCGCTCGATGCGATCCGCAAGGAAGCCGAGACGATGGAGTTCGAGGCCGAGCGTTTCTACGCCAGGGCTGCCGAGCAGGCGAGCGATGTCGGCGTGCGCAGGCTGCTCGGCGATCTTGCCGAACTCGAAAAGGGTCACGAGACACTCGCGAGCCAATTGACGCAAAGCCTGACGCCCGATGTGCGCGCCGCCGAAGAGAAGACGCGCCATCGCATGTTCGTGCTGCAATATGTCCAGCCGGGCCTTGCAGGTTTGATGGACGGTTCGGTATCGACGCTGGCGCCGCTGTTCGCCGCCGCGTTCGCCACCCATCATAACTGGCAGACGTTTCTTGTCGGCCTCGCGGCGTCGATCGGCGCGGGCATCAGCATGGGCTTTGCCGAAGCGCTGTCCGACGACGGCTCGATGACGGGGCGCGGCTCGCCCTGGCTGCGCGGCGGCATCTGCGGCCTGATGACCACGCTCGGCGGTCTCGGCCACACCATGCCGTATCTGGTGCCGGATTCCTGGCCCAACGCCTTCTGGATCGCGACCGCGATCGCAGGTGCGGTGGTGTTCGTCGAACTGTGGATCATCGCCTATGTCCGCGCGCGTTACATGGACACGCCGTTCATGCAGGCGGTGTTCCAGATCGTGCTTGGCGGCGCGATCGTCCTCGGTGTCGGCATTCTGATCGGGGCGGCGTAGACGGGTTATTTACTGGTTTGCCGCGGCGAATCGACGAGAAACTCATAGCTATTCAGCCTGAATGAGCGCACAGTTTAAACACGCGTTCGATGATTGCGCAGAGGCATCTCTATATCCTGAGCGCTGCTGACAGAAATTCGGCTCAATTCCAGTTTGATGCGCTGTCGCTATGCGGCAGCGGTCACCTTATCCTGCAAGTCAAAAAGAGGCGCTCATGACCCTCCGGTCACGCCATGAAACCGTGATGTTCAAACATCCAGCGCGTATCAAGGGAATTGATCGCCTGCTTCCGGCCGGTGCGCCGCCTAATCACCACGCGACGGAAATGTTTTCTATCGGTTCGGTGGATCTGGCGGACGCTCAGCGTCTCGACGCAACGGCCCCTCAATGAGTGACGATCCGGTCAATCTGGATACCCATCGCGGCATGGCGGCGCAAAAGGCGACTGACATCCGCCGCGTTCTTGCCGACGTCGAAGCAAAGGCCATCATCCTTCGGGAGCGGCAGGTTGAGATCGAAGCGCAACTGATCGATGTGCCTGCGGCGTCCTGGGCCGAAGCGACCGCGAAAGCGCGCTACGTGATGCATCTCTATGGCTCCACTCTCGGCGTTCATGATACCCGGCACCGTAATCTCATCGATGCCGTGCTGGCGGATTTCGCGCGGTTGTGCGGAGAAGCCCATAGATAGGCGCAGTTTTCGAAACGATTCACCGCAACAATGTCTGACAGAATGGAAGTGTTTATATGGTCGATATCTCAATGCAGAATTTGTCGTCGCGTCATGTCAAAGCCGAAGAGTCCGCCCGATTGGGTGTCGTATCGGGATGGTACAGCACGAAAATGAGCGGCACTTTTGTCTCCGGTCCGCATGCCACCAACGATGAATGTCTTCGCAAGATCGCCGAGCTCAATCCGCCGCCGGTGAAACAGAGACGCGCAGGAGTATAGCCAATCTGGCGTAAGCAGGATCGACATGAGTACCCTGAGAAGTCATTCCCCGCTGCGTGAAGTCGAAGATGAAAACGATCAACTTCGCCAGTTGCTGATTCAGGCGGGCGTCGAGGCTCACGCGAGCATCGTCGCCGCGAGGTTGCAGGCTGTTTTGATCGGCGAACTTCACCATCGGGTGAAGAACATGCTGGGGATTGTATCGGCCATCACGTCGCAGAGTCTCCATGGCGCCGATTCCGTGGAGTCGGCGGCGGCGACGATCAGCAGCCGGCTTCATGCGCTTGGCGTTGCACACGACCTGCTGATCCGCGAAAGCTGGACGGGAGCGGGATGCCGGACATTGATCGAGGGCGCGGTCCTTGCGTTTCAGGCAAAAGGGCTACAGCAATTCGATATCGTCGGTGATGACATCGCGATTTCGGCGGGGCCGGCGGTGACATTGTCCATGGTCATTCATGAGTTATGTACCAACGCACTCAAATACGGCGCGTTGTCCGTCCCCGGCGGTCAAATCTCGATCAAATGGACGGTCGACGACGAAGCGAAGCGCTTTCATCTGCGCTGGAGCGAGAGCGGGGGACCGGAGGTGACGAAGCCGTCTCACAAGAATTTTGGAAGCAGGTTCATCGAGCAGGCGCTCCCGGGCCAGCTTAAGGGCGACGCGCGGCTGACTTTCGAGGCGTCGGGACTGGTGTGCGACGTCAATATTCCCATCAGCACGTTGCAGGAGCCGGTTGTCGCTCTTCCCTGATCGTCACGAGGGAGCAGGGATTGCTTTCTCGTGCTCCAATACAACGCATGATGACTAAACATGATACTCACACGAGGCGATTTTCAGACTTACGATTTCAACCGGATGGTCGTGACGTTCACCATGATAAACGATGTGGCCGAGATACCCTGCGCCATCACGACCGACGCCATGGATCATTTGGAAAAATCAGGCTGGATGAAAGCCGGTCAACACGAGGACCAGTTCCTGCCGCTGCGTGACCGTATCGAGTAACGCGCCGCCCATAAATTTCTCGCTCTGGAATTCGAGGGCAACCCGTCTGGCATTATTCTGCGCAGGTCGATTTCCCTAACTGACCGGCCGCTCCTTTCGCTCACTCATCCTTCTCACGTGAAATCGTGATGTTCGCGCCGTCGCTTGTGCGCGCGCAATGCACGTCGAGCTTGCGATAGCGGGTCTGGATGTCGTTACCGCGGATGAAGCCGAGGCGGCCGAGGCAGCGCTTGGCGCCGTTCAGCGCGTCGTCCTTCGGGATCGTGAATACCACGGCCGAGGCGGTGGCGACCATCTCGATGAAAGCCTGCGGCGGCTTGCGCGCGGACGAGGCAGCGTAGAACTCGGCCAGCTTGTTGCGGCTGCTGCAGCCGAGCGAGGCTGTGCTTGCCAGCGGATGCTGCATATAGATGATGCCGCCGCGCGTCGCGCCGACTTTCATATTGTCGATGCGCGAGGCGAGGTCCCTGGCGAGATCGTCGCAGCGGTCCGCGCGCGCTGGCGTCACCGAAAATCCGAGTGTGCCGAGCAAAGCGGCGCAGAAAGCGAGATGCGGTAATCGTTTTGTCATATGATACCCTGCGCGCATTGAAGCGCGGCGTAGGATTTTCCGCAAGGGCGAACGCGGCCGATCAAAACCCGTAGATCGATACGGCGAGGATGAATAGCGCCATCTCGAAATTACTGTAGATCACCGGAACACATACCAGCAGCGTCGCCAGTCCGAGGTGCTCGTTGCGCCTGGCGAGCACCAGCGCACACACCGCCAGCAGCGGCGGGATAATCAGCAGCGTGATCGTGGGTTGCAATGCGTAGAGGTCTTTCGACGCCAGCGATCCGTTCGGTCCCGGCAGATACCAAAGCCATCGCCCCAGCACCACGCCGGCCATGGCCACCACCGCCCAGCGGACGCGACCAGCGAGTGCGCAAAGAACGGCGGCGACCGCGAAGACCGGGTGGGTGAGCATATAAATCTTCGTCAGGATGCCACTGAAACCAGAGCCGGTGTCCGATAGGTCCAGCGCGAGGAAGAACATAGAGCTGTCCCATGTCTCGAACAGCGCAAGTGGCACCATCACCGCTGAGAGCCAGAATCGCTTCCAGCCGCTTATCGGTGCCGGGGCCGTCTCCAAGGCGACGGAATTCATCAGCGAAATCCTGTGTTGTTGGCGAAACTGGCTGAACGGCGGAATGGCGCACACAGCGGGCTTCGCGACTTTTTGCGCGGGGCAGGGTTCAGAACCCGTAAATCAGGACGCTGATGGTGAAGCCGACCATCACGACGATCAGATAGAGCGTCGGCAGGCACACCAGAAACGTCGCAAGGCCAAGGCGAATGTTGCGCGCGGCGAAGCTGCCTGCCGTAAGACCGGCAATGGGCATGATCACCAGATTCACGATGGTTTCCTGGGCGGACCACAGACCGGTAATTTTCCAGTTCGCGGGATCGAAAAGATCGGCCGTCAACCAGCGCAATACGATGTTGGCAGCAAGCACGATGATGGCGTAACGCGCGCGGCCGATCAGCGCGAACACCAAAGCCGCCGCGCCGAGTATCGGCTGGCTGACGATGTGTGCGACAAGGAAGATGCCGCCAATCACCGAGCGCTGGGAAATGCTGTCCGGAATGGCGAGGTTGGTCCAGCCGTCCCACGTCTCGAAACCGGCTATGGCGACGAGCGCAAGAATTACCCAGAGCCGTTTCCATTGAAACGGCGTGGCGGACAGGGTTTCGCTGGTGGCTTCTCCTGGCATGGCGGCAATCATCGCCTCGATGTTTCAAATGAATAAAGGATACGCCTGTCGGCGGCTTTGGAAAACGGCCCGACTTTCGGACACCTTGTCTTGGTCGTCAAAGGGTCTAGAACGGTTCGAAATGTCCCCGGCGCCGTTTTGCCGCTGAAAAGGCAACGGTTTTCGCCGCTTCCCGCGAGGCCCGCCATGAATGCCCCCTTCGCCGCACCCGCTGTCCCGCCCTACAAACACACCCCGCTGTTTCCGCTGGGAGAGGATACGACGCCGTACAAGAAAATCTCAAGCGAAGGCGTGCGTGTCGAGAAGGTCATGGGCAAGGATATGCTGGTGGTGTCGCGCGAGGCACTCAAAGCGCTCGCCGAAGCCGCGTTCATCGACATCAATCATTATCTGAGGCCGGGGCACCTCGCGCAGCTTCGCAAAATCCTCGACGATCCCGAGGCCAGCGACAACGACAGGTTCGTCGCGTTTGATTTTCTCAAGAACGCCAACATCGCCGCCGGCGGCGTGCTGCCGATGTGCCAGGACACCGGCACCGCGATCATCATGGG
>JAIERI010000004.1 GCA_019747015.1 Xanthobacteraceae bacterium
GTTTCGACCGCGTCGAATTCTGGGTGCAGACCAATCCCGGTACCAAGCCCGGTCCATTGATGAAGGTCGCCTCCGGCGGCGAGCTGTCGCGCTTTCTGCTGGCGCTGAAAGTCGTGCTGTCCGATCGCGGTTCCGCGCCGACCCTGGTGTTCGACGAAATCGATACCGGTGTGGGCGGCGCGGTGGCGGATGCGATCGGCTTGCGATTGGCGAAGCTGGCAGAGAGGGTGCAGGTGATGGCGGTGACGCATGCGCCGCAGGTCGCCGCGCGAGCGGATCAACATCTGCTCATTTCCAAGGATGCGCTGGACAAGGGCAAGCGCGTCGCTACCCGTGTCAATGCGCTGGCCGCCGATCACCGCCGCGAGGAAATCGCGCGCATGCTGGCGGGCGCCGAGATCACGGCCGAGGCTCGCGCCGCGGCGGAGCGCCTGCTCAAAGCGGCAACGGCGTAGCGCGTTACAGCGATGGCCGCGAAAGCGAAGAAAGCCCCCGTCGCTGTCGAGAAGCTCACCAAGGCGCAGGCCAAGGTCGAGCTGAAACGGCTCGCGCTCGAAATCGCGATGCACGACGAGCGCTATTATCAGAAAGACGCGCCGACCGTCTCGGACGCCGAGTACGACAGACTGCGTCTGCGTTACAACGCCATCGAGGCGCGCTTTCCGGAATTGCAAACAGCGGACTCGCCGTCGCAGAAGATCGGTGCCGCGCCGTCCGGCCGATTCAAGAAGGTGCGTCACGCCGTTCCGATGCTCTCGCTTGATAACGCGTTTGCCGAACAGGATGTCATCGATTTTGTGGCGCGCATCCGCCGCTTCCTCAAGCTCGACGAGAGCGAAAAGATAGCATTCAGCGCCGAGCCGAAGATCGACGGTCTGTCCATGTCGCTGCGTTACGAGGACGGCGAACTCGTCACGGCCGCCACCCGCGGCGACGGTGCCGAAGGTGAGGACGTCACTGCCAACATCTGCACGCTTAAGGATGTGCCGAAAAAACTGCAGGGCCACCACATCCCGCCAGTCTGCGAAGTGCGCGGCGAGGTTTACATGACCAAAGCGGCTTTCCTCGCGCTCAACGAGCGGCAGAAGGAAGCCGGCGAGACCATCTTCGCCAATCCGCGCAACTCCGCCGCGGGCTCTTTGCGACAGAAGAATCCTGCCATCACTGCGTCGCGCCCGCTCGGTTTCTTCGCTTACGCATGGGGCGAAATGAGCGAGATGCCGGCGGATACGCAGTCCGGCATGATTACATGGTTCGAGCATTGCGGCTTTCAGACCAACCCGCTGACGAAGGTTTGTCACTCGGTCGAGCAACTGCTCGATTTCCATCGAAAGATCGAAGCGCAGCGTTCGCATCTCGATTACGATATCGATGGCGTAGTTTACAAAGTGGATCGGCTCGACTGGCAGGAGCGTCTTGGTTTCGTTTCGCGCACGCCGCGCTGGGCGATCGCGCACAAATTTCCGGCCGAGCGCGCGATCACCGTGCTCAAGGATATCGAAATTCAGGTCGGACGCACCGGTGCGCTGACTCCCGTCGGCAAACTGGAGCCGGTGAGTGTCGGCGGTGTCATCGTGCAGAATGTCACGCTGCACAACGAGGATTACATCAAGGGCATTGGCGGCAAGGGCGAGGAGCTGCGCGAGGGTCGCGACATTCGCATTGGCGACACGGTCATTATCCAGCGCGCAGGCGATGTCATTCCGCAGGTGGTCGATGTCGCGATCGACAAGCGGCCGAAGGGCGCGAAAGAATATCACTTTCCGAAAAAATGCCCGTGTCCGCTTCACACCGATATCGTGCGCGAGGAGACCGCAACCGGCGAGGAAGGCTCACGCGCCCGCTGTACCGGCGAGTTCGCCTGTCCTTTCCAGAAAATCCAGCATCTGATGCTGTTCGTCTCGCGCCGTGCCTTCGATATCGAGGGCTTTGGCGAGAAGCAGATCGAATACTTTTTCGATCAGGGCTGGGTGAAGGAGCCCGGCGATATCTTTACGCTTGAGGCGCGCAACAAAACCATCAAGCTCGAGGAGATCGAAGGTTACGGCGAGACATCGGTGCGCAATCTGTTTCATGCCATCAATGAGCAGCGCGACATCAGCCTCGACCGTTTTATCTACGCGCTCGGCATTCGTCATGTCGGCGAAACCACCGCACTAGCGCTGGCACGGGGTTACGGGTCATGGGAGGCTTTTCATGATGCCTGTCTCAAGGTCGCCAAGGGTGATGAGGCAGCCGTGGCTGATATGGATGCACTCGATCAGATCGGCGACACGGTGATTGAGGCCATCGCTGCTTATTTCGGCGAGAGCCACAACCGCGGCATCGTTGAGAGACTAACCAGGCAAGTGACCATCCGGGATGCGGAGAAGCCCAAGAAGGATACCGCCGTCGCCGGAAAGACCGTTGTGTTCACAGGTTCGTTGACAAAATTCACCCGTGACGAAGCCAAGGCGCTGGCCGAGCGGCTGGGTGCGAAGGTCGCCGGCTCGGTGTCGGCGAAAACCGATTACGTCGTCGCCGGCGAGGAGGCGGGCTCCAAGCTCACCAAGGCGAAGGAGCTTGGCGTCGCGGTGCTCACCGAAGACGAATGGCTGAAGCTGACGGGTGTTTAAGCCGAACCTTGCAGTGGCGCCGTCGCTGCGTCGAGCCACACTTTCGTGGCTTCATCCACCAGCGGGCGGATTTCACGATGCACCCGTGCGTGATAATCGTTGATCCAGGTCAATTCGCGTTTGCTGATCTTGTCCGCGTTGATCAGGCGGCGGTCGATCGGCGCCAGTGTCAGCGTCTCGAAACCGTTCATCGGTTTTTCCGCGCCGTCGATCTTGTCCTCGATCACCAGCACAAGATTTTCGATCCGGATGCCGTAGGCCCCGGCTTTGTAATAGCCCGGCTCGTTGGACAGGATCATGCCGCGTTTGAGGGGTGTGGTGCCGAGCTTGGAGATCCGCGCCGGTCCCTCGTGCACCGACAGATAACTGCCGACGCCGTGGCCGGTGCCGTGGTCGAAATCGATGCCCGCGTGCCACAGGAACTGCCGGGCCAGCGTGTCGAGTTGTGCGCCGGTGGTGCCGTCCGGAAATGCGGCGCGGGCGATGGCTATATGGCCGCGCAGCACCCGGGTAAAGCGGTCGCGCATTTCGCCGGTCGGCTCGCCAATCGCGATGGTGCGGGTAACATCTGTGGTGCCGTCTTCATACTGCGCGCCGGAATCCATCAGCAGCAAATCGCCCGGCGCGATGCGGCGATTGGTCTTGCGGGTGACGCGGTAGTGCACGATGGCGCCGTTCGGCCCGGTGCCGGCGATGGTGGGAAACGACACGTCCTTCAGCGCGCCGGTCTCGCGGCGGAATGTTTCCAGCGCTTCGACCGCGTCGATCTCCGTCAGGATTCCGCCGGGCGCCTCGCGGTCGATCCAGGCGAGGAAGCGTGCCAGCGCCGCGCCGTCGCGGCGATGCGCAATGCGTGCGCCGGCGATCTCGGTCGGGTTCTTGACCGCCTTGAGCAGCGCGACCGGGTCGGCACCGCGCCGCGGTTTTCCGCCTGCCGCGCCGATGACACGGCTGAGTTCGTCCGCGGCAGTCGCGGCGTCGAGGCCGATCGTGGCGCCGCTTTCGGCCAGCATGGTCAGCGCGGGCAGCAACGCCTCCGGTTCCATGATGATCGCGCTGGCTTCGATACGCTGCCGCACGGCATCCGACAGTTTGCGGTCGTCGATGAATACGGTGGGCCGTCCGTCCCTCGGCAGCAGGGCATAGGACAGCGGCAGCGGAGTGTGGGCGACGTCCGCGCCGCGAATGTTGAAGGTCCATGCCACGGCGTGGGAGTCCGACAGCACCAGCGCATCAAGGCCGAGTTTTATGGTCTCCGTGCGGATGCGCGCGAGCTTGTCGGCTTCGCTTTCGCCGGCGAATTGGGGGCCGTGAATCGTCACCGGCCCCAGCGGCGGCGCGGGGCGCTCGGTCCAGATCGCATCGACCGGATTGCGTTCGACGGCGACAAGCTCCGCCCCGGCCTTTTCGCAGGCCCGAGCGAGGCGCTCGGCTGCCGCAGACGTGTGCAGCCAAGGGTCAAATCCAAGGCGGTCCCCTGATACCAGATGCTTGGCCAGCCAGCTTTCGGGGGGCGGGTCGATCAGGGATTCGACGCTCCAGGCCGCCGTATCGACCTGCTGTGCCGCCTGAAGCGTGTAACGCCCGTCCACAAACAGCGCCGCCTGCCGGGTGAGAACGATGGCGAGCCCCGCCGATCCGGTGAAGCCGGTGAGCCAGGCGAGGCGCTCCTCGGAAGGCGGGACATATTCATTTTGCTGGCTGTCCGCACGCGGAATCACGAATCCGGTGAGGGTTTGCCGCAGCATGTCTTCGCGAAAGGCCGCCAGCCGGGCGGACAGGGCGATCCCGCCTGCGGCCTCCTCGAATGTCTGAAACTGGGCTTCGAACATCATTGAACCTTACGGGACGCTGGCTTCAGGAAGCAGTCGGGCCGGTTGGCACGATCCATGCTTGATAGACCTTGCTTGCAGGGAAGGCGAGCAGAGGAACGATAGGAACCGACAAGAGTTCCTGACTATCCAGCCTCAAGCATCCAAGGGGGTGTGTGTTTCTACTCAATGACGAGGAGATCGACATGCCAGCTTTTACTTTTGAGAAGATTTCATCGGCGCCCGTGCGTCCGTTGGCCGCAATGTCGGCGACCAAACCGCGCGGCGTCATTGTCCAGTTGCTCGACAAGATCACCGAAAGCCGTTTGCAGCGCGATGCCGAAATGCTGATGCGCTCGGAGCGTAACATCGGCTACACCGAAGCGGACGTCACGCCGCAGCGGACCCGCGGCGTTTACTGAGGCGAGAGAAGCCGGGTTTCTCACGCCCGTTGCATCAAGAGGCTGGTCCAGCCGTCAAGCTGGAGCCGGCGGATGAGCTTCACTCCGTTGAAGCGGTAGGCGGCGACGACACTGCCAGCCTGATGCGGCAACAGGCCGGACAGGATGACATAGGCGGATGGCGTCAGATGCGCGGTCATCGCTGGCGCGAGCTTTCGCAACGGAACAGCGAGAATATTCGCCAGCACGAGGCCGAACGGCCCTTCGTCTGCAAAACGCGGCGAATTGAAACCGGTCGCGCAGATCGTTTCCACGAGATTTCCTACACCATTGAGCCGGGCATTCTCGCGGGCGACCTCGACCGAACGCGGATCGATGTCGCTCGCCAGCACATGACGATGGAGTGCTTTCGCGGCGGCGATGGCCAGCACGCCGGTTCCCGTGCCGAGATCGAGCGCGCGTTTGGGCGTGCGCCGGTGCAGCACCTCATCCAGCAAGACAAGACAGCCGCGGGTGGTGCCATGATGCCCGGTGCCGAAAGCCAGCGCAGCCTCGATCTCGATGCCGAGCTTGTTGGGCGGCACCCGCGCGCGGTCGTGATGGCCGTGGACCACGAAACGTCCCGCGCTGACCGGCACGAGACCTTCGAGACTCGACCGCACCCAATCCTTGGCGGCCACAGTGTCGAACGTCACCGTGCTGGCGACGCTCTTGCCCGCCGCCAGTAAGATCATCTCGCGGATCACGGTTTCATCAGGCAGCTGCGCGAAATACATCGTGACGTCCCAGCGACCGTCCGGCTGCTCGAATGCGGCGATGGCGACGTCGCTGTCGTCGAAGTTCTCCGTCAGCAGATCGACGATGCGGCTGGCGGTGTGCTCGTCGCCGACCGCACACGTGGCGCGGCTGGCGGCGGCATTCATCGATGTGCCGGGCTGGGTTGACGAATTCATTTCAGGTCCAATGATTTAACGCGATCACGTGTGTCATCTTGCACCGTCCGTCCACACCTCATCCCCAGCCTGGGACCAAGTTTATGAACCCGTTCTGCACAGGCTTACACCCATTGCCCAAGGGATTTATGCACAGGCTATCGACAGGCTTTTCCCGAGGTTTTCCACAAATCGCCCACAGATTATCCACCGGCTTGTTCACAGCCACATTCAAAGAAAAAACGCCTGATGATCGCGCAAAATGGTCTGCGCCGCATTGTAGCCCGGCGCGCCGGTAACGCCGCCGCCGGGATGTGCACCCGAGCCGCAATGATAGAGTCCCTTCAGTGGCCCGCGATAATCGGCGTGCCCGAGCATCGGCCGCGCAGAGAACAACTGGTTGAGCGTCAGCGCGCCGTGGAAAATATCGCCGCCTACGAGACCGAAGTCGCGCTCCAGATCGAGCGGGGTCAGGATCTGCCGTCCCATCACGCTTGATGCGAAGCCCGGCGCGTAGCGATCCACGATGGCAATCATCAGATCGGCGACCTCATCGCGATGCTCGTCCCACGATGAACCATCGGGCAGCTGCGGCGCGACGTGCTGGCAGAACAAACTCGCGACATGCTCGTCCGGCGGGGAAAGAGAGTCGTCGAGTGTTGAGGGGATCAGCATTTCCACCACCGGTTCGCGGCTCCAGCCATGCATGCGCGCATCGTTATAAGCGCGCTCCATGTAGCCAAGATTCGGCGCGATGATGATGCCGCTGGTGAGATGATCGCCGCCGCCCGGCAGCGCGGTGAACGACGGCAGATGCGAGAGCGCAACATTCATGCGGAAGGTGCCGGAGGCGCAGCGC
>JAIERI010000174.1 GCA_019747015.1 Xanthobacteraceae bacterium
AGCACCACGATGTAAGGCAGCTTCGCCTCGCGCAGCATCTGGATTGCCACCGTCGTTCGCGGCATCTGCATCAGCGACAGAATGCCCTCCTGCATCCGTGCGCCGCCGGACGCCGCGAACATGATGAACGGCGATTTTTTTTCGAGCGCGAGTTCAAGGCCCTTCACGATGGCCTCACCGGCCGCCATGCCGAGCGATCCACCCATGAAGTCGAAATCCTGCACCGCGACAACGGCGGGTGTACCCTCGACACGGCCATAGCCGACCTTCAGCGCATCGTTCATTCCGGTCTTGGTGCGCGCATCCCTGATACGATCGGCGTATTTGCGTTCGTCGCGAAACTTTAGCGGATCGGCTGCGACATCCGGCAGCGCCACATCGAACCAGGTCTCGTTATCGAAGATCGATTTCAGCCGCGTGGTCGCGCCCATGCGCATGTGATAGTTCGAGCCGGGAATGACGAACTGGTTGGCTTCGACATCCTTGTAGAACACAAGCTGGCCGGAATCCGGGCACTTGATCCACAAATTCTCCGGCGTTTCGCGCTTGAGGATGCTGCGAATTTTCGGCCGGACAACGTTAGTCAACCAGTTCATAAAATGCTCCGCGTCAGGATGACAGATATATGGACGCTCAAAGGGGGCCGGGCAACCCGGTTCGGTCCAAATATAATATAATGGCTTGAAAGCCGCTATTCCGCGGCCTGCCTGGCGCCACGCACGCCCTGCGCGAGTGCCGCAACAAAGTCCGCAACCGCAGGAACGGTTTTCGCCGTGGCGCGGCCTTCACCATCCAAAGTTGCACGCAACACATCGATCAGCGCAGAGCCGACTACCGCGCCGTTGGCGGCCCGCGCGATGCCACGCGCGGCCTCCGGCGTACGGATGCCGAAGCCGACGCACACGGGTAACTTCGTGTGGCGCTTGATCCGTGCCACCGCGTCCTTGACCTGCGTGCTGTCGGCGCTGCCCGACCCGGTGATGCCGGTAATCGAGACGTAATAGACAAAGCCGGACGTGTTCGCGAGCACGGCCGGCAGACGCTTGTCGTCGGTGGTCGGCGTGGCGAGACGGATGAAATTCAGTCCGGCCTTCAGCGACGGAAGACAAAGCTCGGTATCCTCTTCCGGCGGAAGGTCCACGACGATCAGGCCATCGACACCGGCGGACTTTGCATCGACGAGAAATTTATCAACGCCGTAGATATAGATCGGATTGTAGTAGCCCATCAGCACCACAGGCGTCGTCGCGTCGTCCTTGCGGAAGTCGCGCACCACACCGAGCGTCTTCTTCAGCGTGGTGCCGGCTTTCAGCGCGCGCAGACCGGCAGCCTGAATCGCGGGACCGTCCGCCATCGGATCGGTGAACGGCATGCCGATCTCGATGATATCCGCGCCCGCCTTCGGCAGCGCCTTGATGATCGCGAGCGACGTCTCGATATCCGGATCACCACACATCACGAAGGTGACGAACGCCGCGCGGCCTTCTTCTTTTAATTCGGCAAAACGTGTGTCGATGCGCGTGGTCACTTCTTTTTACCTTTAAGAATGTCGCCGACCTGCGGCACGTCCTTGTCGCCGCGGCCGGACAGATTGACCACCATCAGGTGATCTTTCGGCCGCTTTGGCGCGAGGTCCATCACTTTCGCAATGGCGTGCGCCGGCTCGAGCGCTGGAATGATGCCCTCCAAACGCGACAGCAGCTGAAATGCCGCCAGCGCTTCATCGTCTGTCGCCGAGAGGTAAGTCACGCGGCCGGTCTCGTGCAGCCACGAATGTTCAGGCCCGATGCCGGGATAATCGAGACCCGCCGAGATCGAGTGCGCGTCTTGAATCTGGCCGTCATCGTCCATCAGCAAATAAGTGCGATTGCCGTGCAGGACGCCGGGGCGCCCGCCCGCGATCGACGCCGCATGCAACTGCGTCAGGCCATGTCCCGCCGCCTCGACGCCGAAGATTTCGATACCCGGATCGTCGAGGAAGGGATGGAACAGTCCCATCGCATTTGAGCCGCCGCCGATACAGGCGATCAGCGAATCCGGCAGGCGGCCTTCGGCCTCCTGCATCTGCGCGCGAGTCTCAACGCCGATAATCGACTGGAAATCGCGCACCATCATCGGATAGGGATGCGGTCCGGCCACCGTGCCGATGCAATAGAAGGTGTTCGAGACATTTGTGACCCAGTCGCGGAGCGCATCGTTCATCGCATCTTTTAATGTCTTGGTTCCGGACTGCACGGGCACGACCTTTGCGCCCAGCATTTCCATGCGGATCACGTTGGGTTGCTGCCGCTCGACATCGACTGCGCCCATATAAACGATGCATTCGAGGCCAAAGCGCGCGCACAGCGTCGCGGTGGCGACACCATGCTGACCCGCGCCGGTTTCGGCGATGATACGCTTCTTGCCCATACGCCGCGCGACCATGATCTGGCCCAGCACATTATTGACCTTGTGCGAGCCGGTGTGATTCAGCTCCTCGCGCTTGAGATAGATTTTCGCGCCGCCGAGATGTTCGGTGAGACGCTCGGCAAAGTATAAAGGCGACGGCCGGCCAACATAGTCTTTCAGATAGCCGTTCATCTCGCGCTGAAACGCAGGATCGGCCTTGGCTTGGGCGTAAGCCTTTTCCAGATCGAGGATCAGCGGCATCAGGGTTTCGGCGACAAAGCGTCCGCCGAAAATGCCGAAATGGCCGCGTTCGTCCGGACCGGCACGGAAGGAATTGGGAAGCGGCAGACTCATGCGCGGCTCGCGACTTTCTGATTCGGTTTGGCGTTGCCGGCTTCGCGTGCAGCGCGAATGAAGGCGCGGATCATGTCGGGGTTTTTCACTCCGAGTGCGCTTTCGACGCCGGAGGAGACATCGACGCCACCGGCGCGGGTGATCCCAATGGCATCGGCAACATTTGCAACTGTCAGTCCACCCGACAGAATGAAGGGACGCCCCTGCACGACATCGTCCAGCACATGCCAGTCGAACGGCATGCCGAGCCCGCCGGGACGGGTGGCGTCCTTGGGCGCGCGGGCATCGAACATGATGCGGTCCGCCACGGAAGCGTAGCCCGGCACGGATGCCAGATCATCTTTGGTCTTCACGCCAATGGCCTTCATCACAGGCAGACCGAAGGTCTGCTTGATGTCGCGCACCCGCGCCACGGTCTCGTTGCCATGCAATTGCAGCCAGTCGGGGCGCAGGATCTCGACGATGTTGGCGAGCGTCGCATCGTCGGCGTCAACCGTCAGCGCCACTTTCTGCGCACGTTTCTCGACTTGGCGGCCGAGTTCGCGCGCGCGGTCAAGCGCGACATGACGGGGCGAAGCCTCAAAGAACACAAAGCCCACCATATCCGCACCCGCGTCCAGAGCCGCGCTGAGCGTCTCCGGCGTGGACAGACCGCAAATTTTCACGATCAGGGACATGGCGTTCAATAAGCCCAAAGACACGATTTGACGGACGTTCTGGTCCGACACCGCGGCCAGACATTGATTTAAGAGGGGCGTTCTACAACGCCGCGCCGCCCTTGTCTTGCCCAATGGCCAGCGGCGCACCCGGATAGGATCCGGCCGGAGCCTGTGCGACCGGAGCCAGCCGGTCGTGACCTGAGGGCGCGAGCGGAACATGCGCGTTCCACTCAGCCAGTTTCTGGCGGGCGTCGCGGGCCTCAGCCTCGTGGCGGCGTGCCGCGCGGCGCCAGCGCCGTTGTCCGAACCAGGTGGCGATACCGCCGGCGATCACGCCAAGGATTGCCGCTGCGATGATGACGATGAACAGCGGCAAAGTCAGCGCCAGCGACGAATCGCTGGAATCGAAGGGATCGAACGACACCATCACAAGTTGACGATTGGCCACCGCGAAGGCGAGCAGCAGCAGTGCCAACGGCATGATCACGAGAGTCTTGAGAATTTTGCCCATCATGATCCCTTCCCGTTGCAGTCAGTGAAGTGGATTTGACACTCGCAAGAATGCCTGCCGAAAAGGGGCGAATGTTAGAATCGGACCACTGGTTGAGACTGCCGGTGCGGTCGGATCAGGACGCCGCGCCAAGATCGCCGGGCCCTTCGGGCTTGCTGTCGCGATTGAGCCGCTCGCGCATCTCCTTGCCGGTCTTGAAGAAGGGCACGCTCTTCTGCTCGACGGGCACATGCGCGCCGGTCCGCGGATTGCGGCCCGCACGCGCGGGACGATGCTTCACCGAAAACGCACCGAAGCCGCGCAGCTCAACACGATCGCCGCGCGCAAGCGCGGCGACGATTTCATCGAGGATCGCATTCACAATGTTCTCCACGTCCCTCTGATAGAGATGTGGATTGTGTTCGGCGATGCGCTGAACCAGTTCGGATTTGATCATCGAGTCGAGGTGCTCACGAAACTTGCAGCAGCCATTTCCTTGAAAAAGCCTTGAACTGTCAAGCCGCTAAATCGAATGGAAGCGCACGAAATCGCGTGACAATTGACGCAATTCCCCCACAGCGGAATGTGACAAAGCCGCGCCGGGCGGCTGAAACACGGTTCAGATATTCAGTTCGAGGGCGCGGGCTGCCACACCGCGAGCAGACCTTCGAGACCGAGACGATCCGTTGCCGCGACCAGGCCGGTTTGCTCCAGCCGCCGCGCGACCGACGTCAGCCCCATCGCATCGAATGCCATTGCCGCAGCGGTGCGCAGGAAGGTCATGTCGCCAAAACGCGGCGTCAGTTTGAAATCCTTCACCGGCAAGGTCGATCCGATCTTCTTTTCGGAGACCAGCCATGCCACCGCCGTCTTCTCGTCGCCAAGCTGATCGATCAATTTTAGGCCGACCGCCTGCCGCCCCGTGAACACACGGCCGTCCGCCACGGTTTCCAGATTGTTGTCATTCATGTCGCGCCGGGTCTTCACCAGATCGCGAAACCACGCGTAGGAATCCTTCACCAGCGAATCGAGCGCGGCACGCGCTTCGGGACTGGTCGGCTCGTAGCCGTTCGGCGCAGCTTTCAATGGCGACGATTTCACTTCCTCGATCTTGACACCGACGGTCTTCAACAGCTCCGCGACATTGGGAATCTGAAACAGCACGCCGATCGATCCGACCAGCGAGGTCTGCTGCGCGATGATCTGATCGGAGGCAAGTGCGGCGATGTAGCCGCCCGACGCGGCCAACCCATCGACCACGACCACCATCGGCTTCTTCGCTTTCAGCCGCGTCAGCGCATCGTAAAGCTGCTCGGAGCCGGCGGTGGTGCCACCCGGCGAATTGATATGCACGATCACGGCCGCGACCGACGAATTCTCCAGACGCTCGAGCGCCTCGACGCGGTTCTGGTCGCTGCGAATCAGCCCCTCAATCTTGACCCGCGCGATTGAATTGGGGCCCGCGATGGCATTGCGTCCGGCTGGCGTCGCCAGCACGCCCACCGTCACGACCGTGACGATGACGGCAAGCGCGGCCAGAACGCGCCAGAAGGTCAGCTTGCGGCGGAGGCGGCGGCGATCGACGATCACATCGGATTCAAACGACATTCAATCCTCCAGCAGTCGGCCATCACGGTTTTGTCGGCGCGACGTTGAAATGAGGTGACTTCAATACATCAATTGCGACCTAATTTGAAGAAAACAACATGTCATATCAGCCCAACGAAAAAGGGCTCCGGAGATGTCCGGAGCCCTTAATCTTCATCGCGAGGCAAAGCCTCGATAATGATTTCGCTTACTTATCGCGCTTCTTGAGCGCATTGCCGAGAATGTCGCCCAGCGTTGCGCCCGAATCGGACGAACCATACTGCGCGATGGCCTCCTTCTCCTCGGCGACTTCCAGCGCCTTGATCGACACCTGCACCTTGCGGGCTTTCTTGTCGAACTGGATGACGCGGGCGTCAACCTTCTCGCCGACGGCGAAACGTTCGGCGCGCTGGTCGTTGCGGTCGCGTGCCAGTTCGGAACGCTTGATGAAGGTGGTGAAGTCGGTCCCGGTGATGAGAACCTCGATGCCGGTGTCCTTGACCTCGAGAATTTCGCAGGTCACGACCGCGCCCTTCTTGACGTCGCCCGGCTCGGCGAACGGATCGCCCTCAAGCTGTTTGACGCCGAGCGAGATGCGCTCCTTCTCGACATCGACATCGAGGACGATGGCCTTGACCATGTCGCCCTTCTTGAAGTTGTCGATGACCTGTTCGCCCGGCTGTTTCCAGTCGAGATCGGACAGATGCACCATGCCGTCGACATCGCCTTCGAGACCGAGGAACAGACCGAACTCGGTCTTGTTCTTGACCTCGCCTTCGACGGTCGAGCCGACCGGGAATTTCTCGACGAACACTTCCCATGGATTGCGCATGGTCTGCTTGAGGCCGAGCGAGATGCGGCGCTTGCTCGAATCGACTTCAAGCACCTGCACTTCGACTTCCTGCGAGGTCGAAACGATCTTGCCGGGATGCATGTTCTTCTTGGTCCACGACATCTCCGAGACGTGGATCAGGCCTTCGATGCCCGGCTCCAGCTCGACGAACGCGCCGTAGTCGGTGATATTGGTGACGCGGCCGGTGAAGCGCGAGTTCAGCGGATACTTCGCCTCGATGCCCTGCCACGGATCGTCCAGCAACTGCTTCATGCCGAGCGAGATGCGGTGGGTCTCGTGGTTGATCTT
>JAIERI010000238.1 GCA_019747015.1 Xanthobacteraceae bacterium
CAAAACCGGTGCCCACTTTTGCGGAATGCGCGCTAGACGCAAATACGCTATTTCGCCATTGTCTTGCCGCAACACTCGTTCGACAAGTCTTTCCGAACACTCGATTTTCAAGTCCAATCCAAGGACCGCACCCGATGCCCAACGCCCGCAAGATCCTGATCGTGGATGACGACACCGATCTGCGCGAAGCCCTGATCGAGCAATTGTCGCTGCACGAGGAGTTCGAGCCATCCGCCGCGGACACCGGGGCGAAAGGCGCGCAGGCGGCCAAGGCTAATTTGCCCGATCTGGTGCTGATGGATGTCGGTCTGCCGGACACCGACGGCCGTGAAGTGGTGCGCAGCCTGCGCAAGGGCGGGTTCAAGGCTCCCATCATCATGCTGACCGGCCACGACACCGAATCCGACACCATTCTCGGTCTCGAATCCGGCGCCAACGATTATGTCGCCAAGCCGTTCCGCTTCGCGGTGCTGCTGGCGCGTATCCGCGCCCAGCTTCGCCAGCACGAGGCCAGCGAGGACGCCGTGTTCTCGGTCGGGCCTTACAGTTTCCGGCCGGGATCGAAAATGCTCACCGGCGCCAACGCCAAGAAGGTGCGGCTGACCGAGAAGGAAACCGCGATCCTGCGCTTTCTGTATCGCGCCGGGCAGCAGCCGGTGACGCGCGAAACGCTATTGCAAGAAGTGTGGGGTTATAATTCCGGCGTCACCACGCATACCCTGGAAACACACATCTATCGGCTGCGTCAGAAGATCGAAAAAGACGCCGCCAGCCCCGAGATTCTGGTGACCGAATCGGGTGGCTACAAGCTGGTGCCATGACGCGGATAACCGGGACATTCAACACGGGCTTTTTGACCGGCGCGGCGCATGTCGATTGAAGACGACGTCGCTTTGCTTGCGCGTGTCCCGACGTTGAACCTGCTCGGCATGGCCGCGCTTCAGGTCTTGGCCATCGGCGCCGAGCACCGCGATTATGCTGTGGGCGAGAAGCTGTTTCGCTTCGGCGACCTTGCTGATGGCGGCTTTGTCGTCCGGCGCGGCTCGTTCCGGGTGTCGGCGGATGGCTTTCAGCGCGAAACCATCGCCGCGACCGGCAGCCTGATCGGAGAGATCGCACTTTTGATCGAGATGCGGCGTCCGGCCACCGCAACCGCACTTGAACAATCGACCGCAGTTCGCCTGTCACGCTCGCTTTTTCAGCGCGTGCTGGAAAGCCATCCTGACGCGGCGCGGCGGGTGCGCGACGATCTTGCCGCGCGCGCCAATGACGCCGCCTCCTCGATCGCGAATCTTACGGCGAAACTGATTTAGAATTTCAAAGCTCGAACGTTGCCGTCACCGGCACGTGATCGGACGGCCGCTCCCAGCTTCGCGCAGCCCTGGTGATTTTGAAATCGCTCACCGCGCCTTCGAGCGCGCGCGAGGTCCAGATGTGATCCAGCCGGCGGCCGCGATTGCCCACGGTCCAGTCCGCGGCGCGATAGCTCCACCAAGTATAGACCTTCTCGGTCTGGGGAATGCGCTGGCGGGCAATATCGATCCAGTTGCCGGTGTCTTTGATGGCGAGCAGTTTTTCGCATTCGACGGGCGTGTGCGACACCACATTCAAAAGCTGTTTGTGCGACCACACATCGTTCTCGTAGGGCGCAACATTCAGATCACCGACCAGGACGTGCCGGTCGCCGGTTTTCGGATGCAGCGGCTCGCATGTTTTCATTTCGTCGAGAAACGACAGCTTGTGCTCGAATTTCGGATTGAGCACGGGGTCGGGGATGTCGCCGCCGGCCGGCACGTAGAAATTATGCAGCACCAGCGGGGCTTCCAGTCCGGCCTTTTCACCGAACGACACCGAGATGTGGCGCGAATCGATCTTGCCGCAGAAGGTGCGCACATCGCTGCTCTCGAATGGCAATTTCGAAACGATGGCGACGCCGTGGTAGCCCTTCTGCCCGTTCAGCGCGATGTGGTCGTAGCCAAGCCGCTTGAGGCGTTTCAGCGGAAAGGCGTCGTCGATGCATTTGGTTTCCTGCAGGCACAGCACGTCCGGCCGCGCGCTTTTCAGGAATTTGGCGACGAGATCGATGCGAAGGCGCACCGAATTGATATTCCAGGTTGTGAGGGTGAAACGCATGAAGGCTGTCGGGATTCCGGATCGTCACACGCGGGCTCGACCCGCGTGTCCATCAATTCAGGAAGACGGATCGCCGGGTCAAGCCCGGCGATGACATTGTGCCCACATTCGAGATTGGCCGGAGCTAATTATTGCCGGTCTGATAGGCGGTGTAGTCGATCTTGAACAAGGCCGGGTCGAGCTTCTTGGTGGTGTCGAGATTATAGACCGCGACGGTGGTGTCGTAGCCCTGCGGATCTGTCACCGTCCATTGCTTGAGCTTGTTGTCCTTGGCGCCGACCATCAGCATCAGCCGGCTGGTGCCGACCAGCGGCTGCTTCTCCTCGATGGCGATGCTGACATAGACATCGTCGGCGGTGACGTTGACCACATTGGTGTCCCTCAAAAGATCGATACGGTCCGCCAGCAGATAGCGTAGCGGCGTTTGTGCCAGCGGGTAGACATCCTGCGTCGCGAGCCTGCGGTCGCGCACGATCACGCTGGTGCCGTCCGCGACGATTGCAATCGGACTCGGCGCATCATATTCGAAGCGGATCTTGCCGGGTTTCTGAAGGTACAGGTCGCCGGTGCTGCGGCTTCCATCCGGCCCGACCTGGACGAAATTACCCGACAGGTTTTGCAGCGATGACAGATAGGCGCTGACCTTGCTGGCGAGAATCTTCTGATTGGGATCGAAGGTTTTCGCGGCAGTGGAATTCGAGCCCATGCCGAAAAGATTACGTAGGTCGGGCAGGATTGGCTCCGGCGGAGCCTCCGATTTACCGGTGACTGACATCGAAGGAGAAGCCGGATCGGTGCCGCGCGCCTTGGGGGCGGCTTTCGGTGTGGGAACGCTCTGCGCCAGCACCGGCGATGCCATCGCGAGAGCAACAATCACCGGCAAGCCGGCACGCAAGATGCTCACGGGCACGTTGTGAAGCGTGGGTTTGGGGCCGAAAAAATACGGACCGCGTGGTGGTGTGTGGGGATTTTCTGTCAACGGTCCGTCCTGATCGGCAGTGAAGCAAGGCGCTGGGGAAGCTCGTTCGATGCGGGATGTTTATCCATAAGCTATGGCGGTTTCACGGCTTGAAAAACCCCTGAACCGCCCGGCAGGGGTCAAATCTTTCAAAAACGGTCTTCTTCTTCGGGGATAAGGATTTCGCGTTTTCCCGCATGATTGGGCTGGCCGACGATGCCTTCTTCCTCCATGCGCTCCATCAGCGTGGCGGCGCGGTTGTAGCCGATCTGGAGCCGGCGCTGGATGTAGCTGGTGGAAGCCTTGCGGTCGCGCTTCACAATTGCGACAGCCTGCGAGAACAGGTCGCCCTCGCCGCCGCCCATTCCGGTGGAATCGAACACCGCGCCGTCCTCGTCGGTTTCCTCTTCGGCCGTGACGGCTTCGAGATATTCCGGCTGGCCCTGCGCCTTGAGATGACGGACGATTTTTTCGACTTCTTCGTCCGAAACAAAAGGTCCGTGGACACGACTGATGCGCCCGCCGCCCGCCATGTAGAGCATGTCGCCCTGGCCGAGCAGTTGTTCGGCGCCCATCTCGCCCAAAATCGTGCGGCTGTCGATCTTCGAGGTGACCTGGAAGGAGATGCGTGTCGGGAAGTTCGCCTTGATGGTGCCGGTGATAACGTCGACCGATGGGCGCTGCGTGGCGAGGATCACATGCAGGCCCGCCGCGCGTGCCATCTGCGCAAGACGCTGCACCGCGCCTTCGATGTCCTTGCCGGCCACCATCATCAGGTCCGCCATCTCGTCCACGATGATGACGATATAGGGCAGCGGCTCGAGGTTAAGCTGCTCTTCCTCGTAGACGGCCTTGCCGCTTTCCTTGTCGAAGCCGGTATGCACCGTGCGCGTCAGTTCTTCGCCCTTGGCTTTGGCTTCGGCGACGCGCGCGTTGTAGCCGTCGATGTTGCGCACACCGAGCTTGGACATGCTCTTGTAGCGCTGCTCCATCTCGCGCACGGCCCATTTCAGCGCGACCACGGCTTTCTTCGGATCGGTCACAACAGGCGTCAGCAGATGCGGGATGCCATCGTAGACCGAGAGTTCGAGCATCTTCGGATCGACCATGATCAGGCGGCACTGATCGGGACGCAGGCGATAAAGCAGCGACAGGATCATGGTGTTGATGGCGACCGATTTACCCGAGCCGGTGGTGCCCGCGATCAGCAAATGCGGCATGCGCGCAAGGTCGACGATGGTCGACACACCGCCAATGGTCTTGCCGAGGCACAGCGGAAGCTTGGCGGTGGATTCGTTACCTTCCTTGGCCGAGAGCAATTCGCGCAAATAGACTTTTTCGCGGTGCGGGTTCGGCAGTTCGATGCCGATGGCATTGCGTCCCGGCACCACGGCGACGCGGGCCGAGATCGCACTCATCGAGCGGGCGATGTCGTCGGCGAGGCCAATGACGCGCGAGGATTTGATGCCAGGCGCGGGCTCGAGTTCGTAAAGCGTGACCACGGGGCCGGGATGCGCGTCGGTAATTTCGCCGCGGACGCCGAAATCCTGCAACACGCCTTCCAGCGCCCGCGAGTTTTCTTCCAACTCATCCTTGCTCAGCGTCATGCGGTCGGATGTTTTCGGCGCGGCAAGCACGGATAGCGGCGGCAGCACGAAAGTGGAGGACTTGCGGGGTTTGGCGGCGCGCTTGCGCGGAGCCGGAGCTTCTTCCTCCTCTTCCTCCTCCTCTTCGTCCGTCTCCGGCACCAGCGAAGGGCCCCTGCGGCTGCCTAGATTGGGCTCGAAGCGCTCGAACGATCCGCGCGAAGGCTCGCTGCGGCCGACCGCAAGCGCGAACAACGCCGCGAACATGCGTCCAAGCCGCGCCTTGGTGCTCATCGCGGTGTGCACCAGCCAGCCCCATGCCGCGCCGCGACCGTCCTCGTCGTCGAGAAAATCCTCGTCCTCGTCGATCGGCACATGCGCCCGCTCGGCGGGCTTTTCATGCGATCCCATTCCACTTGCGACGGCAAAGGTCACGATCATCGCGGCGCCGAGCATGAGACCCAGACCCGTGCGATACAGAATACCCGGCGGCCCGAACACGACAGCGGGCACGCGCACGATGGCATCGCCGACCACGCCACCCAATCCTGTTGGCAGCGGCCATGCGCCGCTGCGCGGCCAGCAGCTTGCAAATCCCGCCGCGATCATGGCGCAGAGAACCCAGCAGCCGATACGGATCGCCTCGCGGTCGAAGTGGCGGTGGGTCAGAAGCCGCCAGCCCCACACGGCCACAGGCATGATGACCATGATCGCGCCGAGACCGAATATCTGCATCAGCAGGTCGGCGCCAATCGCGCCGGGCCAGCCCATGATGTTGCGGATTTTTCCGGAGGTCGCGTGACTGAGGCTTGGATCCTGCACGGACCACGTCATCAGCGCCGCCGCACTGGCGCAGCACAATGCCAGGACGCCGAGGCCCGCGAGTTCACGCAGCCGCCGCATCAGCATGTCGCGGATGGGATCGGACATTTGTCCGCCGAGTGGAACGACGCGTTCGATCGGTGCCATGTCCCGTCAGCTCCGGGGCTCGTTGGAAGGCTCGTTCAGGGTTTGCACCATGCGCTGCAAGGCCTCTGTCGTTGTTTCGCTATTCTGCACCAGCGCGACGCGAATATAGCCCGCGCCGGGATTGCTGCCGTCGGCCTGCGTGCATGCCAGATAACTTCCCGGCAGAACGCGCACGCCGGCATCCCTGAAAAGTTTCACGCTCGCCGCTTCATCGCCGCCATGAGCGGAGACCTCGAGCCAGATGCAAAACCCGCCGGCGGGGCGCGCATAATCGTAGCGATTGCCGAGAATGGCATCGGCGGCATCGAATTTGAGGCCATAGAGACGCCGGTTTTCCTCGACGTGCGCCTCATCGTCATAAGCCGCGATGCCAACATATTGCAGCGGCACCGGCACCTGAGGGGCGGCGACGTTGCGCAATTCATGGAAGTGCGTGATAAAATTTTTATCGCCCGCGACGAAACCGACGCGCATGCCGGGCAGGTTCGACCGCTTCGACAGCGACTGAAACGCAACGACATTGGTGAAGTCCGCTCCGGCGTTCTCCAGCATGCTGCCGGGCGCAGCCCTGGTGTAGATTTCCGAATAGCACTCGTCGCTGAAGACGACGAAGCCGTAGCGGTCGGCGAGTTCCTTTGCGCGCTTGAAGTAGGCGGGTGCCGCCACCGAACCTTGCGGGTTGGCGGGCGAGGCCAGATAAAACGCGACGGTGCGCGAGAGCAGTTTGTCACTGAGCGAATCCAGATCTGGCAGAAATCCGTTGGCGCGTGTCGCCGGCAGAAACACCGGTTCGCACCCGGCCGCGCGCGCCGCTGCGGCATAGGCCGGATAAAACGGGTTTGGCAGCAGGATCGCGGGCGTACCCTTGCGCGGGGTCACATAATTTGCGGCGGCAATCGCCGCATAGAACAGGCCCTCGCGGCTGCCGTTCAGGATAAGAATTTCGGTCTCGGGATCGAGCGCGCGGGGAAGGGCATAGCGCTTTGACAGCCAGTGCGCCGCGGCCTCCCGAAACGGCGCGATGCCCCTGGACATCGGGTAGCGGCCGAAATCGGCGGTGTGTTTT
>JAIERI010000155.1 GCA_019747015.1 Xanthobacteraceae bacterium
AACAGGGGCTTCGCGCGGCGCGCGCTTGTCGAAATCAGGCTTGCGCTCGCGATATGCACCGCGCCCGCCGAACGCCGGACGCTTGGCGAACACCTTGCTGTCATCCTCGTTGTCGCGGCGCGGACGCTCATCACGGTCGCTGGATTCGCCGCGCGGATGTTCTTGCCATTCGGTACGCCCGCGTGGAGCGCGGTCCTCACGTGGCTTGTCGAAACGCGGGCGTGAAAAACGCGGGCGTTCACCGGTCTCGCTGTCTTCGTGAGGCTTATCGAAGCGAGGTTTATCGAACCGTTTCGCACCGTCACGGGGCGGACGGCTGTCGCGGGGAGCATCGTCACGGGCGGGCGGGCGCTTCTGCCAGGGTTTATCAGCGCCGCGATCTTCGCCACGGCTGAATTCCTTGCGCGGTCCGCGATCCGGCGCGCGGCTATACGCGGGCCGCTCGCTGCGTTCGGGTCTGTCATCGCGATTAAAACGCGGACGCGGACTTTCGCTTCGTTCCGCGCGCGGCGTATACGGGCGCTTCTCACCGAATTTTTTCTCGCCGAAACGTGCCGGTCCAGTACTCCGGCTTGGGCGGGACTCGCTGCGCGGCCCGCGACCGTCACGCTCGCGCGGCTTGAACGGACGACCCTCTGCGCCACGATCTTCACGCGGCTTGAACGAGCGGCCATCGCTGCGCGCGCCGAATTCCTTGCGCGGCACGCGATCTGGCCGCTCACCCCGCGGGCGCTCGTCGCGATTGAAGCGCGGGCGCGGACTTTCACTTCGTTCCGCGCGCGGCGTATATGGCCGCTTCTCGCCGAACTTCTTGTCCCCGAATTTCTTGTCCCCAAACTTTTTATCGCCGAATTTGCGCTCACCACGCGCAGCCGCCGGGCGCGCCGGACGATCATCCTGCGACCGCGGGCCGCTTCCGCCGCTGCGCGAGCCCGCACCGCCGGAGCGGCCCTTGCCGCCGCCTTTATAGCCCTCACCTGCGCCGCCTTCACGGCGCGGCGGACGGCCGTTGTTTTTATCGTTGTCGCGGGGCATGAATGGTCTCTCGAGGCGTTTGGGATGGAGCGCGGCGAAATCAGGCTGCGTCGTAAAACACGCGCCCTTGTAAATCAGGGCACATTCTCACGCAAAACAGGTCTTCACGTTTGCTGGATGGCCTGTCCTAACAGAGTTTATCGCCGGAAACGAGGCATGACCGCACGATCTTTCATGGATTTAGCGCTGAAACAGGCGGAAATCGCAGCTTTGGAGGGCGAAGTGCCGATCGGCTGTGTGGTCGTGCACGCCGGCTCCGTGATTGCGCAGGCCGGAAACCGTACCCTGCGGGACCGCGATCCGACCGCCCATGCCGAGATTCTGGCAATCCGGCAGGCTGCCAACGTGCTCGACAGCGAGCGTCTGGTGGATTGCGATCTCTATGTCACGCTGGAGCCCTGCACCATGTGCGCCGGCGCAATCTCTTTTGCGCGCATCCGGCGGCTGTATTACGGCGCGAGCGATCCAAAGGGCGGCGCGGTGGACAGCGGTGTGAGATTTTTCGCCGCGCCGACCTGTCATCATGCGCCGGAAGTCTATCCGTCCGTCGGCGAGAACGAGTCCGCGACGATGCTGAAGGATTTCTTCAAGGCGCGGCGGTGAAGCTCACAGCTTGATTGTCATTGCCTCGTGCGACAGCGCAAAGCCGAGGCGCTGATAAAAACGATGCGCGGCCACGCGGCGCTTGTCGGTCTTGAACTGCATGGTGCGGCAGCCGCGGCGACGCGCGACCTCCATCACTGCCTGCATCATCTTCTCGCCGATGCGCTGGCCGCGCACCGTGCTGTCGACACGCACGCTCTCGACCTGCGCCAGCCACGCATCCTGATAGGCGATCCCGGGGATGAAGGTGAGCTGCAGACTGCCGAGCACCGATCCTGCCTCCTCCCAGACATAAAGCGCATTGTCCGGACTGGCCGCGATGACGTCGAACGCCTTGAGGTACGGCGCAAGGCCGGCGGACAAGTCCTCGCGCGAGCGTGCAAGATCATCGTCGACCAGCATCTCGATGATGCGGCTGACATCCTCGCGCCGCGCCTCACGCAAACCCATCACTCACTCTCCGAGAAGAAGTCCAGCAACGCCGATGCCGTTGCATCAGGGTCTTCCTCCGTCAGGAAGTGCCCGGAATTGACCGTCGTGCCGCTCACATTCGTTGCCCAGTTTTTCCAGGTCTCAAGCGGCGGCGTGGCGGATTGTGCGATGCCGGTCTGTCCCCACAGCGCCAGCATCGGCACGGCGATCCTGTTGCCGGCGTCGCGGTCGGCCTTGTCGTGCTCATAATCGGTATAGGCACCGGCGCGATAATCCTCGCACATCGCATGAATGCGCAACGGATCGTTGAACGCCGCGATGTAGTGCGCCAGCGCGCGTGGATCGAACGCATCGAGACTTTTCGATTTGGTCCAGCTCGTCAGCTTGTTTTTCAGATAGAAAGTTGGGTTCTGCCCGAGCAGTGTTTCCGGCAATGGCTCGGGCTGCGCCAGCAGAGTCCAGTGATAGATTTTCAAACCATACAAACGATCCATCCGTTTCCAGTATTCATAGGTCGGGAGAATATCGAGCGTGGCGAGCCGCGACAGCCTCCCTGGATGATCGAGCGCGAGACGATATGATACGCGGCCACCACGATCGTGGCCCGCAAGCGCAAAGCGCACATGGCCGAGCTTTTCCATCGCCTCGATCATGGTCTTGGCCATTGCGCGCTTGGTGTAGGGCGTGTGGTCGACGTCGCTTTTCGGAATGTCCGACCAGCCATAGCCCGGCAGATCGGCAATGATGAGCGTGAACTTTTTCGCAAGCTTCGGCGCGACGCGGTGCCACATCACGTTGGTTTGTGTGAAACCGTGCAGCAACAGAAGCGGCGGCCCCTTGCCGCCGACGCGGGCGAAAATACGACCGTTCGACGTGTCGATCCATTCTGATGCGAAACCGGGAAAAAGATCGGCGAGATCGGGCATCTATTTTCCTTCCTTCTCCCGCGCCATCGCCTGCCAGCCGATGTCGCGGCGGCAGAAACCTCCCGGCCAGTCGATGCGGTCGATGGCTTCGTAGGCGCGGCGCTGAGCTTCGCTCACGCTGTTGCCGGTTGCGGTAACATTCAAGACCCGGCCGCCATTCGCGACGATGTGACCGCCTTCGGCTTTGGTGCCGGCATGGAAAATCTCGACGCCTTCGACCTGCGCCGCCTTGTCGAGACCTTCGATGCGCGTACCTTTCTTGTAATCTCCGGGATAGCCTTTCGCCGCCATCACCACGGTGAGCGCGGGCTGCGGATACCAGCGCAGATCGAAATGCTTCAACTCTCCATCGACAGAGGCCAGCAGCGCCGGAACGATGTCCGACATCAGCCGCAGCATCAGCACCTGCGTTTCAGGATCGCCGAACCGGGCGTTATATTCGATCAGCTTTGGGCCATCCTTGGTAATCATCAGCCCCGCGAACAGCACCCCTTTATAGGGCATGCCCTTCGCCGCCATCGCGCGCAGCGTCGGATAGATGATTTCGTTCATGGTGCGCTCGCGGACCTCGTCGGTGAAAACCGGCGCGGGCGAATACGCGCCCATACCGCCGGTGTTCGGTCCCTTGTCGCCATCGAATGCGCGTTTGTGATCCTGCGCGGCGGCGAGCGGCAAGGCATTGTCGCCGTCGCACAGCACGAAAAACGAGGCTTCCTCGCCCTCCATGAATTCCTCGACCACAGCCTCGGCGCCCGACGCGCCGAACAATGCGTCGATTGCCACTTCCGCTTCATCAAGCGTCATCGCAACGACAACGCCCTTGCCCGCGGCAAGTCCATCCGCCTTCACCACGATCGGCGCGCCGTGTTTGCGGATATACGCCTTCGCCGCCGCGCCATCGCGAAAGCGTTCATAGGCTGCGGTTGGAATGTTGTTCGCCTTGCAGATGTCCTTGGTGAAACCTTTGGAGCTTTCAAGCTGCGATGCCGCCTTGCTTGGCCCGAACACCTTGATGCTAGCGGCGGTCAGTTCATCGACGATGCCGGCGGCGAGCGGCGCCTCGGGGCCAACCACGACAAAATCGACCTTGTTGGTTTTGCAGAAATCGATCACCGCCGCATGGTCGGCGACATTGAGTGCGACGCATTCGGCCTCCTGCGCAATGCCGGCATTGCCCGGCGCACACCACAATTTCGTCAGCAGTGGAGATGCAGCGATCTTCCACGCCAGCGCATGCTCGCGGCCGCCGGAACCAATCAGGAGGATATTCATGGGAGCTGAGGCCGGATGAGGGTCGAACCGCGGTTTATGTGATGCTAGAAGGGTTTATCATGATGCCTCATAGCCGCAACAGATTCGACCGACGATGACTGCGAACGCTGCCGAAACGCTGCCCAATTCACCGGAATTTACGGTCTCTGAGCTTTCTTCCGCGCTGAAACGCACGGTTGAAGACGCCTATGGCCATGTCCGCGTGCGCGGCGAGATTTCCGGATTCAAAGGGCCTGTTGCGTCCGGGCATGTTTATTTCGGGCTGAAAGACGAAGGCGCTAAGATCGACGCGGTGATATGGAAAGGCGTCTTTGGCCGGATGAAGTTCAAGCCGCAGGAAGGGCTTGAGGTCATCGCCACCGGCAAGCTGACCACTTATCCCGGCTCGTCGAAATACCAGATCGTGATCGAGGCCATTGAGCCCGCCGGGGTCGGCGCACTGATGGCGTTGATTGAAGAGCGCAAGAAGAAGCTCGCCGCTGAAGGGCTGTTCGACGAGGCGCGCAAACAGCTTCTGCCATGGCTGCCTGAAGTGATCGGCGTGGTTACGTCTCCCACAGGAGCGGTGATTCGCGACATCCTGCATCGCCTGGAGGATCGCTTTCCACGCCGGGTGCTGGTTTGGCCGGTGCGGGTACAAGGCGAAGGCTCCGCCGAGCAGATTGCGGCGGCCATCCATGGTTTTAACGCACTACCCGAGGGCGGCAAAATCCCGCGCCCAGATCTGCTGATCGTGGCGCGTGGCGGCGGATCGCTTGAAGATTTGTGGTCGTTCAACGAGGAGATCGTGGTGCGTGCCGCAGCCGAGAGCATGATCCCGCTGATCTCGGCCGTGGGCCACGAGACCGACATCACGCTGATCGATTTCGCTGCCGACAAACGCGCACCGACACCAACGGCGGCCGCCGAAATGGCGGTCCCGGTGCGCGCAGAGCTGGCCGTCGAAATTTCAAGCCTCGCGCGGCGCAGCTTCGCTTCTTGGCAGCGCAGCCAGGAAAGCCGCCGCGGCGATCTGCGCAGCGCATCGCGTGCGTTGCCCAAGGCGCAGGATTTGTTGTCGATCCCGCGCCAGCGTCTCGACCGTGCGGCAGCGGCGCTGCCCCGCGCGCTGCGTGCCAACGCACACATCTACGACCGCCGGCTGTCGGCGGTGGCCGGGCGGCTCACCGTCACCACGCTGAAGATGCAGATCGAGCGCAGCCGTGAACGCGTTCAACGGCTCGCCGATGCCGCGCAGCGCTGCGGCAAATTCTCCATCGAGCATCGCCGTACGCGCCTATCGCATATCGGGCAGTTGCTGGCTGCGCTGTCCTATAAAGGCGTGCTGTCGCGCGGCTTCGCTTTGGTCCGCGATGAAGAGGGACATCCCCTTCACGCCGCTGCAGATATTGGACCCGGCGCGGCGCTTAGTATCGAATTCGCCGACGGGCGCGTGGACGCCATCACGCAGAGCGATCGCGCGGCTCCAGCGCCCAAGCCGAAATCCGTGACCAAACGCACGACCGATTTCGGCGTCAAAAAGGTTCAGGGAGATCTTTTCTAACGGCACGATCCCGAAAAGTGAGGACCAATTCTCGGACAAGATCATGCCAAACAAAGTTTCCGGGGGTTCACAATCCCCACCGCGCGCCTATATTGTCCTCATCATCAAAGGACGACAGTGTGCTCAATAAATTCGGACCGTCAGGCCACGGCGAAGCCAAGCTCGAATATCTCGATGGCGATTTTCGTGTGATCGCACCCGGCTCCTATGTGAGCTGCGCGATAACGGGCGAGCATATTCCTCTGGATGAATTGAAATACTGGAGCGTCGATCTGCAGGAAGCCTACGCCACGCCCGAGGCCGTGCTGCAGCGGCATTATCCCGGCGCACACAAGGCCACAAGCTGAGGTCAAAGGCTAGAGCGTCTCATATCCTCTGGCTTTTGCGAACCGGTCGGCCAGGAATCCGCGCAGCGCCGCTTCATTTCCGATCTCAAGCGTCACCGCAAACGGAACGATTTCATCTTTCCACCCCGCCAGTTTTGGATCGCTGGCGATTCGTGTAAAATCTTTTTCGGTCGTCACCAGCATCAGTGACTGAGCGGCGGCGTCTGCAGCAAGCCGCTTTATCTCGCCAGGCCCAAAGGGATGGTGATCGGCAAAAATCCGCTCATCGACAACATCCACGCCGCATGCGCGCAAGCTCTTGAAGAAACGCGCCGGATCGCCGATACCCGCGAATGCCAATACGCGTTGTCCCCGCAATTGTTGCAGCGAGGTACGATCCGGCGACAAAACACCGCGCAAAACGAGACCCCCTCGCGCCGCAACTTGATCCGCGACATCGTCGGCGGCACGCCCCTGCCCGATCACGATCAGCGCATCGGTACGCACAAGTTGCTGTGGCAATGGCGCGCGCAGCGGACCGGACGGAAATACCCGCCCGTTGCCCAGCCCGCGTACGCCATCGATCACGATCAGCGACGCGTCTTTCGTCAGCGCCGGATTCTGGAAACCGTCATCGAGCAAAATAACACTGGCGCCTTCGCTGCGCGCC
>JAIERI010000204.1 GCA_019747015.1 Xanthobacteraceae bacterium
CTCGACCTTCGCGATGTTGCTGGAGGCGCAAAAACGCGGCCACGCATTGTCCTATTACACGCCGGACAAATTATCGCTGGCGGGCGAGGACGTGGTCGCAAGCGTGCAGCCGCTGCAGGTGCGCGACCAGGACGGCGAGCATTTTACGCTGGGCGATGCCAGGCGCGAGAACCTGAAATCCTTCGACGTTATCCTGCTGCGGCAGGATCCGCCTTTCGATCTCGCTTATATCACCACTACGCATCTGCTCGAACGCATCCACCCCCAGACGCTGGTGGTGAACAATCCCGCTTCTGTGCGCGGCGCGCCGGAAAAGATTTTCGTGATGGAGTTCGCCGACCTGATGCCGCCGACGCTGATCTCGCGTGACAAGGACGAGATCAACCTGTTTCGGCAGGCCCATGGCGATGTGGTGTTCAAGCCGCTTTACGGTCATGGCGGCGCGGCGGTGTTTCATATCGCACCGAAGGACATGAATTTCGGATCGCTCCATGATTTGTTCGCGACCACTTTCCGCGAACCATGGGTGATCCAGAAATTCATCCCCGGGGTCAAGCACGGCGATAAACGTATTCTTTTGGTGAACGGGGAATTCGCCGGCGCGGTCAACCGCGTGCCGGCGACGGACGATTTGCGCTCCAATATGGTGCGCGGCGGCGCGGCGCAGGCCACCGATCTGTCGCCGCGCGAACGCGAAATTTGCGCGCGGCTCGGTGCGGCGCTACGCGAGCGGGAGTTGTTATTCGTCGGCATCGACGTGATCGATGGCAATCTGACCGAAATCAATGTCACTTCGCCGACCGGCATCCGGGCCATCTCAAGGCTCGGCGGGCCGGACGTGGCATCCATTATCTGGGACGCCGTAGAGACCAAACGCCGCTGATTTTCGGATTTTACGGACAGCCGCTTTTAATCAATTGCTGACCATCCTCTGCCAATCTGTTTGCCGCTTCCATGCTGCGCCGGCATAGCTCCCGAGGCTTCCGGCGTCGCTGGTGCAGCGATCGATTATCGACTAAATTATTGTAGACCCAATTCATGGCACTTGAGGTTTTCAGCGGTTCATCGATTCCGCGCGAGCTGACCACAGCCGCGATGGAATTTCTTTGGGCCAAATGGAAGACCCTTCACGCCACCGGCGACCTGACCTCCCAGCGGCTGACCGAAGAATCCAGCTATCCGCTCCGCGATCACTGCGTGTTCATGATGAGCGTCGGCGACGACTTTGCCTACACCTATGTCGGCCAGGCGATTCAGAAGGCCACCGGGCGCAATCTCTCAGGCACGTTGCTGTCAGCTAGCGACAATCCGCTCAGCCGCGATTACGCCTCTGTCTACCGGCAGGTGGCCAGCCGCATGCAGCCAGTTTGCATGCGTTACACTTCACCACGCAAACAGAATGGCCAGATCTGGCAGCGCCTGGTGCTGCCGGTCAGGATCGCCGAAAACAGCGTGCTGATCGTGATCTATTCTGAGCTCATCAGCCATCACATGGAAGTCTATGACCACCTGTTCCGCACCGCCCCGGACGCGATGGTCATCGCCTGCCCCATCAACAACGATGTTGGCCACACCACCGATGGTTGGGTGCTGATGATGAACGACAGCGCCCGCGAGCTTCTTGGCTTCACGGGCTCGATCGGAAACATGCGGCTGTCCGGACTCCAGCAGTTCGCCAGTATCGACTTCTGGGGACGGCTTTACGATGCGCCCAAAAGCGTGATCACGGCGCCGCTGACGGCGGCAGGGTTCGATATCGAACTGATGCGGTTTCCGCATGTGTTCGGGCTCAAGCTGCGTCCCCGCGCGCTCGCGCCGGTGCGTGAGACGGTCTCGCTGGTGCCGACAGGCTGATCTTCGCCGGATTCGGCGATATGTTCTCTTAATGTTCTTGCGTTTCCCCTTTTGTTTGCTAAGGTTCCCGCGCGAGATGCGAATACGCGCGGCGGGGGACAATGGTTCAGCACGTCTCGACGGTGGCCTTCGAAGGCATTGAGGCCCGCGCGGTCGATGTGCAGGTCCAAGTCGCGCCCGGCCTGCCCGCTTTCGCCATCGTTGGTTTGCCCGACAAAGCCGTGTCCGAAGCACGCGAGCGCGTCCGTGCCGCGCTGATCGCATCGGGCCTGGCGCTGCCGGCGCGGCGCATTACCGTCAACCTAGCTCCCGCAGATCTGCCCAAGGAGGGCAGCCATTACGATTTGCCGATCGCGCTTGGCCTGATGGCGGCGATCGGTGCTATTCCACCGGATGCATTGTCGGGATTCACGGTTCTGGGCGAGCTTGGTCTCGACGGGTCGATCGCACCTGTGGCGGGTGCGTTACCTGCTGCCATCGGCGCCAACTCCCGCGATCAGGGCCTGATCTGTCCTGCGGCCTGCGGCGCGGAGGCGGCATGGGCCAGCCCGGACATCCAGATCGTCGCGGCAGCGTCGCTGATTCAGATCGCCAACCATTTCAAGGGCACGCAGGTGCTGTCGCGGCCCGCGCCGAAAATGGCGGAGCCTCGTGCCGCTTCGCTCGATCTGCGCGACATTAAGGGGCAGGAAAGCGCCAAGCGCGCGCTGGAGATCGCGGCTGCGGGTGGCCATCATCTTTTGATGATCGGCTCGCCTGGCGCCGGCAAATCCATGCTTGCCGCGCGCCTGCCCTCGATCCTGCCACCGCTGTCTCCGGCGGAGCTGCTTGAAATTTCCATGATCGCCTCGGTCGCGGGCGAAATTGAGGGCGGCGCACTAACCTCACGGCGGCCGTTTCGCGCGCCGCATCATTCCGCCAGCATGGCGGCGCTCACCGGCGGCGGCATCCGCGCCAAGCCCGGCGAAATTTCGCTCGCCCATAATGGCGTGCTTTTTCTCGACGAAATGCCGGAGTTCGACGCCCGCGTGCTGGATTCGCTGCGTCAGCCGCTGGAGAACGGCGAGGTCGCGGTGTCGCGCGCCAATCATCGCGTCACCTATCCAGCACGCTTCATGCTGGTCGCGGCGATGAACCCTTGCCGCTGCGGACATGCCTACGAGCCGGGCTATGCCTGCAAGCGCGGCCGTATCGACCGATGCAGCGCCGACTATCAGGGCCGTATTTCGGGACCGCTGATGGACCGCATCGATCTGCGCATCGAAGTCCCCGCCGTTACCGCCGCCGATCTCATCCTGCCACCACCAAGTGAAGGTTCTGAGGAAGTCGCGATGCGTGTGGCCGCCGCGCGGGCGATTCAGGTTGCGCGCTACCAGCGGATCGGACTGCCGCATATTCGCACCAATGCCGAAGCGCCGGCGGCGATCCTCGAAGACATCGCACAGCCCGATCCGCAGGGGCTGGCTTTGCTGCGCGATGCCGCCGAATCGATGCGGCTTTCCGCGCGGGGCTACCATCGGGTTCTGCGGGTGGCACGCACGCTCGCCGACCTCGACGGAGCTGAAAAGACCGGGCGGCTTCATCTGGCGGAGGCCTTGTCCTACCGCGTGCTCGCCGAGGATCTGAAACGCGCGGCATGATCGCCGATAACAGTCCGACATCGCTTTCGTAAACCCGGCAGTAACAATCCCTCTTTACACTTTCAGAACCATAAGCTCCGTGTCGCGGAGCGGTTCACCGGTGTTGAGTAGCGTACATGATGCGGTATCGGATTTTGGCGTCAGCTTTTCCCTTGCTGGTTGTGGGCGCCCTTGCCGGGGGGCAGCTTGTCTCGGCCGCCCAGCCCTGCATTTCCCTTGGCGGCGCATCAACCCGAATTGCGACCCTGCCCTGGCAAAATCAGCAGCACGTCTCCTTCACCGACGACCCAAAGCGCGCGAGCGTGCGGGTGCAGATCGTCGACAGCGCGGATTTCGCCGATTTTTCCGTGATTGACGACATGAACACCGCGGACGCAACGAGTTGCGATGCCTCCGGTGAAACCCGTTATATCGGCATCTCCACTCACGCTTCCGCATCCGAGCCGGTGATTTATCTGTCAGACGAGCCAGGCGCGGATTATCGGATCTTCGTGCAATCGAAAACCTTCAGCGCGCGCGAGGCCGCCGCCTTGCTGGTTGGTGCCGCGCCGGTACACGCAAGACAGCTCGCCGCATCGCTTTAGGATGGCGCGGCTTTCTGTTCGCAAAACGGGCGTCTGCTTCTGTGGGATAAGCGCTGATCTCCCGTTTAACGATTCATCAACCATATTCGCATCGGCCTCTCCGAAAAGACTCTCTCTCAAGCACTTTGCAAGAATCCGCGAAGCATTCTCTTAACGATGTCGAAATCGCGTGATCGAGTTCCGGGGCGGCCGTCGATGTTTCAGACTCTGCGTATAAAAGCCCGTCTTCGCCATTATGCGCGCACTCATCCGCGAGTGAATTTCGCGATCCGCTCGTCCATGATTTTCATGGCGGCGTTCGGCGGCACCTACGGCTTTCTAGCCGGCAGCACCTCGAAAGATTCCGGCTACGATCCCAATACGTTCGCTATCGGCGTGAGTTTTCTGTTCGCGCTGGCTTGCGTGGCTATTGTGATGATGAGCATGCGTATGCGCTGGTTGCGTTACAAAATGCGCAAGATCGCACTTCACAACGAGGCGCTGGTCGACCGCAATTGGGAATTGAAGGAAGCCGAGGAGCGCGCGCGCAGCCTGTTCGAAACACAGGGTGACCTGATCTTGCGGCGCGACGCCGACGGACACGTTACCTATATCAACGAAGCCTGTCGTGTTTTCTCGCATAAGACCAGCAGCGAACTGCTCGACACGCCGTTCGCCTTTACAGTTCTTGAGCAGGGCGACGCCGCGGTCGAGCCGGATGGTACGCGGGTGCACGATCAATGCATCGACAGTCCGCTCGGACCGCGCTGGATCGCCTGGCGCGAAAGCCTGGCGCGGCCGGAGGCAAACCGTCCGGCAGAAATCCTGTGCGTCGGCCGCGACATCACCGACCGCGCCGAAGCCGAGCGTGCGCTTGGAAATGCCCGTGACTACGCCAACGCAGCCAACCGCGCCAAATCGAAGTTTCTGGCGACGGCGTCTCATGAAATCCGCACCCCGCTGAACGGCATCATCGGCATGAGCGGGCTGTTGCTCGACACGCAGCTGACACCCGAACAGATCACCTATGCCAAGGCCGTGAAAACCTCCGGCGAGGCGCTGCTATCGCTGATCGAGGAGCTTTTGGATTTCTCCAAGATCGAAGCCGGAAAGATCGATCTCGAACAGCGGCCCTTCCAGATTGGCGCGCTGATCGAAGAGATCACCGAACTGCTTGCGCCCCGCGCGCATGCGCGAAACCTCGAGATCGCCTCCTATGTCGACGAGCGGCTGCCACTCGAAGTCGTCGGCGATGCCGCCCGGCTTCGTCAGGTGCTGCTGAATCTGGCCGGCAACGCAATCAAGTTCACCTCGACCGGCGGCGTTGCGCTCATTGTCGAGCCGGGCATATGGCCCAACGAGATCAGTTTCCTGGTACGCGACACCGGCATCGGGATCGCGCCGGAAGCCCAGTCCCGGATTTTCCGCGAGTTCGAACAGGCTGACGAGCGCATCGCACGTAATTACGGCGGCACGGGCCTTGGCCTTAACATCAGCGAACGCATCGTCCGCCGCATGGGCGGACGGATCACGCTGGAAAGCGCGCTGGGCAAAGGCGCGACATTCGAAGTCTCCATTCCGCTGAAGGCCTCCGGCACCGGATTGGCGGCGCTTCTTGCCGTACCTGATATGAGTGGCAAATCCGTCATGCTGGTGGCGCCGCAGACTATCGAGGCGGCACTGATCGCACGGCGGCTGGAGCGATGGGGTGCTCATACCTGTAGCGTGTCGGATGTCTCCGTCGCACAGGCGCTGCTGCCGGAGCGGTCATGGCACGCGGTCATTGTCGATCACGCGCTCGGAGCGTCCGACGTGCAAAATCTCGGAGCCGCCGCGCTTCATCACGCCGCGCGCCGCATCGCCATGTTTACGCCCGCGGAACGGCACGATCTGCAACCCGCCGCGATGAGCGCGTTCAACGGCTATCTCATCAAGCCGCTGCGTGCCGCATCGCTTGCCGCGCGGCTGACAGATGATATCGCCTCGCTAGTGCCCGAGCCCGGTGAAGATGCCGGCGCGCCACGCACGGCGATCACTTCCGATAAGGGGCTGTCGATTCTTGTCGCCGAAGACAACGAGATCAATGCGCTGTTGATGCGTTCGCTGCTCACAAGGCTCGGCCATCATCCGGTTATATCGGTCAACGGCCATCAGGCCTTCGAATCGTGGCTTGCCGCCGAAACCGCGGGGACACCCTACGATCTGATCCTGATGGACGTGCAGATGCCCGAACTCGATGGTGTTGCAGCAACCAAGTTGATTCGCACGCGCGAGGCCGGACGCAGCACGCCACGCACCAAAATCCTTGCGCTGACCGCCAACACGCTGGTGGAAGACCGTTACGCCTGTTTCGAAGCCGGCATGGACGGCTTCCTCATCAAGCCGCTCGACCGCGACAAGCTGACCGAGGCACTGAGCGGCGTCACACCCTCCTCGCATCTGGCTGCATAGGCCGGAACTTCATTAAACCGTCGTATACACAGGGGCTGCGCGACTGTCATAAAACCGTATGACGCGCGTGTTTATTGGCGTCTGAAGGCCGTCTCGATTCGAATCGATATTTACGGCCACAAGGATTCCAATGCGTGGGGACGGACACGTTGGCTTGAAGTCGGGCTTGGGCTCAAAACCCGGTTTTGGCTTAAAACCCGGATTGGGCCCAAAGCCTGGCTTGATGCAGCAATTGCTCACGCCGCAAATCGCCAAGACGGCTGCGAGTGCCAAGACGGCCGCTAACGCCGCAGCGACCTGGTTCGTGCCGGGGCGGCGTCCGGTTGGTCCGACCCAGTCACTGCATGCGCTTTTTACACAACCCGCGACACTCGGCCGCATCGGCCCGCTGGAAGTACGCTTGGCCGAGAA
>JAIERI010000173.1 GCA_019747015.1 Xanthobacteraceae bacterium
GTGCTGCAGGCGCGAGGCTACAAGGTCCGCCTTCGCAAGCTCGATCCCTACCTCAATCTCGATCCCGGAACGATGTCGCCGTATCAGCACGGCGAGGTCTTCGTCACCGACGACGGCGCGGAGACCGATCTCGATCTCGGCCATTACGAGAGATTCACCGGACGGCCCGCCACCAAGGCGGACAACATCACCACCGGGCGCATCTATCAGGACATCCTGAACAAGGAACGGCGCGGCGATTATCTCGGCGCGACGGTTCAGGTGATTCCGCACGTCACCAACGCCATCAAGGAATTTATCCTCGGCGGCAACGAAGGCTATGATTTCGTATTGTGCGAGATCGGCGGCACCGTCGGCGACATCGAGGGTCTGCCGTTCTTCGAGGCGATCCGCCAGATCAAGAACGATCTGCCGCGCGGCGAGGTGATCTACATCCACCTCACGCTGCTGCCTTACATCCCGAGCGCCGGCGAACTGAAGACCAAGCCGACCCAGCATTCGGTGAAAGAGCTGCGCTCAATCGGCATCCAGCCCGACATTCTGCTGTGCCGCACCGACCGCGAGATTCCGAAGGAGGAGCGCCGCAAACTGGCACTGTTCTGCAATGTGCGCGAGAGCGCGGTGATCGAGGCGCGCGATGTCGATAACATCTATGCGGTGCCCGAAGCCTATCACGCGGCGGGCCTGGACGACGAAGTGCTGAACGCGTTCGGCATCGAACCGGCGGCGCCGCCGAAGCTCGAAAGCTGGCACGTCATCAATGAGCGCGTGCACCATCCCGAAGGCGAAGTGACCATTGCCATCGTCGGCAAATACACCGGCATGAAGGACGCCTATAAGTCTCTCATAGAGGCGCTCTCGCATGGCGGCATCGCCAATAAGGTGAAGGTCAATCTCGACTGGATCGAGTCGGAAGTGTTCGAGCACGAAGACCCCGCGCCGTTCCTCGAACACGTCAATGGCATTCTGGTGCCGGGCGGCTTCGGCCAGCGCGGCGCGGAAGGCAAGATCAGGGCGGCGCAGTTCGCGCGCGAACGCGACGTTCCTTATTTCGGCATCTGCTTCGGCATGCAGATGGCGGTGATCGAGGCGGCGCGCAATCTGGTCGGCATCGCGGATGCCAATTCCACCGAGTTCGGCCCGACCGATCAGCCGCTGGTCGGCCTGATGACCGAATGGCTGCGCGGCAACGAACTTGAAAAACGCACCCGCGCCGGCGATCTCGGCGGCACCATGCGGCTCGGCGCGTATCCCGCGGCGCTCAAGCGCGGCAGCCGTGTGTCGGACGTCTATGGCGGCGCGCTGGAGATTTCAGAACGCCATCGCCATCGTTATGAGGTGAACACCGCATACAAGGACCGGCTCGAGCAGCACGGCCTGCGGTTTTCGGGCATGTCGCCGGACGGCGTGCTGCCGGAGATCGTCGAATACGAGGATCATCCGTGGTTCATCGGCGTGCAGTATCACCCCGAATTGAAATCGCGGCCGTTCGAGCCGCATCCGCTGTTTGCCTCGTTCGTCGAGGCGGCGGTGGTCCGCTCGCGACTGGTTTAATGCACGCGTGCTTTGCATTGCGACAGTCTTGATCCGGTGATGGATCACCACCTATACAAGTCCTCGTGAAACCGGCCCTGATCGTCCCGCACGCCGGATGCGAGGTCTCATGCCCAAAATCTACGAATTGCGCATCTATAAATGTCTGCCGGGCCGTCTTCCGGCGCTGGTGAAACGTTTTGGCGAAACCACCACCAAAATCTGGGAGAAGCACGGCATCAGGCAGGCCGGTTTCTTCACCACACTGATCGGCGAGTCCAACATGGACCTGATCTATCTGCTCGAATGGGACTCGCTCGCTGAACGTGAGAAAAAGTGGAATGCGTTTCAGGCCGATCCGGAATGGATCAAGGAGCGCGCGGATTCGGAAAAGGATGGGGCTATCGTCGCCAACATCTCCAGCCAGATCCTGACGCCGACCTCGTACTCGGCGGTGAAGTGATCGCGCGCGGCCTCGATCATATCGTTCATGCCGTGCACGATCTGGATGCGGCGGCGGAGTTTTACCGCCGTGCCGGGTTTCAGGTCGGTGCGCGCAACACCCACCCCTGGGGCACGCAAAATCATGTCGTGCAGCTGCGCGATTTCTACATCGAGATTCTCGGCGTTGCCGATGCCAGCCTGATTCCGCCGCACGGGCCACTCGCGTTTTCGTTCGGCGCGTTTCATCGTGATTTTCTGGCGCGCAGGCAGGGTCTTGCGATGCTGCTGCTCAAGAGCCATGACGCGTGCGCCGACGCACGTGCTTTTCACGACGCGGGGATCGGCGACTATGACGTGTTCGATTTCGAGCGTCAGAGCACGGGGCCCGATGGCAAGCCGGTGAAGCTCGCATTCTCGCTGGCGTTCGCGCGCGACGAAAAGTCGCCGCACACCGGTTTTGGAACATGCCAGCATCATTATCCGCAGAATTTCTGGAGCGCCGCGCGTCAGGTTCACGATAACGGTGCGCAACGCGTCGGCGCGGCGATCATGGTCGCGGACAATCCGACCGATCATCACATTTTTCTAAGCGCCTTCACCGGCGTGCGGATGGTACGTTCTAGTTCGCTCGGCATTGCGTCCGTCACGCCCAATGGCGAAGCGGAGATTATGGAGGCCACCGGCTTTCACGATCAGTTCGGCGTTGCGCCAAAAATCGAAGGCGAGAGCGCGACGTTCAATGGGCTGCGGCTCGTCGTCAAGGATGTGGCGGCGACAGAACGTCTTTTGAAGCAAAACAATATCGCGTGTCACCGCCATGTCGGCCGCGTGATCGTTCCACCCGACGTCGGGTTCGGCGCGACATTGATCTTCGATGACCAGATCGAGGGTTGATCTCCTCCCGCGCTCCCGGCAAAAGGAGCGCACAGAACAGGACTTGGCCTTGGACAAACCCGTTTCCGCATCGCCCGTCGTCACCGCCGGCAACGTCAAATTCGGCAATGCGCTGCCGCTCGCGCTGATCGCCGGTCCATGCCAGATGGAAAGCCGCGCGCATGCACTTGAGATGGCGAGTGCGCTGAAGGAAATCGCGGCGCGTCTTAAAATCGGTCTCGTCTACAAGACCTCGTTCGACAAGGCCAACCGCACCAGCGCATCCAGTCAGCGCGGCCTCGGCATCGACATGGCGCTACCGATTTTTGCGGAAATTCGCGACACGCTCAAGCTACCGGTGCTGACCGACGTGCATGAGGCCTCGCAATGCGCGGAGGTCGCACAGGCCGTCGACGTGCTGCAGATTCCCGCATTTCTTTGCCGCCAGACCGATCTGCTGCTCGCCGCAGCCGCGACCGGCAAGGTCGTCAACGTCAAGAAGGGACAATTTTTGGCGCCGTGGGACATGCAAAATGTCGTGGCGAAGATCACCAGTGGCGGCAACGCCAATGTGCTGGTGACGGAGCGCGGCGTGTCGTTCGGCTACAACACGCTGGTCTCCGACATGCGCGCGCTGCCGATATTGGCGCGCACGACGGGAGCGCCGGTGATTTTCGACGCCACGCATTCGGTGCAGCAGCCGGGCGGCAAGGGGACATCTTCGGGCGGCGAGCGCGAATTCGTGCCGGTGCTGGCGCGCGCGGCGGTGGCGGTCGGTGTCGCCGGTGTGTTCATCGAGACGCATCAGGATCCCGACAACGCGCCGTCCGACGGACCCAACATGGTGCCGCTGAAGGATTTCGAAGCGCTGGTGAAAAACCTGATGGCGTTCGACGCGCTGGCGAAAGCGAAGTGACCTAGCCCCGTCCGCGATACGGGGCGACGCCCTGATCGGGTACCCACAGATCCTTCGGCAACCGGCCGGTCTGAAAAAACACGTCGATGGGAATGCCGCCGCGCGGATACCAGTAGCCGCCGATGCGCAGCCATTTCGGCTTGATCTCGGTGGCGATGCGCTTGCCGATCGATACCGTGCAGTCCTCGTGAAAGCCGCCATGGTTGCGGAAGCTGCCGAGATAGAGTTTCAGCGCTTTCGATTCCACCAGCCAGTCGCCCGGCACATAATCCAGCACCAGATGCGCGAAGTCCGGCTGGCCGGTGATCGGGCACAGCGTGGTGAATTCGGACGCCACGAACCGCACGAGGTAATTGGTGCCACGATGCGGATTGGGTACGCGGTCGATGACCGCCTCATCGGGCGAGGCCGGCAGCTTGACCTGATGGCCGAGTTGCAGCGAGGCGGCGCGCGCGGGTGATTTTTTGCCGGGCTTTCGTGACATCTATTTCTCCGTACCGTCTTTCATAGCCAAATTGGCTTTGCATTCAAAGGGCGGCTGGACACGTCTTTTCCCGCGCGAACGCATGCGCTAGAAGCTCCTCACAATTCTCCATCCGAATCCGAGGAACACACATGACCGCAATCGTCGACATTATCGGCCGCGAAATTCTGGACAGCCGTGGCAATCCGACGGTCGAGGTCGATGTCGTGCTGGAAGACGGCTCGGTCGGCCGCGCCGCGGTGCCGTCAGGCGCATCGACCGGCGCGCACGAAGCGGTCGAGCTGCGCGATGGCGACAAGGCGCGCTATCTCGGCAAGGGCGTGCTGAAGGCGGTCGAAGCCGTCAACGGCGAGATTTTCGATGCCATCGGCGGCATGGATGCCGAGCAGCAGGTCCAGGTCGACCAGGTCATGATTGATCTCGACGGCACGCCCAACAAAAAGCGCCTCGGCGCCAACGCCATTCTCGGAGTCTCGCTCGCGGTCGCCAAAGCCGCTGCGGAGTCGTTCGACATGCCGCTGTATCGCTATGTGGGCGGCACCTCGGCGCGCACGCTGCCGGTGCCGATGATGAATATTATCAATGGCGGCGCGCATGCGGACAATCCGATCGATTTCCAGGAATTCATGATCATGCCGGTCGGCGCGAAAACATTCGCCGAAGGCCTGCGCATGGGCGTGGAAGTATTCCAGACCCTGAAGAAGGCGCTGCACGACGCCGGCCACAACACAAATGTCGGCGACGAGGGTGGTTTCGCGCCGAATCTTGCCACCGCTGACGAGGCGCTCAGCTTCATCGTGAAGGCCATCGAGAAGGCCGGCTACAAGCCTGGCGATGAGGTGGCGCTGGCGCTCGATCCGGCTTCGACTGAGTTCTTCAAGGACGGCGCCTACGTCTATGCGGGCGAGAACAACAAGAAGCGATCGATCGAGGAGCAGGCGAAGTATCTCGCCGAACTCGTCGCGCGCTATCCGATCGTGTCGATCGAGGACGGCATGGCGGAAGACGATTTCGACGGCTGGAAGCGCGTGACCGATCTGATCGGCGACAAGTGCCAGCTCGTCGGCGACGATCTGTTTGTCACCAACGTCAAGCGCCTGTCCGATGGTATCAAGAAAGGTCTCGGCAATTCCATCCTGGTGAAGGTCAACCAGATCGGCACGCTGACGGAAGCGCTGGCCGCAGTCGAGATGGCGCACAAGGCGGGCTATACCGCGGTGATGTCGCATCGCTCGGGCGAAACCGAGGATTCCACCATCGCCGATCTGGCGGTGGCAACGAACTGCGGGCAGATCAAGACCGGCTCGCTGGCGCGTTCGGACCGCACGGCGAAGTATAACCAGTTGCTGCGGATCGAACAGCAGCTCGGTAATCAGGCGATCTATGCCGGTAAATCGGCGCTGAGGGCGCTAGCGTAATAGCGCCAACGCCTTCATCGCGAAGCCACGTTCGAAACTCAGCCGGCGTGCTTCTCAAGGGTTGAGCAGAGCGCGACGACTTTGCGCCAGGCTTGTTTCGTCGAGCGCTGGCGCAGTTCTGCTTCGCAGCGCAGGGCGGAGCCGAGATCTTCGGTATCTCTCAGCTTGCGGACGAAAAGCCGGGCATCGCTGTCGTTGTCCCTGATCGCGTGCTGGCGGATCAGATAGGCCGCGTCATCGAGATAGCGAACGGTTTGTCCGAATAAGCGAATTGGCGGGAACAGTTCCAAATTGAACATGGCGCACCTCCGCCACACCAAGCGGGCGGGAGGTGAATGGTTTCAAATGCCGGGAATCGTACTTAACGGCAGGTTACGATTTTGCTGAAAATGAAAACCGCGCCGCCCAATGAAGGACGGCGCGGCTATGGGCATTTTGTCGCAGTGCGGGCTTACCAGCGGCGCCAGCGGCGACCGTAATAGCGCGGTCCGTAAAAACGGGGGCCGTAATAGGCCGGCGCGCCGTAATAGTAGTTAGGCCGGCGCCAGCATCTTCCGTAGGCGTCGCAAACCAGCACGACTTTTTCCACTTCAGAAGTCTGGGCGGGTGCGGCAAGGCCGACCGGCATCGCAGACGCTGGCGTCGATAATGCCGCGATGCCGGCCAAGGCCGCCAGGCCGACGATGATGGATTTGGTGTTCATCAGTGTGTGCCTCCTCTGTTTACTGGCTTTCCAGTGTGGCGAAGTGTCGATGAAGGATTGCTGAACGAGTTCTGATTTCTTAGTTGTGGAATCTCCGCAGATTGGCCGTAAACGGATCCTCTGCGTAAATTCGGGTTGGAACGCTTATCGGCGCCCTCGATTATCATCTCATTCAGGGGAGGAAACAATGCGAACCATTACCGCTTTTCTGCTTCTTGCCGCAGCCATTGGCGCCGCCTGGACGATCAGCCCGGCGCAGGCGCGGGACTATCGCTACTGCCTTTATGAGCGTTATGGCGAAGACTGTTCCTTTAACACATATGCGCAGTGTCAGGCTTCCGCCTCCGGCCGGGCCGCCTACTGCAACCTCAATCGAAGATTTGCGGTCGCGCAGCAGCCGGTCCGCCGCCGCCGCGTGCAGTAAAGGCGCGAGTGAAACGAAAAAGCCGCGCCGCCCCGAAGGACGACGCGGCCATGGCCGTTCTGTTGCAAGGTGGACCTACCCCGAATGGTTACGCCGCGAGGCGCACTTCATTCATGCGAACGTTATCGTTTGCATTTAGGTTTT
>JAIERI010000038.1 GCA_019747015.1 Xanthobacteraceae bacterium
ACGGCACGCTTTACCTGAAGCCCGAAACCTTCACCGCGATGACGGCCAATCAGATCGTGCCGCAAGGGCCGATCAGGAAGGGTGACTATTACTTTCCCGGCGACGGCTTCGGTTTCACGCTCGGTTTTGCCATCCGCGCCGAGCAGGGCGAGAAAAATCCACCGGGCTCGCCCGGCGAGCTGAAATGGGATGGCGCGGGCGGCACCTATTTCTGGATCGACCCGCAGCAGGACATGTTCGCGGTGCTGATGATCCAGTCGCCTTCCGAACGCGGCCGGATTCAGGCCGATCTGAAAAGGCTGGTCTACGACTCGTTCGAGAACCCGAGGTAGTACGACCAGCACATAAGAAAAAAGCCGCCTCGGTGAGGCGGCTTTTGTATGCGGTGCGTCGCGCGAGACTTAGCGCGAATAGAATTCGATGATGAGATGCGGTTCCATCTGAACCGGGAACGGCACTTCCGACAGGTTCGGAATGCGCGCAACCTTGGCAGTCTGCTTGCCGTGATCGACTTCGAGGAAGTCCGGCACGTCGCGTTCGCCAAGCTGATTGGCTTCCAGCACGTGGGTGAGCTGCCTGGAAGATTCCTTGATCTCGATGACGTCGCCGACCTTCACCTTGTAGCTGGCGATGTTGACGCGCTTGCCGTTCACCTTGACATGGCCGTGATTGATGAACTGGCGCGCGGCGAACATGGTCGAGACGAATTTCGCGCGATAGACCACGGTGTCGAGGCGACGCTCAAGCAGGCCGATCAGGTTTTCACCCGAGTCGCCCTTCATGCGGCTGGCTTCGACATAGATCGAATGGAACTGGCGTTCCGAAATGTTGGCGTAATAGCCCTTCAGCTTCTGCTTGGCGCGCAGCTGCGTGCCGAAGTCCGAGAGCTTGCCCTTGCGGCGCTGGCCGTGCTGGCCGGGACCGTATTCGCGCTTGTTGACAGGGCTCTTCGGGCGGCCCCAGATATTCTGGCCCATACGGCGATCGATTTTATACTTCGCCTCACTACGCTTAGTCATCGCGTCCTCTTTCAAAGTTGGTTTTGAGGAAACGCGCCCTCCTGTGCAGCGGGGTAGGGCCCCGGCGCCGACAGGTCTGCTCCATAAGCTTGACGGAGAAGACCACGGGTCGCGAAACGCAACGCGGGCCGTAAACGGCCCGCGAGCAAGGTGTTCTTAAGGAGAAAGGGCCGCCAAGTAAACCCTTAAAACCAAACGATTAAGACGGCCCCATCGCCTTGCGGGCTATTTCAGGGGAGCTGGCGTTGCAACCGGCTTGCCTTTCTCGACAATATAAACCGCCAGCAATTTCAATGGTTTGCCTGCATCCACCCGAACGTCGTGCGGAACGCCGGGAGGAACCTGATAGGAATCGCCGGGCTTTAGAATTTGCTCGGACTTGCCTTCAACCAGGATTGCGCCTGAACCTTCCAGAACATAGCCCGTATCAACGCCCGGATGGGTGTGACGCCCGGCACTCGCGGTCCCCGCCGCGATTTCCGCAATCACCGTAACGACATGATAGCCAGCCGGGAAATCGACGTCCTCCAATGGCGTACGCTTGATGGCCGATGCGGCCGGAGGAGCTGTCGCTGGCGCCGGTGTCTGGGCGTTCGCCGGCCCGATTCCGGCGAGCGCGATCGACAGGCAAAGCAATGTACTCTTCAACATGGGTGTTCTCCCTCTTGCTGTTCTCTTCATGGAACAGACAGCGCGAAGGCTAGCAGTGCGATTGGGGAAATCAAAAACTTTAGGCGCAGTCGAGTGCGCTGGTGCCGAAGAACGGCATCAATGCCTTCGCAAGTGCGAGCGACGGTATCTGGCCCGAGGTGAAGAAAAATTTTGCGGGTGAGGGAATATCTTCGCTCGCGTATTCACCAAGAAGATTCTCAACGCGGCGTGCGATCGCCGGTGCGGGATCGATCCATTCCACGCGCCATGGTGCAAGGCGGGTGATCCGGTCGATCAGCAGCGGATAGTGCGTACAGGCAAGCACCACGGTGTCGGTGCGTGCGTCGCCATTATTCCCGCCATTGACGAAGCAGGATGCGATCTCGCGCGCAATCGCATCGTCGCCGACGACTTCGCCGCGCAGTGCCGCTTCCGCCAGTGCCGCGAGATTCTCCGCACCCACCAGCGTCACCTCGCAGCCCTGCGCGAAATCGGCGATCAGTTTCTTGGTGTATTCGCGTTTCACCGTGCCCTTGGTGCCGAGCACCGACACGCGCTTTGTTTTCGACGACGCGCAAGCCGGCTTGATCGCCGGCACGGTGCCCACGAACGGCACGTGCGGATAGGCTGCGCGCAGCTGCGGCAAGACCAGCGTCGAGGCGGTATTGCAGGCGATCACCACAAGATCGGACGCATGCACGGACATCAGTTCGCCGATCAGCGGCACCACGCGCGCGACGAGTGTCTCTTCACTGTGCTGGCCGTAAGGGAAAAACGCATCGTCGGCGACGTAGGTATAGGCGGCATCGGGCCGCGCCTTGACGATTTCGCGCAGCACGGTAAGGCCGCCGAGGCCTGAATCGAACACGAGGATGTCAAATGTCTTCGGCACGTCGCAAGGTTATTCCATCGGGCGCTGGATGCATATTGCCGCACCGCCAGTCGCGCTGCGGTATTGAACATTCGCATCTATAAACGCGATTGGAGTGATTCCAAAGTGCTTAGCAGGAGCCTTGCTTGCTCGCCTTGAGTATCTGTGGCTTTCGTATCGGCATATCCCTGTGGCCGTACGGACGTGATGATGCTCAAAGATACCAAACAATCGTGGGACGGCATCTCCCGTGCCTTTCATTGGGGACTCGGCGTCCTCATTAGTGGAATGATCGCTTATGGCTGGTGGATGAATCACATCCCTGCGCGGCCGGACCGTTTCTTCTATCGTTCGATCCACGCCGACATCGGCTATGTCGTGCTGCTGCTGACCGCGCTGCGGCTGATCTGGAAACTGTTGAATCCTTCGCCGGCGCTGCCAGCCGGCACCCCGCTATGGCAGCGTACGATCGCGCGCGCCAACCAGTGGTCGCTTTATGTCATGACCTTTCTGGTGGCGGGACTTGGATGGGTACATTCGGGTGCGCATAAGCCGGACTATGCTGATTTTTTCGGGCTGTTTCGCGTGCCGCAGTTCACGATCGAGAACAAGCAGAACGCGAACGACTACGAGGACTGGCACATCTACATGGCCTACACACTGCTCGCGCTGATCGTGCTGCATGTTCTCGGCGCGCTGTATCATCGCTTCGTCAAGCGTGATGGCGTGCTGGAACGGATGGTCGACGGCAAGCCGGTGTGAACTGCCTAGCTGTTTCCGAATACCCGCTTGAAGATCGTATCGACGTGCTTGAAGTGGTAGGCGAGATCGAACTGTTCCTCGATCTCCTTGTCAGTGAGATATTTCTTCACGTCGGCGTCTTTCTTCAGCAGGGTGAGAAAGTCGCCTTCGCCGCGCCAGACCGGCATCGCGTTGCGCTGCACGAGCTTGTAGGCGTCCTCGCGTGACGCGCCTTTCTGCGTCAGTGCGATCAGAACACGCTGCGAGTGGACGAGACCGCCCAGACGATCGAGGTTCTTCTGCATGTTGGCGGGATAGACCAGCAGCTTCTCGATCACGCCGGCGAGGCGATTGAGCGCGAAGTCGAGCGTCACCGTGGCGTCAGGCGCCATCATGCGCTCGGCCGAGGAGTGCGAGATGTCACGCTCGTGCCAGAGTACGACGTTCTCCATCGCCGGCGTCACATAGGCGCGCACCATGCGCGAAAGCCCGGTGAGGTTCTCCGTCAATACCGGATTGCGCTTGTGTGGCATCGCCGACGAGCCCTTTTGCCCTTCGGAGAAGAACTCCTCGGCCTCCAGCACCTCGGTGCGCTGCATGTGACGGATTTCGGTGGCCAGCCGTTCGACGGACGAAGCGATCACGCCGAGCGTCGCGAAATACATCGCGTGGCGGTCGCGCGGGATGACTTGGGTCGAGATCGGCTCGACAGCGAGGCCCATCGCCTTTGCGACATAGGCTTCGACGCGGGGATCGATCTGCGCGAAGGTGCCGACTGCACCGGAAATAGCGCAGGTCGCGATCTCCTTGCGCGCGGCGACGAGGCGCTCGCGGGCTCGGGAAAATTCGGCATAGGCGTAAGCGAGCTTCAGACCGAATGTCACCGGTTCAGCATGGATGCCGTGCGAGCGGCCAATCGTTGGCGTCATTTTGTGCTCGAAGGCGCGGGTCTTCAGCGCGGCGCGCACCTTGTCGATATCGGCGATCAGGATATCGGCGGCACGGGAAAGCTGTACGTTCAGACAGGTATCGAGCACGTCCGACGATGTCATGCCCTGATGCACGAAGCGCGCTTCGGGACCGACGATCTCGGCGAGATGGGTGAGGAACGCAATCACATCGTGCTTGGTCTGGCGCTCGATCGCGTCGATGCGCGCGACATCGAAGGTCACACCCTTGGCCTTGGCCCAGATGGTCTTCGCCGCCTCCTTCGGGATCACACCCAGTTCCGCCTGCGCGTCGGCGGCATGCGCCTCGATCTCGAACCAGATCTGGAAGCGGGTCTGCGGCTCCCAGATCGCAGTCATTTCGGGGCGGGAATAGCGGGGGATCATATCGCTTCTCCGCGGGCGCCAGCGGCGGCGTTGCGAATGGCAGAAATGTTGGTGCGATAGCTTTCCATCGTGCCGCCCTTGAACACGGCGGAGCCCGCCACGAATGCGTTGGCACCCGCGGCTGCGATGGCGGCGGCATTGCTCGCCGTTACTCCGCCATCGACCTCGATGTCGATCGGCCGGCCCGCGCACATCGCGCGGATTTGGGAGATTTTCTCAAGCTGCGAGGCGATGAACGACTGGCCGCCGAAACCGGGGTTGACCGACATCACCAGTACGATGTCGATCAGGTCGATGACATATTCGATGGCGTTCGGCTCGGTTGCCGGATTGAGCGACACGCCGGCCTTCTTGCCGAGCGCGCGGATCGCCTGCAACGAGCGATGCAGATGCGGTCCGGCTTCGGCGTGGACGATGATGTGGTCGCAGCCGGCCTTGGCGAAGGCCTCAAGATACGGGTCGCAAGGCGCGATCATCAGATGAGTGTCGAAGATCTTCTTCGAATGCGGGCGCATCGCCTTGATGATGTCGGGACCGAAAGAGATGTTCGGCACGAAATGGCCGTCCATCACGTCCATGTGCAACCAGTCCGCACCGGCGGCATCGACTGCACGCACCTCGTCGCCGAGCCTGGAGAAGTCCGACGCGAGGATCGAGGGTGCGATGATAAGCGGGCGCTGGGTCAAGGGCTGGGGCATGGCTTTCGAAATTTGGTCCGGCGAGCTTTCGCCTAACACGCCAAGGCTCGGCGCGCAAAACCGGAAACGGATTTTCCAGCATAAATGCGGTGTAAGGGCGAATGAGGCAGGGCTGAATCCGCCGTGCGCGCTAGGCAGCTTCTGCCGGAGCGGCAAGATTTACCGCGTCGAACCGCGCAGCGCAGATATCAAAAGCCCTTATTCCACGGCATTTGCATGGCGGCACGGCATTTGCTCCGTCTTCGGTGTTGGGGAATCGGGGCCGTGCCATGCGCGGCGTGTGGGGAGTATCGCAATGTTGCCCTTTATAGCTGCCGCGTCGAGCGCGATCGATCTTTTGTCCTCGCTCACGTCGGGCAAATCCGCGTCGAAGAAAACCGGTCTGACGCAATCGCCGTTCACCGCACCTTCGACGACTACATCGGTTTCGACGCAGGTCATCAGCAGCAGTTCCACCCAGAGCGGCGCGCTGTCGCCTTCGACACTCAGCGCATTGATTGCCGCACAGGATCCCTCGCAGGCATCCTCATCGTCCGCATCGACGAGCCCTTCGGCAGCATTGAAGGACTTGTTCTCAAAGATCGACAGCAACGGCGACGGCTCGATCAGCAAATCCGAATTCGAGGACAAGTTAGGGGCCGGTGGCACCAACGTCGCGAACGCTGACAAAGTATTCGGCGAACTCGACACCAATGGCGACGGCTCGGTCAGCCTCAACGAACTGGCCTCGGGGCTGAAGACAAAAGCCGGCCATCACGCGCATGGTGGAGGCGGCAAAGGCGGCGGTAACGCCGATACGTTGATGCAGGCGATCGACGGCACGTCCAGTACATCCGTGAACAACAGCGACGGATCGACATCCACGACGATCACGTACGCCGATGGCTCAACGGTGACGATGAATACTCCGGCCGCGACACCCGGCAGTACGTCGGGTGCGTCCAGCAGCGCAACCAAGTCGTATAATCTGGTCGAGCAGTTGATCCAGAAGCAGGCGCAGGCGTTGTCCGCGTCCGCCAGCCAATCGCTCTCCGTCCACGTTTGATTTATCCACGTCTGAGTCTAACCGCCCGCACACACACGCGGTAACATGGCGCCCGGTGCATGCGTAAGAATTCGCCGCGCCGGGCGTTTTTCATTCGCCGCTAATCTCAGATCCTATCCGCCGAACTTTGCTTTCCAGCCCGGCAGTGCGCCGGCGAAGGGCAGGGCGGTTGCTTCATAGACGCCGCGTGCAATCGACCGCGCCACAACATTGGCCGCGATCATGCCCAGTTCCGTCAGCCCGATCAGCGGATCGATCGGCTTCACGCATGTCGCGGCGGCGAACACCACATCGCCATCCATCGGCGCGTGGACCGGATAGATCGCGCGGGCAAATCCCGTCTGCGCGAGCATGGCGAGGCGCTTGGCCTGCGGCTTGGTCAGCACCGCGTCGGTGGTGACCACGGCAAGCGTGGTGTTCTCGACCGATGTGGCGTCCGCGCCGCCTTTCAGGCGTGCGGTGAGCATGCCCGGCGTAAACGATGCGGGAAGTCCGCGCCCGCCGAATTCATTGTTTTGTTCGAACGGCGCGGCCCAGAAATGCGGCCCGTCGCCGACATTCGTGACGCCCACTGCGTTGACCACGGCAATCGCGGCCACAGTGACGCCGTCTTGCGTGCGTGCGGAGGCGGAGCCGATGCCGCCCTTGAGCGTGGCCGTGGTCGCACCGAGGCCCGCGCCGACGCTACCGAGCGCGAAATCACCGCCTGTTGCCGCCGCTGCGGCGGCATAA
>JAIERI010000240.1 GCA_019747015.1 Xanthobacteraceae bacterium
AACGGTTACACGGTGGTGACCAAGGCGACCAAGGAATTCATCGATGCCAGCGGCCGCCGCAAGGTGAAAGGCAACATGGACATCGAGCTTGCCGTCGACGCCATGGAGCTGGCCGAACATGTCGACCAGATAGTGCTGTTCTCCGGCGACGGCGATTTCCGTTCACTGGTCGAGGCCGTGCAGCGCCGCGGCGTGCGTGTCACTGTCGTGTCCACCATTTCCAGCCAGCCGCCAATGATCGCCGACGAATTGCGCCGCCAGGCGGATGTCTTTACTGATCTGGTGCAGCTACAATCCAAGCTCGGCCGCGACCCAGGCGAACGCCCGGCGCCGCGCGAACCGCGCCAGCACACGCCGCAATTCCTGCAGCGTGCGACGAGTACGATTGCACCACGGGGCGATGACGAAGACTTCGACGATTGAGGACAAGACCAAGGAGAGCCGGCGCCTTGGTGCCGGGCCTGCTTCTTCCGCTTCGATTCAATCGGACACCGAGCCCAGCCGCGACTGTCCGCTCTGCCCCCGCCTCAAAGACTATCGCGACACTAACCGCCGGGAATATCCGCACTGGTTCAACGCGCCGGTACCTGCGTTCGGACCTGACGATGCGCGGCTTCTGATCGTCGGCCTCGCGCCAGGCCTGCAGGGCGCCAACCGCACTGGACGGCCTTTCACCGGCGACTATGCCGGCGACCTTCTGTTCGGCACGCTGATCGAATTCGGTTTCGCGCGCGGGCCTTATGAAGCGCGCCCCGACGACGGGTTGACCTTACTCGATTGCCGCATTGGCAATGCGGTGCGCTGCGTCCCGCCGCTCAACAAGCCGTTGCCTGCGGAAATCAACACCTGCCGCACGTTCCTGCATGCAACGCTCGCCGAGATGAAAAATCTGCGCGCCATCGTGATGCTCGGCCGCGTCTCCCACGAGTCCACCGTCAAGGCGCTGGGGCTTCGCGCGGCGCAAGCTCCCTTCGCGCACGGCGCGCAGTTGCAAGTTGGAGAGGTGCGACTGTTCGACAGCTATCACTGCTCGCGCTACAACACCAACACCGGGCGGCTGACCAGCGAGATGTTCCGCGATGTGTTTGCGCGGGTGCGGGAGTATTTGGCTGACTAGAGCGGGTTCGCCTTCAGCCACGCCAGCACATCGCCCGCGTTGCGGTCCGGCGGAAATACCGGATAGAAGACGTGGGTGATTTTGGCGTCATCGATGATGAGCGCAAGGCGCTTGATCATCGTAAGACCAGCCACTTCCATCGACGGCAGCTTCAGCGCCTTGGTCAGTTTCAATTCGCTGTCCGACAGAATCGGAAACGGCACGTGCAGCCGCTCGGTCATCTCCCGCTGATATGCAGTGTCCTGCGTCGATAATCCAAATACACGCGAGGCCCCCGCGGCTTTTAGATCACCGATGAGGTCACGGAACGAACAGGTTTGCGGCGTGCAGCCGCGTGCGCCGGGGATTTCGTCCCAATCCTCGACAAGTCCGATCTTGCCCGGCTCACCGGTGCGCGGATAGGCGAACAGCACAACGCGGCCGGGAATGGACGACAGCGCAATCGTGCCGCCGTCGGTGGCTGGCAGCGCGACCGGCGGAATTGTCACGCCCTTCAAATGCAGCGCAGCCCCATCGTCGACGGGCGCCGGAATTTTGCTCCAGTCAGGCGCGTGTAAATTCGGCTGATTCATTTTGCTATCCTCTCGCCCTCAGCAAACGGCCCTTCTCGCGGGCCCAGTCGCGCTTCTTTTCGGTATCGCGCTTGTCATGCAACTTCTTGCCCTTGGCCAGCGCGAGCTGAAGTTTGATCTTGCCGCGCTCGTTGAAATACATCTTGAGGGGAATCAGAGTCATGCCCTCGCGCTCGATCGAGCCGATCAGCTTGTTGATCTCCTTGCGGTGTAGCAGCAGTTTGCGCGGCCGTTTCGGCTCATGATTGAAGCGGTTGGCCTGCAGATATTCGGGGATATTGGCGTTCACCAGCCAGATTTCACCGTCCTTGGAGTCGGCGTAGGATTCGGCGATGGTGGTCTTGCCGCTGCGCGCCGATTTCACCTCGGTACCCGTGAGCATCACGCCGGCCTCGATAGTGTCCTCGATCGCATAGTTAAACCGTGCCTTGCGGTTCTCCGCAACGACCTTGATCGCAGGCTCCTTTTTCTCGGCCATTACGGATGCTTTGCTGAGCGTGCAGGACGCACGTTATCTGCTCTTCAACAGATCGCGGATCTCGGTGAGCAGTTCCTGATCTTTGGTCGGCTTCGGCGTCTCGGCTGGCTTTTCCTCATCGTGGCGCTTCAGTTTGTTAATCAGCCGAATGACGACGAACAGCACGGACGCGACGATGATGAAGTTGAGCGTGATGGTGAGGAAACTGCCCCAGGCCAGCACCGCGCCCTGCTTCTTGGCGTCGGCGAGATTGCTTGCCGTCACCGCCTTCGACAGACCGGTGTAATAATTGGAGAAGTCGAGACCGCCGGTGATCGCGCCGATGACCGGCATGATGATGTCGCCGACCAGAGAACTGACGATGGAGCCGAATGCCGCACCGATGATGACACCGACGGCGAGATCGACCACGTTGCCTTTGAGCGCGAATTTTTTGAATTCCTCGAGCATTCTCACACTCCCCCGCGCATTTCAGATCGTCAGTTGATGAGACCGGCGTGAACCATGGCGCTGCGCACCGCGACCTTGGTGTGCTCGCTCACCGGCACCATCGGCAGACGCAGCGTATCGGACATCTTGCCGAGCAGCGACAACGCGTATTTCACCGGTGCCGGGTTGGATTCAATGAACAGGTTGATATGCAGCGGCGTCAGCTTGTCCTGGATTTTCAACGCAGCGGTATAGTCGCCGCGCAGACACGCGATCTGGAATTCCGAACACAGCCGCGGCGCGACATTCGACGTCACCGAGATGCAGCCGTGTCCGCCGTGAGCCATGTAGCCGAGCGCGGTGATGTCCTCGCCCGAGAGCTGGTTGAAATCCTCGCCCATCGCCGCACGCTGCTGCGACACCCGCGCCATGCTGGCGGTCGCGTCCTTCACGCCGGCAATGTTCTTCAACTCGAACAGCCGGGCCATGGTGTCGACCGACATGTCCACGATTGAGCGTCCCGGAATATTGTAGATGATGATCGGAATCCCGATCGCATCGTTGATCGCCTTGTAATGCTGATACAGGCCTTCCTGCGTCGGCTTGTTGTAATACGGCGTGACCACGAGGACCGCGTTGGCGCCGGCCTTCTCCGCATGCTGCGCCAGTTCGATCGCTTCCCGCGTCGAGTTCGATCCAGCACCCGCGATCACCGGCACCCGGCCCTTGGCCTCGTCGATGCACCATTCAACGATGCGCTTGTGCTCGTCATGGCTCACGGTCGGGCTTTCGCCGGTGGTGCCGACGGGCACCAAACCGTTGGTACCTTCGGAAATCTGCCAGCTCACAAGGCCGCGAAATGCAGCCTCGTCGAGACCGCCGTTTTTGAACGGCGTGACCAGGGCGGTAAAGGATCCCCGGAACTTCGTCTTGGCTGCCATGGTCATTCTCCGAACGCGAATTGCATCGCCGCACAGTCCTTAAAAGCGGCGGAGGGAATTGATAACGAGTCCCGCGTCATGATGAAAGGGCGGTGACACAGCCCTGCCCGTCATATCAGGACCGTGTTATCGACGGAATTTGGCGCCCCAGGGGCCGCGATTTCGCCGTGGTGATGCGGCACAATGAATGTCCCCGCATCTTTACTGTTTAGTGTTCAGATTCAATGCATTAGACCGTCTATAAGGCGGTTATTGATTCGGTTCGAAGGAACGCCGTGACACGATTCGCCCGCAAAGCGAGGCTGCGCTGGAGCCTGGTCGCGCTCAGTGCGGGCGCGTGGGCGCTGACCGCACAGGGCGCTTTCGGTGTTCCCTTGCCAAAGCCGCGGCCGATCCCGCGCAGCGTGGTGCCGAAGACCGCGCAATCGCTCTCGCAACTGCCGGCCAATCCGAAACTGTCGGACAAGGGAACGGTCGCATCCCTGCCGCCAAAACCAGCGCTGCAGCCCGCCCCGTTGCAGCCCGTCACCCCGCGCACCGCACCGGTGAAGAAACCATCGGCGCCGCTTGCACTCGCCGCGACCTCATCGACGCCGAAAGCAGACGCCGACACGCTCGAACAGATCATCGAACTGGTGCGAGGCAAGAAGCCGCAGGACGCCACGCAATTGCAGGCCTCGATTGGCGATCCGGTGGCGCGCAAACTGTCCGAATGGGTGATCCTGCGCGCCGAGGACAACGGCTCGCCGTCGGAGCGCTACCGTGCGTTCCTGTCTGAAAATCCGAGCTGGCCGAGCCACACTCTGCTGCGCCGCAAGGGTGAGGCGGCGCTGTGGGATGACAAGCGTGACGATGCAACAGTTTTAGCATTTTTCGGCAATGATCAGCCTCTCTCCGCCAAAGGGCGCTTCGTGCTGGCGCGGGCGCTGCTTGCGCGCGGCGACCGGCGCAACGCAGAGCGGCTGGTGCGCGATGCATGGCGCGGCGATTCCTTTTCCGAAGATACAGAAGAAGCGGCACTCGCCCAGTTCAGTCCCCTGCTGACCAGCGGCGATTACAAAGGCCGCATGGACATGCTGCTCTACGGCAACAACCCGGACAGCGATGGCGCGTTGCGCTCAGCCAAGCGCCTTGGCGCTGGCTATGTCGCCCTCGCAAAAGCGCGCATCGCGGTCAACAAGAAGGCCTCCAATGCGCGCGCGGCACTGGAAGCCGTGCCGCACGAACAGCGCGGCGACGCCGGATATATTTTCAGCAAGGTTCAACTGCTGCGCCGCGACGATAAAATCGCCGAGGCCGGACAATTGATACTGACGGCACCGCGCGACGCCGCGCGGCTCATCAACACCGACGAATGGTGGATCGAGCGGCGTCTGGTGGCACGCAAGTTGCTCGACAATAACGAGCCGCGCGTCGCCTATCAGGTCGCACGCGACGCCGTGATTCCCGACCGCGCGATTTACAAAACCGAGCAGGATTTCACCGCCGGCTGGATCGCATTGCGTTTCCTCAACGATCCCAATCTGGCCGCACAGCACTTCGCGCGCATCGGCACCGAAAGCGTCAATCCGACGGCGCTGGCGCGCGGCGGTTACTGGCAGGGACGCGCCGCCGAGGCGGCGGGCCGCACTCAGGAAGCGCAGCAGGCCTATCAAGCCGCGGCAAGGCATTCGACGAGCTATTATGGACAGCTCGCGCGCGCCAAATTGCGGCTTCCGCAACTCGCGCTGAACGACGCACCGGGCCGCTCGCAAGGCGGAGAACGGCTTGAGATCGTGCGCGCGGTCGAACTGCTCTATGCGCTCGACGAAGAGGAAATGGCGATCCCGATTCTCGGCGATCTTGGGGAGCGCGCCGACCCCGACGCGTTGCTGGCGCTATGTGAACTCGCCCAGCGTAACAAGGACGCGCGCGGTATGCTGCTGGTCGGCAAGGCCGCGCTTAATCGCGGCATGCCGTTCGATTATTACGCCTACCCGGTGAGCGGCATTCCGCCCTATCAGGATATCGGCCCGCAGGTCGAAAAATCCATCGTATTCGCGATCGCACGGCAGGAAAGCGCGTTCAATCCCTCGGTGGTCTCCCCCGCCAACGCCTACGGGCTGATGCAGGTGACACCCGACGCCGGGCGCTATGTCGCGAAGAAATACGGCGCGACTTTCGATCTCGCCAGGCTGAAGGGCGATCCGTCCTACAATGCGTCGATGGGCGCCGCCGAGCTTGGCGGGCTGATTGACGATTATCGCGGCTCCTACATCATGACCTTCGCGGGCTACAATGCCGGGCGCGGCAGCGTGCGCAAATGGGTCGCGCGGTATGGCGATCCGCGCGATCCGAAAATCGACGCGGTGGACTGGGTCGAACTGATCCCGTTCGCCGAGACGCGCAACTACGTCCAGCGCATCATGGAAAACCTGCAGGTTTACCGGGCGCGGTTCGGCGGCGGCCAGCAGCTTTTAATCGAGGCCGATCTGCATCGCGGAGCGGCGACGGAATAAGACGCGCTTTCATCGAGACACCGCAGCGGATGCTCCGCTATGTTCGATCCGTCATCCTGAAATGCTAGCTGGGTCCAGGCTGACATTCAGAACGGACGCGAGATCGAACAATGCCTGGATCGTTTCATGATTTTTTTTGCCAATCCACGGACGGGTTGAAGCTGCGCGGCCGCGCCATCGGACCGCAAGGAAGCAGCCATCTGCCGGTGCTTTGCCTGCCCGGCCTGACACGGACGTCGGAAGACTTCGACGTGGTGGCGCGTGCGCTGGCCGGCGATGATCAATCGCCGCGGCATGTCGTGTCGATGGACTATCGCGGCCGCGGGCAGTCCGACTACGATCCGGATCCGGCGAAATACAATGTCGCGGTCGAGAGCGGCGACGTGCTGGCGGTGGCGGTTGCGGCGGGAGTAAGCCGCGCCATTCTGCTCGGCACGTCACGCGGCGGCATCATCTCGATGGTGCTGGCCGCAGCGCAGCCGGCTCTGCTCGCCGGCGTGATCCTGAACGATGTCGGCCCGGCGCTCGAGATGGGCGGGCTGGTCAAGATCAAGGGCTATATCGAAAACCCGCCGCCGATGAAGACCTGGGACGAGGCCGCGCGAGGTCTCAAGGCCTTGTTCGGAAACGTCTTTCCTGCCCTCACCGAAACGGAATGGATGGACTGGGCGCGCCGGGCGTTCAAGCCTCAGGGTGACGTGCTGGTGCGGACCTACGATCCGAAACTCGGCCATGTGTTCGACGCCGTCGATCCCGAAAATCCGCCGCAGCCGATCTGGGCGCTGTTCGACAAGATGGCCGGCGTGCCGCTGATGCTGATTCACGGCGCGCGCTCCGATCTTTTGACCGCGCAAGGCGTGCAGGACATGAAGGCGCGGCGTCCCGATCTCGAAATCGTGGAAGTTGCCGATCAGGGCCATGCCCCGCTGCTGGCGGATGAGCCGACGATTTCGCGCATCGCGGCCTTTTGCGCGCGGTGCGATCAACACACACATCCATGAAGGGTGTCGGTGTTACAGTTGATCACATTCGAATTGACAAACTTGGCGGCGCTCACAGCTAACCTGGTTTATAGGCAATCAGGTTGAGGCTAATTGGAGTATG
>JAIERI010000186.1 GCA_019747015.1 Xanthobacteraceae bacterium
TGCGAAAAATGCCGCCAATACAACGCGGTCACGTATTTGAAGATAGGTATTCCGCGCGGTTCTTCCATCGCAGGAGATCGCGCCGGTTTCAAGAATTGAAGCAGAGTGTTTCATGAGTTCGGCCCTCATCGACAAATCCGCGCCTGACGCAAGCACCCTTCACCCGGTGCTGCTCAGCACATCCACTAAATTCCGCATGATCTGCGTGAGGCTCCTGGCCTATGCGTCGGGGCTGGCGGTTCTGGCAGCGTTGCTGGGCGAAGCCTTCACCGGCGTACCGGCCGCCGCAACGGCGCCCGTTTTCGCTAAGGCCGACTGGATCATCGCCACCCGTCCGCAACCGGCCTTCACCATCAACCACCTTGATTTGTCAAAGATTCCAGAGCCCTACCAAATTATTCGCCATCCTGAAGGCGGCCGCAAGGATACCCTGCGCTGGACCGCTTCGGCCGGCTCCAAAACCCCCGGCGAGAAGCCCAATACCGAGATCGAGATCTACCGCCCCGGCGCCGAGCTTGCCGCTTTCGGACCGTTTGAGGCGGATATCGCGACCCGCATCGGCCTGCCGAAGGGCTGGACCGCCGAGGCCGGAGGCATTGTCGCCAGCAAATTCGGCGCTATCCCGCTGGCGCGCTTTGCCGCGCCGGATGGCGTATCGTGCCTCGCCTTCGCCAGAAGTTTCGATAATCCAAGGGTCCGGATCAGCGGCTGGTCCTGCCAGCCGGTCGCGGCGGCGGCGCTGCGCACCTTCATCGCCTGTACCCTCGACCGTCTGGTGCTGCTGTCGGCCGGAAATGACCCGATGCTGGCCGGACTGTTCGCCAAGGCCGAACTGCGGCGGACCGGCTGCGCCACCGCATCCTCAGGCGGACAGCCGGGCGGAGACTGGATCGCCGCGACGCAGGAGCCTTCGCTGCGCGGTGCGCTTTAGTCTCAATACGCGCTAAATCGCTGGCATTTATGAAACATTTTTGGCTGGCCTGGGCTTATTGTATCCGACTGTGGCCCGATTCACCTTGTAGCGCCCGCTTTGGAACGGGTATTATGGCGGCAATTCGGAATTCCGTGAGGACATGATGGCTTTGACATACTTCGGCGCGACTGCGTTCCGCGCAAACATTCTGGCTGCGGTGATGGCTGTCGTCGCCGTGTCCGCAGCCGGCTTTGGCGCTGGTGATGCCAGCGCGCAGGCGCCGAAGAAAAAGCGCACCGTCGCGGTTGCTACGGCGAGCGCAAACGGCAATCCCAGATCGCCGAATTATTCATATCAGGCCGGTCCGCGCACCCGCGTTTACGTCAGCCGCCGCTCCTGGCTGGACGCCGGCACCGAAGTGCTGCCGGGCGAGCGCAAGTTCAACGATTACGCCTTCCCGCCGGGCTATTCTTACGGTCGCCAGATCGACCGGTTCAATACCGGCCGCAATCCGCTCAGCGACAATTTCGATCTCGGCGGCGGACCGACGGCGTTTCCGCTTTATTGATTTGAGTTTTGCCTGAAACGAAAAACCCGGCAGAAAATCTGCCGGGTTTTTTAATGTTCGATTCCGATCGTTCGTAAAAATCAGCCTTTAGGCATGATCTTTTCCGAAAACCGGCTCTCGCTTTTCGGGATCATGACCTAGGCGTGCAACGCCTGCACTTCCTTCAGGATCGCCTCGCCCATCTGCGATGTGCTCACCACAGTCGAGCCTTCCGACTTGATGTCGCTGGTGCGAATGCCCTTGTCGAGAACATTTGCGATCGCCCGATCGATGGTGTCGGCGAGTTTGCCCATGTCGAACGAATAGCGAAGCGCCATGCCGAACGAGGTCAGCATCGCCACCGGATTGGCGAGCCCCTTACCGGCGATGTCCGGTGCCGAGCCATGCACCGGCTCATACAGCGCGCCGCGCTTTTTGGTTTTTTCATCGACCGCCCCGAGCGACGCGGACGGCAGCATGCCGAGCGAACCAGTCAGCATCGCCGCGATGTCAGAAAGAATGTCGCCAAACAGATTGTCGGTGACGATGACGTCGAATTGCTTGGGACGACGCACCAATTGCATGCCGCCGGAATCGGCGAGCTGATGCTCAAGCTCGACGTCCTTGTATTCACTGGCATGAACGCGCGTCACCACTTCGTTCCACAATAGACCGCTCTTCATGACGTTGCGTTTTTCCATCGACGTCACCTTGTTGCGCCGCTTGCGCGCCAGATCGAAAGCGACGCGCGCGATACGCTCGATCTCGTAGGTGTCGTAGACTTGTGTATCGATGGCGCGCTTTTGTCCGTTGCCAAGATCGGTGATGGTCTTCGGCTCGCCGAAATAGACGCCGCCGGTTAGCTCGCGCACGATCATGATGTCGAGACCCTCGACGATCTCGCGGCGCAGACTCGATGAATCGGCGAGCGCCGGATAGCAAATCGCGGGGCGCAAATTCGCGAACAGTTCGAGATCCTTGCGAAGGCGCAGCAGACCGGCCTCCGGTCGCGCGTCGTAAGGCACCTTGTCCCATTTCGGTCCGCCCACCGCACCGAGGATCACCGCGTCCGCGGCCTTCGCCAGCGCCACCGTCTTGTCGGTGATCGCGACCTTGTCCGCATCGTAGCTCGAGCCGCCGACGAGGCCGTTCTCGGTTTCGAATTTTGCAATGCCTTGCGCGTTCAGCCAGCCGATCAGCCGCTTCACCTCGGCCATCACCTCGGGGCCGATGCCGTCGCCGGGAAGAAGCAGGAGTTTATGCGTTGTCATGATCGCTATGCCTTATTGGTGATTGTGGTGGTGGGTGCCGACTTGCTAGTGCGATGCCGGAGCTTTTGCAAGACGCCTCGGCTCATCCGAAGCCTTTCAAAACGCCATTGCAGAGCACGAAATCCGAATGTCCCAGCCCGATACGCTCCCGCCGTCACCGACACATTGGTGCACGCATCCCGCCCGCACCATTCTCATCCTCGCCTTCGCACCCGCCATCGGACTTGGCATGGGACGCTTCGCCTATTCGCTGGTGCTGCCGGACATGCGCGACACGCTGAGCTGGTCCTACGCCACAGCGGGCGGGATGAACACCATCAACGCCATCGGTTATCTGATCGGCGCGTTCGTGGCCTCACCGCTCGCCGCGCGCGCCGGTCTGTTAAAGGCGCTGTGGATCGGAGCCATGATCGCGATCCTGTCGCTGGCGGCGTGCGCGATATCCGGACATATCATCCCGTTCGGAATCGCGCGTCTTTTTTCTGGCATTGGCGCGGCGATCGCGCTGGTCAGCGGCGGCGCGCTCGGAGCTTCGATCGCGCAATCGCAGCCCGCGCGTTCATCCCTCCTGATCGGGTTGTTCTATATCGGCCCTGCTCTCGGCATCACCATTTCCGGATCGACCGCGCCGTTCCTGCTTCACGCGTTCGGCCCGGGATCGTGGTGGATCGTATGGGCCGGATTGACGGTCATCGCACTTGTGATGGCGGTGCCACTGTTTCTGACCCGCGCGGAGGTTCCAGCACCCGTGCAGGAGAGTACGGAGGAGATGGCATCGCTCCGGCCGATTGTTCTCTATCTCGCCGGCTACTTTCTCTACGGCGCGGGCTACATCGCCTACATGACCTTCATGATTGCCTATATCCGCGACGCGGGCGGCGATGCGTATGCGCAAAGCGCGTTCTGGTGCCTGATCGGCCTTGGTGGAATGGTCTCGCCATGGACATGGCGTCCGCTGATGGCGCGCGGGCGCAGCGGGCTTGTGATGGCGCTGACCATCGGCCTGACGGGGGTCGGTGCCGCGCTGGCGCTGGTGGCCTCATCCGCATGGATGTACGCGGTCTCGGCCTTCGTGTTCGGCAATGCGTTCCTTGCCGTAGTCATCGCGCTTACGGCGTTTACGCGATTCAATTATCCGCCCGCGCAATGGTCGAAAGTAATCGGCGGCATGACGATTGTTTTCAGCGTCGGGCAGATCGTCGGCCCGGTCGTCACCGGTGCAATTACGGATATGACGGGAAGCCTGACATCGGCACTGATCGTATCGGCCGCGGCCTTGCTGCTCGGCGCCGTCGTCAGTGCGTTTCAGCGCCCGCTCAAGGCATCTTCGGTTTGATTACTCCGCCGCCGCGGAGGATTTCCCGTGACGGCCCGATTTGGTAACGGCCTGGAATAATGTGCGCAGCCGCGCCAGACGACGCGCCACCATCCAGCGCAGGGATAAAACAGTCCTCTGCCAGCGCGTATGGGCGGCGGGGAATTTGCGCGCCAGCCACGCCTGCTCGGCTGCGTGCACCGTCATGCCTTCAATGCTGAGACGTGCCGCGCGCGAGATGCCGAATCGCTCATAGAGAATCGGCAGCACGATCAGCGTCAGCAGCGTCGCCGTCACGAGGCCGCCAATCACCACGATGGCGAGCGGCTTCTGGATTTCGGAGCCCGGGCCGGTCGCGAACAAAAACGGCACCAGTCCCAGCGCAGCGATTGCGGCCGTCAGACTGACCGGACGCAGACGGCGGCGCGCCGCGTCCATCACCGCCTCGCGCAATGTGAAATTGCCGCGCCGCTCGTTAAGATAGTTGATCAGGACGTCGTTGATGTAACTCACCATCACCACACCGTTGAGCACGGCGATGCCGAGCAAGGCGATAAAGCCGACCGACGCGGGCACAGAGAGGAATTCGCCGGACATGCGCAGCGCGACGATGCCGCCGATAGCCGCGAACGGCACGTTGCAGAATACCAGAATCGATTGGCGCACCGAGCCGAAGGTCAGATAAAGCAGCAGGAAAATCATCGCCAGCGCGATCGGTACCACGATGGCGAGCCGGGCGGCGGCACGCTGCTGGTTTTCGAACTGACCGCCCCAATCGAGCGTATAGCCGAGCGGCAGTTGCACGTTCTTCTTCACCGCGGCCTGCGCCTCGGATACGAAGCCGACAAGGTCACGGCCCTCGACGTTGGCCAATACGGTGGCGAAACGCTGGCCTTCCTCGCGGATTACCTGGATCGGACCGTCCTCGACCTTGATGTCGGCAAGCTGGGCCAGTTCAACGGTGCCGCCGGCGGGAATCACGATCGGCGTTCGCGCCAGATCGGCCGCGGAGGCGCGCAGGCTGGCTTCGCCGCGGATTACCACCGGCGTACGTACGCTGCCTTCCAGCACATAGCCGAGCCGTTTGCCGTCAACCCAGATCCGCAGCGCGTCCTGCACGTCGGTCGCATTGAGGCCGAGCCGGCCCGCCCTGGCGCGATCGATCTTCACCGTGAAATATTTCGCGCCGGCATTGCGCAGCGCGAACACATCGGTCGCGCCCTGCACGCCGCGAATCCGGGTGGCGATTTCCCGCGCCATCTTGTTGAGCGTTGAAATATCATCGCCGAAAATTTTCACGACCACGTCGCCGCGTGCGCCGATAATCATTTCCTGCACGCGCATATCGATCGGCTGAGCGAAGGCGAACGAAATACCGGGAATCTTGTCCAGCACCTTGCGCATCTCGTCGATCAGCCACGCCATGCTCTTGCCGCGCCAAGTCTCGCGGGGTTGGAGCGTCATAAAGAAATCGGTCTCATTCATGCCCGCGGGATCGAGGCCGAGTTCATCGGCACCAGCGCGCGCCATGATGCGATCGATTTCAGGAATCGCAGTTTTGAGTTCACGTTCGATCAGCAGATCGGTCTGGGCCGCGTCATCGACCGAAATGGTCGGATATTTGCGTATCGACACCACCGGTGTGCCTTCATCCATGGTCGGCAAAAAGGTCGAGCCGACGCCGGCAAAGGCCAGCGCAGCAAGCAAAAGGCCGCCGCCGACCACCGCCGCGACAATGCCCGGCCGGTCCATCGCCCGCGCGAGCAAGGGATCGTAGCCGGCATGCAGCTTGCGGATCAGCCACGGCTCATCATGGCTGCCGCTTCTGAGCAGAAACGCCGCCAGCACCGGCACGACGGTGAGCGACAAGATCAGCGCCGAACCCAGCGCAAAGGCGATGGTCAGTGCGACCGGACTGAACAGGCGCCCTTCGAGGCCCTGCAACGACAGCAGCGGCATGAACACGGTGATGATAATGACGACGCCCGACACCAGCGGCACCGCGACTTCTTTCGTCGCGTCAAGCGTGATGCGCAGCCGCGCCTTCAAATCCGAATTCTTGGTCTCGGCAATTCTGTGTTCGACGTTCTCCACGACGACCACCGCGCAATCGACCAACAGGCCGATGGCTATAGCCAGACCGCCGAGCGACATGATATTGGCGGACCAGCCGAAGGTGCGCATGATGACGAAGGTCGACAGCACCGCGAGCGGCAGACACGCCGCCACCACAACGGCGGCGCGCAGATTGCCGAGGAACAGCACCAGCAGGATGACGACGAGAACAATGGCCTCGATCAGCACGCGCTGCACGGTCCACACCGCTTTCTCGATCAGGTCGTTGCGGTCGTAGAAGATTTCGATCTTCGCGCCGTCCGGCAACAACGGCTCGATCTCCTTGAGCCGGTCCTTCACGCCGGTAACGACCTGCTTGGCATTGGAGCCGCGCAGGCCGAGCACCGTGGTCCATACCGCCTCGCCTTCGGCATTGGTCGTCACCACGCCGTTGCGCGGCAGCGAGCCCTCGCGCACGTCGGCGACTTCGCTGACGCGCACGGTGGCGCCGGCCTTCACCGCAACGATGGTGTTGCGAATGTCGTCGAGGGTGTGGATGCGCCCCTCGGAGCGCACCAGCAGCGCCTCTTCGCCCTCGCGCACGCGGCCCGCGCCGTCGTTGCGGTTGTTGGTGACAAGGACGTTCTCAAGTTGCTGGGTCGTGATGCCGCGGGCCGCCATCGCCGCCGCCGACGGCACCACCTCAAAGATACGCACGAAGCCGCCGAGTACGTTGACGTCCGCGACGCCGGGCAGACCGCGCAATCGCGGACGAATCGTCCAGTCGATGAAGCTGCGGACCTCCTGCACACTCATTGTGTCGGAGATCACGGTGAACATCAGCATTTCGCCGAGCGCGGTAACGATCGGTGCGAGGCCGCCTTCGGTCCCGGCCGGCAACTGATCGCGAATTTCCTGCAGGCGCTCGTTGACCTGCGCACGCGCCCAATAGATGTCGGTGCCGTCGGCGAATTCGAATGTCATCAGTGAGACGGAATAACGCGTCACCGAACGCATGCTGACCAGATTGGGGACACCGCGCACGGCGATCTCGACCGGCGCGGTGACGCGGCTTTCAAGCTCCTCGGGCGCAAGACCCGGCGCGC
>JAIERI010000187.1 GCA_019747015.1 Xanthobacteraceae bacterium
AAGTCGTCTGGTCCCGAGGCTGACCTCGCGGGCTTTCAGGTGCCGCAAAACGAAGTGCCGTTAGAGCACTTGGCATCGAAAACCGCGCGCATCTGAAAAACAGCCTGGGTCAAAGCAGCTGACGGGAGGTCGCGCATGAACTTGCATGAATTTCAGGCCAAGGAAATCCTGTCGGGCTACGGCCTGCCCACGCCAGGCGGCAAGGTGGCTATTACCGCCGATCAGGCCAGCGCGATCGCAGCCGAACTTGGATCGCCCACCATTGCCGTGAAGGCGCAGGTTCATGCCGGTGCACGCGGCAAGGCTGGCGGTGTTCAGCTCGTACATTCCGCGAGCGAAGCGAAAACGGCGGCGGCAAAACTTCTCGGCAAGAAACTCGTTACGGCGCAAACCGGTGCCGCGGGCCGTATCGTCAAGCGCGTCTATCTTGAAGTCGGCGTCGAGCGCGTGCGCGATCTTTATGTCGCGCTCCTGATCGAGGGATCGAGCGGACAACTGACGCTGCTCGGTGCGGCGAAAGGCGGCGACGATATCGAGGAGCGCGCGGCGCGTGGTGAATTGAAGCTCGAACGCCTCGGTCTCGGCGATGGCCGTTCCCGGCGCGCGGAGGAGGTCAAGGCCTTCGCGGTGAAGATCCGCGTCGACAGCGGATCGGTCGCCGCGTTCGAAACCATGATCGACGGCCTGCGCCGCGCCTTCATCGAACTCGATGCCAGCCTGATCGAGATCAATCCGCTGGCGGTGATGCGCGACGGCAGCTTCCAGGCGCTCGACGTCAAGATGGTGCTTGAGGACAATGCGCTGTTCCGGCACCCGGATCTCGCGGCTTTGCGCGACGAAGACGAGGTCGACCAGCGCGAAGTCGAGGCGCAGCGCCATCGGCTCAACTATGTCAGCATGGATGGCAATATCGGCCTCGTCGCCAACGGCGCGGGGCTCGGGCTTGCCACCGTCGATCTGGTTTGCGCCGCTGGCGGGCGTCCTGGCAATTTCATGGACATCCGCACTACGGCGACCAGCCTTGATGTCGCTTATGGCTTCGGACTGCTGCTGGACAATCCCGCGCTCAAGGCAATTTTTCTCAATGTCCATGGCGGAGGCATGCAGCCGTGCGATACCATCGCCGAGGGTCTTGGCATCGCTGTGCGGCGCACCGGCCGTTCACTGCCGGTGGTGGCGCGGCTTGCCGGCAACAACGCCGAATTCGCGCGTGAGCGTTTCGTCAGTTTCGGCTGCCCGGTGGTGAACTGCCCGGACATGTGGTCGGCTGCGACGCGCGTGGTCGCGATCGCGCAAAAGGGAGCGTGAAGATGGCCATTCTCGTCGACAAGGATACCCGCGTTCTGTGTCAGGGCATGACCGGATGGGCGGGCACGCATCACACCGCGCGCATGATGGAATACGGCACCACGGTGGTTGGCGGCGTTACGCCCGGCAAGGGAGGGCGTTCGCATCTCAATCTGCCGATTTTCGATAATCTGAAAAAAGCGATCGCGGAGACGCGCGCCAATGCCAGCATGATTTTCGTGCCGCCCGCCAATGCGGCGAATGCGATGATCGAAGCCATCGAGGCCGAGGTGCCGCTGGTCGTTGTTGTCACAGAGCGCGTGCCTGCGCTCGACATGGTGCGGGTGCGTCAGGCGCTCGATGGATCGAAGACGCGGCTGATTGGCCCGAACTCGCAAGGTATCCTTGCGCCGGATGTGTGCATGATCGGTGTGATGGCGACGGGCAGCGAGCGGCCCGGCAGCATCGGCATCGTGTCGCGTTCGGCGTCACTGACCAGCGAAGTCGTCGCACAGGTGTCGGCGGAGAATATGGGACAGTCCACGACGGTGGGCGTCGGCGGTGATCCGATTCATGGCGTCAGCATGGTTCAATGCGTCGAACTGTTTCTCGCCGACCCCGAAACCCAGGGCATTATCCTGATCGGCGAGATCGGCGGCACCGAAGAGCAGGAGGTCGCTGAATTCCTGCAGGGTAAAAAGATGACCAAGCCCATCATCGCGCTGATCGCCGGACAGCACGCGCCGCCGGAGCGGCGCATGGGTCATTCCGGCACGCTGACCATGTTCGGGCGCGGCGATGCCAGCAGCAAGATCGCGGCACTGGAAAAAGCGGGCGTGCGTGTCGCGCCGAGCGCCCATCTTGTCGGCGCGACCATGCATCAGGCGCTGTCGCAGGTTAATTGAGGGCGAACTTCTTCGGCGGGATGCCGCCGATCGAAGCGGTGATCTGATCGGCTGCGCGCATCACCAGCGGCCCGAACTCGCCAAGGCGCTGCGAGGTAATGCGCACCGCCGGCCCCGACATCGACACCGCGGCGATGACCTCACCCATTTCGTTGTAGATCGGGGCCGCGACGCAGCGCATGCCCAGCGTGCGCTCTTCGTCGTCCACCGCCCAGCCGCGCTGCCGGCTTTCGTTCAGCTCCACGAACAAGGCCGCCGGCTCGACCAATGTCTTGTCGGTGAACCGCATCAATCCCTTGGAGTACAGAATCTGCTTCACGCGCGATTCCGAAAAGCCCGCGAGCAGTGCCTTGCCGACGCCGGAGGCGTGCATCAGGCTGCGCGATCCGGCGCGGAAGAATGCGCGCAGCGTGTTGTGGCTTTCGACCTGGGAGATGAACACCACCTCGCCATCGTCCTCGATACCGAGATTGATGGTCTCGCCGGTCTGCTCCATCAATTGACGCATGGTCTCGCGCCCCATGCCGGCCAGCCGCCGGTTGCGCAGAAAAGCCGTGCCTATCTGGAAGGCGTCCACCCCGATGAACCACAGGCCGCGTTCTTCGTCATGAGTGACAAAGCGGTGGGATTCGAGGGTGAACAGCAGACGGTGAACGGTGGAAGGGGCGATACCGGTGCGCTGGGCCAGATCTGTCAGCGTCAGCCCGTCGGCTTCGGCGACCACCCGCAAAAGGGTCATGCCACGGTCCAGCGCCTGAATGGAGCCCGCCTTGCTTTGCGGACTGAAGGCGCGAGGCCGTCCGCGTTTGCGGTTGAGTTCGAGGGTTTTCATCGGGATTTCCTATCGGCCAATTAACATGGAATAATTTCTTACGTCTGCTTGGCGAAGCTCAATTCGGAAATTCAAGTATCTGATTACACATAATAAATAGACACGCAACAGAAATGAAAAAATATTCTGGAATAAATTGACCCCATGCCGATTATGGCATCTGGTATGCCAACGAACAAAACCAGTTGGGAGGAGAGTCCAATGGCCCGCATGCGAGCAATCGACGCCGCTATCATCGTCCTTGAAAAGGAGGGTGTGACCCAGGCGTTTGGCGTTCCCGGCGCTGCGATCAATCCGATGTATTCGGCGCTGAAGAAGCGCGGCACCATTGGCCATATTCTGGCCCGCCACGTCGAAGGCGCCTCGCATATGGCCGAGGGCTATACCCGCGCCAAGGCCGGCAATATCGGCGTCTGCATCGGCACCTCCGGCCCGGCCGGTACCGACATGATCACCGGACTGTATTCGGCGATCGCGGATTCGATCCCAATTCTGTGTATTACTGGACAGGCGCCGCGCGCGCGCCTTTACAAGGAAGACTTCCAGGCCGTCGACATCGAGTCGATCGCCAAGCCGGTGACCAAATGGGCCGTGACCGTGCGCGAACCCGCGCTGGTTCCCCGTGTGTTCAGCCAGGCCTTCAACATCATGCGTTCGGGCCGCCCGGGTCCGGTGCTGATCGATCTGCCGATCGACGTGCAGATGGCCGAGATCGAGTTCGACGAGGACACCTACGAGACGCTCGGCGTCTACAAGCCTGCCGCGACCCGTAAGCAGATCGAGAAGGCGCTTGAGATGCTCAACGCCGCCGAGAAGCCGCTGATCGTGGCTGGCGGCGGCATCATCAATGCCGATGCGTCCGATCTGCTGGTGCAGTTCGCCGAGATCGCCAACGTTCCGGTCGTTCCCACCTTGATGGGCTGGGGTTCGATCCCGGACGATCACATCCTGATGGCCGGCATGGTCGGTCTTCAGACCAGCCACCGCTACGGCAACGCCACGCTGCTGGATTCGGATTTCGTGCTCGGCATCGGCAACCGCTGGGCCAACCGCCACACCGGATCGATCGAGACCTACACCAAGGGCCGCAAATTCGTCCACGTCGACATCGAGTCGACGCAGATCGGCCGTGTGTTCAATCCCGATCTTGGCATCGTCTCCGACGCCAAAGCCGCGCTCGAACTGTTCGTCGCCGTCGCCAAGGAGTGGCGCAAGGCCGGTAAGTTGAAAGAGCGTCAGGCGTGGCCGGCGGCGTGTCAGGACCGCAAGCGCACCATGCTGCGCAAGAGCCATTTCGACAACGTTCCGATGAAGCCGCAGCGCGTCTATGAAGAGATGAGCAAGGCGTTCGGACGCGACACCTGCTATGTTAGCGTCATTGGCCTGTCGCAGATTGCCGGCGGCCAGTTCCTCGGCGTCTATCATCCGCGTAACTGGATCAATGCCGGGCAGGCGGGACCGCTTGGCTGGTCGCTGCCGGCGGCGCTCGGTGTGCGTGCCGCTGATCCTGAACGCGAGATCGTCGCGCTGTCAGGCGACTATGACTTCCAGTTTCTGATCGAAGAACTCGCTGTCGGCGCACAATTCAACCTGCCGTACATCCATGTGGTCGTGAATAACTCGTATCTCGGCCTGATCCGTCAGGCCCAGCGCGGCTTCGACATGGACTACCACGTGCAGTTGTCGTTCGAGAACGTCAACACGCCCGAACTTGGCGAATATGGCGTTGATCACGTCAAGGTCGCCGAGGGTCTGGGCTGCAAGGCAATCCGGGTCCGCGACCCGAAGGACGCGCAGGCGGCCTTCAAGAAGGCGCGCGAATTGATGGTGGAATTCAAGGTGCCGGTGGTGGTCGAGTTCATCCTGGAGCGTGTGACCAATATCGCGATGGGAACAGAGATCGACAACATCGTGGAATTCGAGGAAGTTCTCGATCTGCCGCTCGATGAGGTGCCGGCAGCGAATACTCGCAAACTGCAGCCGGTCTAAGCTGCGGCGGCGAGACCGTAACGAGAACTGTCAACGATTAAGGAGGGCGCCTTGCCGCGCTTTGCAGCCAATCTGACGATGTTGTTCAATGAAGTGCCGTTCATGGAGCGTTTCGCCGCTGCGGCGAAGGCCGGCTTTAAGGGCGTGGAATATCTGTTCCCTTATCCGTTTCCGGCTGAAGACCTTGCCAAGCAACTGACAACCCATGGTCTGACCCAGGTGCTGCATAATCTGCCTGCCGGCAATTGGGAGAAGGGCGAGCGCGGTATCGCGATTTTCCCGGACCGGGTCGATGAGTTCAAGCAGGGCGTGAAGAGCGCGATTAGCTACGCCAAGGCGCTTAAATGCACGCAGGTGAATTGCCTGTCGGGCGTTTTGCCGCAGGGCGCCGATGCGAAGAAGCATCACGACACGCTGGTTGGAAATCTGAAATTCGCGGCGGCTGCGCTCAAGGACGAAGGCATCAAGCTCCTGGTCGAGCAGATCAACACCCGCGATATTCCGGGCTTTTTCCTGACCAACACCAAACAGGCGATCGCCCTGATCGACGAGGTCGGCTCGGACAATCTTTACGATCAGTACGACATTTATCACATGCAGATCATGGAGGGGGATCTCGCCCGCACCATCGAAGCGAATTTGCCGAAAATCGCCCATATCCAGCTGGCCGATAATCCGGGCCGCAACGAGCCGGGCACTGGCGAGATCAACTACCCGTTCCTCTACGCTTTCCTCGACAGGATCGGCTACAAAGGTTGGATCGGCGCCGAATACAAGCCCAAGGGCGAAACCTTCGCGGGGCTTGGCTGGTTACCGAAATAATCCGCGCCAATGCGCACAGATCTTTAGGGAGTTTTCTATGTCTAAGACACTCGGCTTTATCGGACTTGGCACCATGGGTGCCCCGATGGCGAGCCATCTGCTGGCCGCCGGCCACACTGTTTATCTCTACACCATTGAAGGCGTTCCCGCCGACCTGAAGGCCAGGGGCAAGGTTGCCACCAGCGCTGCGGAAGTTGCGAAGAATGCCGACATCATCATCGTCATGGTGCCCGATACGCCGCACGTCGATGCCGTGCTGTTTGGCGAGAAGGGTGTTGCCGAGACCATTTCGAAGGGCAAGATCGTCGTCGACATGAGCTCGATCTCGCCGATCGAGACCAAGAAATTCGCCGAGAAGATCGAGAAGCTTGGTGCGCGTTATCTCGATGCTCCGGTGTCGGGCGGTGAGGTCGGCGCCAAGGCGGCGTCGCTGACCATCATGGTCGGCGGTCATGCCGAGGATTTCGCGACCGTGAAGCCCTACTTCGAACTGATGGGCAAGAACATCACCCATGTCGGCGGTAACGGCGACGGACAAACCACCAAGGTGGCCAACCAGATCGTCGTCGCGCTCAACATCGAGGCGGTCGCCGAGGCGTTGCTGTTCGCTTCCAAGGCCGGCGCCGATCCTGCGAAGGTTCGTCAGGCTCTGATGGGCGGCTTCGCGGCTTCGCGCATTCTCGAAGTGCATGGCGAGCGCATGATCAAGCGCACCTTCGATCCGGGTTTCCGCATCGAGCTGCATCAGAAGGATCTCAATCTTGCCTTGCAGGGCGCACGCGCACTCGGCGTATCGCTGCCGAACACCGCGACGGCGCAGGAACTGTTCAATTCCTGCGCGGCGAATGGCGGCAAGGCCTGGGATCACTCGGCGATGGTTCGCGCGCTTGAACTGATGGCGAACCACAAGGTAGCGAAGGACTAATAATCGACCGGCCGTTCGCGGTGGAGGCTTCGAACGGCCGGTCATAATTTAAAGTTGGCGGAGGGGTCCATGAAGGTCTGTATTTTCGGTGCTGGCGCGATCGGCGGCTACATGGCCGTGATGATGAAGCAGGGCGGCGTCGATGTTTCGCTGGTCGCCCGCGGAGCCCATCTTGCCGCAATCAAATCCAATGGATTGAAACTCCTCATTGGCGAGGAAGAAAAAGTCGCCAAGATTCCGGCAACCAGCGATCCGAAAGAACTCGGCCCGCAGGATTTTGTCATCGTCGGATTGAAAGCCCATCAAGGCTGGGAATCTGCCGAGCAGATGAAACCTCTGTTCGGCCCCAAGACCGCCGTCATGACCGCGCAAAACGGTGTGCCTTGGTGGTATTTCTACGGCCTGGATGAAAAATTCTCGTCGCTGCGTCTGCAGAGTGTCGATCCAGGCAACCGTCAGTGGAATGCGATCGGCCCTGAACGCGTGATCGGAGCCACGGTTTATCCAGCCACCGAGATCACCGAGCCAGGCGTCATCAAGCATATCTACGGTGGCATGGTTGGATTGGGCGAGCCGAATCGCAAGCCGAGCGAGCGGTTGCAGACGCTGTCAGAC
>JAIERI010000078.1 GCA_019747015.1 Xanthobacteraceae bacterium
TCAGCGAGCCAAAAGGCGAACCCAAAGATCAGCCGAAGATCGAGACCAGGAACAGCGCCGCGAGCAACGTCAGGAGTGAACCGGCGATAGCCGACGCTGCTCCTGCGCCCGACGCTCCCCAGAGCACGGCGGTTCCGCTGGCGATGCCGGCCGCTGCGGTGCCGGTTGATCCCGGCAACGCGGTGACGGCCAAGCGCACCAGCGACGATTTCAGGATTACATTCCCGTTCAGCGCCCCGGTCGCGTCGGCTCTGTTCCGGCGATCGGATACCGTCTGGTTTGTGGTCGCGAGCAACACCCGTTTCGATCTGAGCGCGATTGCGCGCGAGGGCGGCTCGATCGTCTCCGATGTGTCTTCGCTCGCGGTCCCGGGCGGGCAGGCAATCCGCATCAAGCTCGGCCAACCGCAAATCGCCTCGCTCGGTGGCGATGATCGTGCGCTGGTCGTTACGCTCGCCGACAAGACCTCATCGCCTTCGCAGGCGCTGAACGCGATGCGCAACATCGCCGAACCGACGCGGGCCAATGTCAGCATCGCGCTGGCGCAATCCGGCCCGATGCTGCGTTTCACCGACCCGGACGCCGGCGACACGCTCGCGGTCGTTGCAGCGCCGCTGCCGGCGCGGGGATTCATGCGGCGGCAGAATTTTGTCGAATTCGCGCTGCTGGAATCCGCCCATGGCGTGGTGATCCAGCCAAATTCAGACGACATCACCGCCGACATCGGTCCCGAAAAGATCGTTCTGACCAGACCCGGCGGCCTGACGTTGTCTGCCTCGAACGCGTCTGCAGACAAATCGGCCACGCCCGCGGGGCCGACCTTCGATGTCAACGAATGGCGGGATAACCAGAATGCGCCGTTCGGCCCGCGGCTCGATGAACTCATCAAAAACGCGTCGCTGCCCGGCGACGATGACGGTCTGCCGGCTCACCTGGCCGCCGCGCGATTCTACCTCGCGCGCGGATTTTATCCCGAGGCCAAGGGCATTCTCGATGTGGTGATGGACAAGCCGAGGACCGACGATAGCGCAGCGCCTCTTTATACGTTGCATGCGGTGGCGAGTACGCTGGCCGGGCGGCCCGAACTGGCAGTCAAGGATCTCGACAATCCGCTCGTCGCCGGCAGCGTCGATTCCCAGATCTGGAAGGCGCTTGCTTTATCGCGTCTTGGCAAATGGGCCGAGGCGCGCGAGAAATTCAAGAACATTGAATATGCGATCATGTCGCTGCCGGTCGATTTGCAGCGCCTGCTGATGGTCGAATCCATGCGCGCCGCGCTGGAGGTCCGCGATTATTCCACTGCGACAGCGCGCGGCAACGATCTGCAAACCATCGGCGTCTTGCCCGAACAGCAGGCGTTATTGCTGTTGCTGCGCGGCCGACTCGCCGAAGCCTTGGGGCGCGACAAGGACGCGCTCGCCAATTATCACGACGCTGCGCTTTCCGCTGACCGACAGGTCGGCGCCCAGGCCATGCTGGCCGAAATCACGCTGCGGCAGAAGCGCGGTGAAGCAGACGACGATCAGACCTTGACCGATCTGGAAACGCTGTCGGTGCTCTGGCGCGGCGACGCGACCGAGGTGAAGAATTTGCAGATGCTGGTGCATCTCTACGCGGTGAGGGGCCGCTACGGCGAAGCTTTCGCGGCGGCTTTCAACACCGCGCGGGTTCAGCCGGGCTCCGATGTGTCGCGGGCCGCCATGGATGAGGCGGTCGCGCTGTTCTCACAGATCTATCTCACCCCCAAGGGTGACGAATTGCCGCCGGTCGAGGCGCTGGCGATGTTCTACGAATATCGCGCGCTCACTCCGATCGGTCGGCGCGGCGATGAAATGATCCGCCGCCTTGCGGACCGCCTTGTCGCGGTGGACCTGCTCGATCAGGCCAGCGAACTGATGCAATATCAGGTCGATCATCGCCTCGACGGTGCCGCGCGCGCACAGGTCGCCTCGCGTCTGGCCATGGTTTATCTGATGAATCGCAAGCCGGATCGCGCCATCGCAGCGCTCCGTTCGACGCGGATCGCCGATCTCGCAGGTGAATTGCGCCAGCAGCGGCTTTTGCTGGAGGGTCGGGCGCAAAGCGATATCGGCCGGCACGATCTGGCCCTCGACATATTTTCGAATCTTAGCGGCCGGGAGTCCGTGCGGCTGCGTTCGGACATCTACTGGGCGGCGCGCCGCTGGCGCGAATCCGCCGAGCAGATCGAGGTTCTTTATGGCGAGCGCTGGCGCGACTTCCAGCCGTTGAGCGATCTTGAGAAGAGCGATATCATCCGCGCCACCATCGGCTATTCACTGGCCGACGATGCCATCGGCTTGGCGCGATTTCGCGAGAAATACGGCCCGAAGATGGACAATGACGGCGACCGTTCGGCTTTCGCCATCGCCAGCAAGCCGGCCAGCGCGGACAGCGCCGACTTTGCGCGGATCGCGAAAATCGCCGCGACTATCGACACGCTCGATGGATTCCTGCGCGAGATGAAGGCGCGTTACCCGGATGCGGTCGCGGCGGCGAAACTGCCGCCGGAAATCAAGGCCGATCCCAACCCGACCGGCTCATTGCCCGAGATCGCCGGCGTCAGACAGATACTGACGACGCGCTGATTTTTCAGACGCGGGATCGTGTCTAGCCGCCGCCGTAGCTTTGCACCAGACTGCCCGCTACCAGCGCCCAGCCGTCGACCAGCACGAAAAAGATCAGCTTGAACGGCAGCGACACCACGACCGGCGGCAGCATCATCATGCCCATCGACATCAGGACGGATGCCACCACCAGGTCGATAATCAGGAACGGCAGGAACAGCAGAAAGCCGATTTCGAAGGCGCGTTTCAGTTCCGAGATCATGAAGGCTGGCACAAGAACGCGCAGCGACATCTGATCGGGCGATGGCGCCGGCGGCTCGCCCGACAGGTCCATGAAGAGTTTCAAGTCCTTCTCGCGGACGTTCTTCTGCATGAAGCCGCGCAGCGGTGCGACGGCTCGCGTCATCGCCTGCTCGACATTGATCTGGTTGGCGACCAGCGGACGGATGCCGTCATCATAGGATTTTTGCAGCACCGGCCCCATCACGAAGGCGGTCAGAAACAGCGCCAGTGCGATGATGACAGAGTTCGGCGGCGCGGTCGCGGTGCCGAGCGCGGTGCGCAACAGCGACAGCACCACCACGATGCGCGTGAACGACGTCATCATGATGAGGATCGACGGCGCGATGGACAGCACCGTCAAAAGCGCGATCAACTGAATCGCGCGCTCGGTGACGCCGCCATTGCCGGCGCCGAGATTGATGCTGATGTCCTGCGCGAACGCGGGACCGGCCAACGATCCCGCCGCAATCAGTATTGTTAAAAATAAAACTCTACGCGGGCTCTTGGCCAGTCTCACGTCGGAGACTTGGGACGGCCGAGCAGGCTCGCCATCTCGTCTTCGAGATTATCGTAGGCGGGCTTGGCCGATGCGGGCGGATTGCGCGGTGCAGCCGGTGCGACCGGCGGTGCGCCGACACGGTCCATCGGATCGATCGCGACGCTGGCGCTGCGACCGGCGCTGCCTTCGGGCCGCTCGCCTGGACGCCGCAGCGCCGCTTCCAGCCGCTGCGCCATTTCGGCGAGATTCTGGTCGGCGGCCGAAATCGCGGGATCGGGCGAGCGGGCCGATGCACGCGGGGGAGCGGAGGGCGTGCGGACATCGGCGGGGCGCGGCATGCGCGGCATCGCAGGCTCGGCGCGCGGGGCTGGGCGCGGCTCGGGACGTGTTATGGGTTCGGGTACGAGGCCACTGAACTCATCGCCGCGGCCCCGGTCGGCGATCGAGGGAGAGGGGCGGCGGGTGTCCTCGAAATGGGACTGGCGCGCGGCGCGCTCAGGCGCAGGTAAAGGTTCGGGGAAGTCGAAGATTTCGCCCCGTCCGCCGTCATTGTCGGCCCAGTGATTGGCGTCAGGCAGCGGCGCGACGCGCGCGGGCAATTCGGTGCCTGCCGGACCGCGCGATGGCGCCTGATCGCGCTGGGTAATGTTGCGCATGATATTCGGTTCGACCACCACGTCGGTCGGACCGCCAATCATTATGAGATGCTCGATATTGTCGCGGCGGATCAGCACCAGACGGCGTCGGCCATCGACGGCGGCAGCATCGACCACGGCAAGGCGCGGCATCCGGGCCCTGTTGCCGCTCGATCCGATATTGTTTCCGGAAAAACGGCGCACCAGCCACGCCACTGCTCCAATCAGAATGAGAACGATCAGAATGGAGGCGATGATCCACAGCATCTGCGGCATGTTTTTATGTCCTTGTCTAACCGTGCTGTTTCACATGTACAGCGGCCCACCGCCTTGCAACGGGGGTCGAAAAAGCACGGCTACGCGCCGTTCGTTAATTCGCGTCGGCAGAGTTTGCCTGTCCTTAGGTCTTAATAACCCATGAATCGCTTCGGCCCAACCCTTATCGACCCGGAACCTGCAAAGGTGCTTAAGACAAGCCTCGGGGCAGAAAGGTGAATTCGGTGGCCGAAATACGTCCTGTGGAATGTAACAAGCGCTGGACTGCACGCGATCCGGTTTTCCCGTGCGCAGAAGGAGCGCCGGGACGCGAATCTTAACGCGTTGTTAACCATACGGGCGGCAAATTCTGCCTAGCTGCGGCGCTGCGCCGGGGCCGAGAAAAGCGGAGGCCGGCGTGCCGATCAACGATCTTCCGATGTTGTCGATGCTGCGGACCAAGATGCAGTGGCATCAGGAGCGCCAGCGCGTTCTGGCCGAGAACGTGTCGAATTCCGACACCCCCAATTTCAAGCCACGCGATCTGGTCGAGCCGAAATTCGACGCGATGATCGGCGCCGCCGCGCCGCAGCAAGCCTTCGCGATGATGCGGACCGATGCCGGCCACATCCAGGCGTCCGGCGTAAGCGAGAGCTTCGCGTCCGACAGGGGTACCGGCTACCAGACCCGCCCCGCCGGCAACGCCGTCAACCTCGAAGAGGAGATGATGAAGGTGTCCAACAACCAGATGGACTACGCCGCTGTCACCTCGCTCTACAGCCGCAGCCTCGGTCTCATCAAGACCGCGATCGGCAAACGCTAAAACAAGGGGGCATGGATCATGGCCGAGAGCGCTGACTTCTTAAGATCGATGAGCATCGCCACCTCCGGGCTGCGTGCGCAGGCCGGGCGCATGCGGGTGATCTCCGAAAACATCGCCAACGCCGATTCCACCGCCCAGACCGCGGGTGGCGATCCGTACCGCCGCAAGGTGCCGACCTTCTCCTCCACACTCGATCGCTCGCTTGACGCGCAGGTGGTGGCACTTGGCCGGATCAAGCCTGACACCTCAAGCTTCCGCGTCAAATACGAGCCCGGCAATCCGGCGGCGGATACGAGCGGCAACGTGAAATATCCGAATGTAAATTCGCTCGTTGAGATGACCGACATGCGCGAAGCGCAACGGTCGTACGAGGCGAACCTCAACATCATCAGCGCCACGCGCCGCATGATCCAGCGCACCCTCGACATCCTCAAGGCCTGAGCAGGAGATTTAAAATCATGGCAACGCCTTCAGTCGCCGCAAACGCCTACGCAAGCCTGCAGCGGATCATGAGTTCGGCTGCGGGCTCCACCGCGGACATCGGCAAGACCGGCGAGGGCAGTGGCCCTTCGTTCGGCGCGGTGCTCAAAGACACGCTCAGCAGCGTGATGGACGCGGGCCGCAAATCCGACACCCAGACTGTCGCTGCGGCGTCCGGCAAGGCCAATCTCATGGACGTGGTGACGGCGGTGGCCGAAACCGATGTCGCGGTCTCGACCCTTGTGTCGGTGCGCGACAAGGTGATCTCGGCCTACGAAGACATCATGAAGATGCCGATCTGACGGTTCGGTTCGAACAGTTTCGAAATGCTTTTGAAAATGACTTTTAAGATGCCTGCGGGCAGGGGAATGACATGACAGGTCCGGAAGTTCTTGAAGTGGCGCGCGACTCGATCTGGACCATCGTGGTCGTATCCTCGCCGATGCTGGTGGTCGGCCTCGTCGTTGGTGTCGTGATCTCGCTGGTGCAGGCGCTGACGCAAATTCAGGAGCAGACGCTGGTTTTCGTCCCGAAGATCCTCGCCATTTTCGTCACGCTGCTGCTGGCGCTGCCGTTCATGGCCGACGCCATGCATAGCCACATGATGCGTATCTCGTCGCGAATCATCGGCGGTTGAGCCACACTGGTGTGGTGGTTCGCAGGTCCGCAACATTTTCTCAGCACGTTCGTTTGCGGACTTGCGAACCAAAGCCACACCAGAAATTATAATTTCTAGTGTCCTTTCGAATCCGAAGTTCGCTAGGGAGCGCGCGGCAAAATGAGGCGAACTTCGGATTCGGGACACTAGGCTGGCATGCGCATCGACATCTCGCTTCTTCCCGTCCTGGCCGCGACCTTCATGCTGGCCTTCGCCCGCATCGGCGCAATGGTGATGCTGTTGCCCGGTTTCGGCGAAACCAACATCCCGGTGCGCGTCAAGCTCGGCATCGCGTTGATGCTGACGCTGATTTTGCTGCCGCTGCATCGCAACGCCTATCACGTCGATCTGAATTCGATGTCCGGACTGCTGGTCCTGATGGTTCACGAAATCATCATCGGCGTGGTGCTCGGCGCGACCGCGCGGGTGACGCTGTCAGCGCTCACCGTCGCGGGTTCGGTGATCGCGCAGCAGCTCGGGCTTGGGTTCGTCACCACGGTCGATCCGACGCAGGGTCAGCAGGGCGCGATTGTCGGCAATTTCCTGACTATCCTTGGCTTGACGCTGCTGTTTGTGACCGACACCCACTATCTCGTCATCGCCGCGCTGAACGACAGCTACACCATCTTCGCGCCCGGCGAATTCATGCCGAGTGGCGATGTTGCCTCGCTGGCGACGCGCGCCTTCACCGAGGCATTCAAGATTGGCGTTCAGTTGTCGGCGCCGTTCATCGTGTTTGGCCTGGTGTTCAACCTCGGTCTTGGCATCCTCGCGCGCCTGATGCCGCAGATGCAGGTCTATTTCGTCGGCGTGCCGCTTTCCATTCTCGCCGGCTTCCTGATCCTCGCCGCGATCCTGTCCACCATGATGGCGACATTCCTGGATTATTTTGGCGGTGTCATGCACGCGCTCGCGCCGGTCAGCGGAGGGTGATGCATGGCCGACGACAATGACACGTCAGACAAAACACAAGACCCGACGCAAAAACGTCTCGACGACGCCCATGACCGGGGCGACGTCGCGAAAAGCCAGGAGGTCAACACTTGGTTCGTGATCGCGGGCGCGACGTTACTGTTATCCTCGTTCTCCGGATCGGTCGGCGAAAGCATCCAGAATCCAATGCGCAATCTTCTGATGAACGCACATCAGATACGGGTCGACGGGCCGGGAATTCTTGCGCTGGCGGGACGGCTGGAAT
>JAIERI010000206.1 GCA_019747015.1 Xanthobacteraceae bacterium
ACCAGTACGCCCATGATGTCGGACTCCTTCATGATCAGGAGTTCCTCGCCATCGAGCTTCACTTCGGTGCCCGACCATTTGCCAAATAGCACCTTGTCGCCGGCCTTCAGATCGATCGGGATCAGTTTGCCGGCCTCGTCGCGCCCGCCCGGGCCGACGGCGACGACCTGACCCTGCGAGGGCTTTTCCTTGGCGCTGTCGGGAATGATGATGCCGCCCTTGGTTTTTTCCTCGGCGTCGATGCGCTTGACGACAATGCGATCGTGCAGCGGGCGAAAGCGGGTTTTGGACATGGGCGTTCCTCTGGCGTTGGGAGGTGGGTTACGAGGGTCCGATTGCGGCGAACAGAACGAAATCCTTTAAAGGCTTCGTTGGCAATCCCGGTACCTGAGTGCTATTGAGGCTCGGAAATATGGGGTGCCACCAATCCTGTCAAGCAAACGCTTAAGGCCTTGGTGAGGTCATTATAGGATGATCTGGAAACCGAATGGGGACAGCAACGTATTTTCCAAACTCCCCTCAAATCAGGCGATGACGGGCTCCGCTTGCCAGTCGAGCAGACCTGGTCCATGAATCTGTTCCGGAGAAATTATGGCCCATTCACGCAATATGCGGATCGTTGTCAGTCTTGCGGTGGCCTCGACGCTCGCGGGCGTTCTTGCAGGCTGCACCAGCACAAATCTCGGCGGTTTTGGCGGCTCATCGGGCACAGTTGAGCCCGCGGCCGAGCCGGAATTGCCTTCGACCATCAAGCCGGATGAAATCGTCGGACGCTGGGGCCTTGCCGCCTATCACAAGCCCGAGGACCGGGTGCGTACCGAAAACGCGGCGCGCGGGCAGTGCAAGCAGCCTTACGTGATCGGCAAGGGCACCAGCGGAGGTGTCATCATGCATCTTGCGGATGAGGCGACGCCGCAGGAACTGCGCCTGAAGGGCAGCCAGAGCGGCAAGAATTATATCGGCCCGCCTGGTCCCGCCGGCGGCCAGAAGGATCGCGAAATCGTCTCCTTCGACGGTCGCGTGCTGACCACGCGTTTCATCGACCAGGATGCCGCCAGCCGCTACGGCACCATGGTCTACGTGCGTTGTGCGCCGCACGCATAATAATCTGCCTAAAACATAATCTTCGTCGGACAGCTCAGTCGAACATCGCGTCGATGTCGTTCTGCGATGCGTGACCGATATCGCCGGCCGATTTCGGTCCGTTGAGAAAGCGGGCATCGCCTTCGCGCGTATCGACGATCGGTCCGGCATGCGCCTTGATGGCGTCGACGCCGCCCCAGATGTCCATCATCACGTTGATATGATGCTCGATGAACTTCATCGTGTTCATCACCTTGCTGATGCGCTGGCCGGTCAGATCCTGGAAATTGCAGGCCTCGAAAATGCCGACCACCCGCTCCGAGATATCGGCGGTGAGGCGTGCGTGCTGGTCGTGTGAGGTGCCGCTGGCAAGAGCGGTTGCGGCCTGATCGATGGCTTCGGCCGCCGCGAGAATTTGATCGGTGGCCTCTTCGGTGCCGCCGACGATGGCGCCCAGTTCGCCCGTGACCTTGGCCATCTCGTCGCCGCTGAAGCTCGAGCCGTGCAGCACCGCGATTTCCTGCTTGGTGCGGTTGATCGCATCGTGGATCAGGTCCAGTTCGACCTTGAGCTTTTCGCACTGCGCGATCTGCGCGCGGTAGGAGTCCAGCGTGGCCTGCGCTTCGAGGGCGTGCCGCGAGACCGCCTGCTCGTCCTCGCTCACTTCCGCGCTTTGCAGCGGACGCCCCATCTGGTTGCGAATGGCGCGCAGCTCTTTCATGATCCGCTCGTGCATCGGAGCGGCGCCGATATCGATCCCCTCGATCGCCGGCGCTTCGCCGTGTTGCAATTCCTCGATGCGAAAGCGTTTGCGCTGAACAGCCATGAAATTCCCCCAAAACCCAGTGGGACTTTCTAGCGCGCGCAGTTTAACGCACCGTTCACGCGGATTTCCGCGCCATCGCCGATGTGCAAATGGAACGGACAATTAACCATGATACTCCCGCGTTCATCGAAAATAAACGCTACCGGGAAGAACAGCATGGTTAAGCGACATGGTGAATCCGAAACGCGATTCCGTTTACCAAACCTGCGCGATTTTCATTTTACATCGTGAGCATTGAAGGCGCGCTGTCCGCGCGCTCCGACGAAACAGTGCAGAGTACGTCGATGACCAAGAAAAGCCTTCTCGCGCTTGCCGCTGGCGCGTTGTTATTCAGCGGCGCTTGCGATCCCGCATTGGCCCAGCAGGCGTCGCCGCCGGTGCCACTCCGCGTCACTTATAATGACCGCCCCAACATGGGCGGCGGCTTCATCGAATTCCTGTTCAGCGGCGGCCAGTCGGGAAGCGCCCCGCGCTATCAGCAGCGCAACGGTCTGCCGCCGATGGACCCGCAGCAATACGGACGCGAGCCTGACGACGCTGTCGAGGCGGCGCGCCCCGGCATGGATCCGAAATTCGAGAAGCAGGTCGTCGAGTATCACGGTAAGGAAGGCCCCGGCACGCTGGTGATCGATACGCCGAACAAGTTTCTCTATCTTGTTCAGGGCGGCGGCCAGGCACTGCGTTACGGCATCGGGGTCGGACGCCAGGGCTTCACATGGTCCGGCGTGAAGACGATCTCGGCGAAGAAGGAATGGCCGGCGTGGACGCCGCCGCCGGAAATGCTCCAGCGCCGTCCCGATCTGCCGCGCCACATGGAAGGCGGTCCGGAAAATCCGCTCGGCGCACGCGCGATGTATCTCGGCTCGACGCTGTACCGGATTCACGGCTCGAACGAGCCTTGGACCATCGGCACCAACGTGTCGTCGGGCTGCATCCGGATGCGCAACGAGGACGTGATCGATCTTTATGGCCGGGTCAATGTCGGCACCCGCGTGATCGTACTCTAAACCGATCGCCGGGTATAAAATCAAAACGGCCGCTGATCGCAGCGGCCGTTTTCGTTTTAGTGCATGTCGGGACTATCAGGCGAAACCGCTGTCGTCCGAGCCACCGTCGAAATCGCCGCTGTCGAAATCGTCGTCGTCCTGATCCTGATCTTGGTCCTGATCGGCATCGGCCTGCGCCTGATCGAATGAATCCTGACGCTGGCCATTGTCGGCGCCAGCGTTTTTGCCGACGTCGTTGACGCCCGCATCGCGCGCAAGATTGCTGTTCGAATCGTCGCTCCCCGAATTGGTACTCCAGGGGCTGGCCTTGTCGCTGCCGGACGTGCCGTTCAGGCTTTGCTGGTTGCCGCCCAGACCGCCGCCCAAGCCGTTACCAAATCCTCCGCCAAGCCCGCGAATGCTGTTCATCAGCAGCGATCCGCCGATCATGCCGGCCGCAGCCGCCGCCGCGGTGCCTAAAAACGACGATCCGCCCGCAGGCTGGCCGCCGCCAAACATTCCGCCGCGCGGATCGGCATAACCTGCGTTCACACGCGGATCGGCATAGCCGCCATTGGGCATGGAAGCACCGGCGGGCTGTCCATTGCCCAGCACCTGACCGCTGTTCCACACCGGGCGGCCGGCACGCTCGCCCGGACGCACGTTCGGCACTGACCCGTGCGACTGGCCGCGCGATTGATTTGGTTCAAGCCCGAACGCGCCGCGCATCGAATCCAGAAAGCTGCCGGACTGGCCCTGTACGGGCGCGCGGCCTTCCAGTTCCTCGATATGGTCGTTGGCGCGGCGCAGGGCTTCATCCTGCACCAGCACCGTCTGCACCATCGCGTATACCGCATTCGGCGCACGGCGCAGACCGGCCATGATCGCGGCTTCGGCCTCGGGATCGCGCGGCGAGGCTTCCAGTTTCGCAAGCCGGTCGAACAGATCGTCCACCATCTGGCGTTCTTGCGGATTCATGTCGTCCTCCAGATCATTCGAAAAGAATGACAGCCCTAAAAACTTAGATGGCCTTTATGTCGGGGTAAGTGGTGCGGCCGATTAAATTTCGGAGAGGTTGCCGCTAGCTGCGACAAAATCGCATGGCTTGGCGGCGCAACACATTCTGTGTCGTCCCCGCGAAGGCGGGGACCCATTTTACAAATCAAAGCTGGATCCCCGCCTTCGCGGGGACGACATTGTGCTGCTCTTCAAAGCCTCACATTATTCGCTGCCAAAACTTTCGGAAAATTGTCGCTGGCGAGAAACTCGTATTCACGCTCACGCTGATGTGTCAGAGGGTCGAGCGAAATCAGCGTGTCATCGACAAAGCCCGGATGACACATCACAAGGCCTCCGGCAGGCAGGTTTTTGACAAACCCGTCCATCAACCCGGCGAAGTCGTTCGCTCTGTTGAAATCATAGGCCCCGGCAAATCCCGGGTTGAATGTCAGAGCCGAGCGGGCGCAAAGTCGCCGGAACTTCGCACTCAGGACATCCAGCAAAAGGGCTTTCGGATTGTTCAGCCGCGCGGCGGCGCGATTGCGGCCGCACTGGCGCACCCATGCGCGGGGCGCGGCATCCTTGACGGCATTGACGAACGCATCGCGCACCTGCGGGAACAACTGCACATGCTGATGACCGTCGACATAGTCGGGCGCCTTGCCGAACAGTTCAATGAACAGCGCAAGCTGCGCCGCGATCTCCGCGCGCACGATCTCGGGGTCGAGCTGGCGCAGCAAGCTGACGCGCAGCATTTTGCCAAGGGGAAGAAAGAAGCCGTCTTCGAGCGGCTTGAAATGCATGGTCAACGGATGAAACGGCGCGGTCAGCGTGGTGTGCAGACCCACTTCGCAGCCGGAATTCGAGGCCAGCGCCTGTTTGAGTGCTGCGACATCGCCGCGGCCGATGGCCGCGCCGACCACCATCACCGATGTGGCGTTGAGGCGCTTCTTGGAAATCAGATCGCAGATCGCGCGGTTGACGCCGGGACTGATGCCATAATCGTCAGCGCAAAGCGTGACGTGGCGCGGCTCACCGTTCATTCAGCAGCGGTCCGCGACGACGAACTGGCGTCATTCGCCACCTGATTGTCGGCGGACTTGATGTCATGCTCGGCGACGAAATAGATCGGCCGCGCCTTCATCTCGGAGAGAATCTTTCCGATATATTCGCCGAGCACGCCGATCATGATGAGCTGGACGCCGCCAATGGTCATGAAGCCGACGATGATCGACGGATAGCCGGGCACGGATTTTCCCGTCATCAGTGTTTCCCACATGATCGACAGGCCGAACAGGAACGCACCGAACGCGAGCAGTAGGCCTAGCATGCTGGCGAAGCGCAGCGGGGCGACCGAGAACGAGGTCAATCCCTCGATCGACAGGCCGAGCAGCTTGGCCGGGCTGAATGTGGTGACGCCATGCGCGCGGGCTTCGGGTTCGTAATCGACGCGAATCTGGCGAAAGCCGATCCAGCTCGCCAGACCCTTGAAGAAGCGGTTGCGCTCCGGCAATTGCTTGAGCGCGGCGGCGGCGCGCGGCGAGAGCAGGCGGAAGTCACCGGCGTCCTCGGGAATTTTCTGGCGCGCGCCCCAGTTGATGAGGGCGTAGAAACCCTGAACCGCGATCCGCCGCGCCAGCGATTCATTGTCGCGATGCGCCTTGGCGGTGTAGACGACATCGTAGCCGTCATCGATCCAGTGGCTCACGAGTTTTTCGGCAAGGTCCGGCGAATGCTGGCCGTCGCCATCCATGAACAGCACAGCGCCGAGGCGGGCATGATCGAGCCCGGCCATCAGTGCGGCTTCCTTGCCGAAATTGCGCGACAGCGACACCACCTGCACGTCGAGCGCGGTGGCGGGCAATCCGCGCGCGATGCTCAGGGTCCGGTCGCTGCTGCCGTCATCGATATAAACCACCTCGCAGCGCAATCCGTAGGTCTTCGTCAGGCGACTCGCCAGCGCGCCCAGCCGCTCGTGCAGCCGTTCGAGACCGGCGGCCTCGTTGAACAGCGGCACGACAACCGACAGGCCGCGCGCGGGGTCCGCGGCGGAATTCGAAAGATTGGAGACATCGGCACCGAGCATCGCGATCAAGTCCTGACAGTCCAACTCAACTTACCGGATTATATGGGAATTGTTCCGCGCTGTCGCCACGGCTGTATTAACGTCCGAGAAAGGCTTCGAGCCGGGCGAACAGCGGGTTGTCCCGGTCCATCACATAATCGAGCGAGCCGACAGAGACGGTTTCCGCGCCATGGGTGCGGAGGAAACTGCCGAGCGCATAGAGCTTGTCCGGCGGGCAGTGCAGCGTCAGCATGCCCGACGAGGTCGGCCCGCCGAAGGGCGAGACCACACCGAACTTGTTGTGGGCCTCGGCGAGCAGCTTGTCGTTGCAGCCGGCAAAGCGCGTGCGCACTTCCTTGTATTTCGCGGCCCGGGCGCGCGCGGCGATGTGGTCGAGGATGATGCGCGCGGTTTCACGCGCTTGCGGCGACCAGTCGGCCTGTCGTGAGGCCACAAGATTGGCGTGGCTGCGCAGGATTATGCCGTCGTCGAGCACCTTCAGGCCGTTGGCTTCGAGTGTTGCGCCGGTCGTGGTGATATCGACGATCAGTTCGGCGCTGCCGCTCGCCGGCGCGCCTTCGGTGGCGCCGGCGCTGGCGACAATGCGATAGTCGAGCACGCCATGCGTGGCGAAGAAGCCGCGCGTCAGGTTGAAATATTTGGTGGCGACGCGCATGCGCCGGTCGTGCTGTTCGCGGAATGAGGTCGCGACATCGTCGAGGTCGGCCATGGTGCGGACGTCGATCCAGGCCTGCGGCACCGCGACCACGACATTGGCGCTTCCGAAACCGAGATTTTCGACCAGCATCACCCGCGTGTCGGCGTCCAGAATGCTCTCGCGCACCAGATCCTCGCCGGTGATACCGAGATGGACCGTCCCCTGCGCGAGTTGCGATGCGATCTCGCTCGCCGACAGATACGCGATCTCGACATTATCGAGGCCGGCGATGGTGCCGCGATAATCGCGCGCGCCGCGCGGCTTGTTGAGCCCAAGGCCCGCACGCGCGAAGAACGCATCGGAATTTTCCTGCAGCCGGCCTTTCGAAGGGACCGCCAGAACGAACGGGGCGCTCATGACGCGCTCCCGTTTTGCGTCATCGCCTCGATCCAGATCGAGAAACCGACTGCCGGGATCGGTTCGCGCGCGCCGAGGCGCGTCAGCAATCCGTCATAGCGGCCACCGCCGACCAGTGGGCAGTCAGCTTTATTCTTTTTCTGAAGTTCGAATTCGAAGCCGGTGTAGTAATCGAGGCCGCGGCCGAACGCCGTTGAGAAGTGAACGGCCTTGGTGTCGATGCCGCTCGCAGCCATGAAGCCGGTTCTGGATTCGAGCTGATCGATCGCGGGACCGAGATTGAGTCCGGCTTTGGCGGCCAACGCGCGAAGCTCGACCACGGCGTCGTCCGGATTACCGTTAATGTTGAGGTAATCCTCAATTAATGTGAGCGCATCGCGCGGCAGCGCGCCGCCCTTGAGTGTCGATTGCTCGAGGAAACGGTCGGCGATTTCCGAGACGGTGCGTCCGCCGACATTGGTGGTGCCGGCGATCGACATAAGGTC
>JAIERI010000202.1 GCA_019747015.1 Xanthobacteraceae bacterium
ACGTGTCTACCGGCTCGGCGCGGATCGCTATCTCGACCGGATCATGCTGGCTTGGGCGCGGGCAGGGAGTGACTCGGTGTCAAAACGCTGGCGTGAACTTGCGACACTGCCCCGGCGCTGGAGCGCGCCGGAGTTTCCGCTCAAGGCGGCGGATTTCCTGTCGCGGGGCCTGAAAGAAGGGCCAGCACTCGGCCATGTCATCACGTTGGCGGAAGATGCGTGGCTCGCCGCGATTTTTCGGTGCTTTTTTTCGGTGGTGGTTGCGCTCGCCTATCCGGCGACCCCACGTTTCCGGCACGATCATCGGTTGTAATTCAATCCTGACGGTACGTGCGGCAACCGCATCGTAATGTCAGGCAACCTCGTCCTGCTCTTCTTCGTGGTCTTCTTCACTCTCGTCATCCGAAAGATCGATTTCGACGGATTCCAGCACGACGGATGGGAGCTCCTCGCGGAACAGTTCGCCTTCTTCACCGATCCAGACGCATTCGACCATGTCGCCTTCGATGGCGGCGACGGTCAAAGCCTGGCCGCCGGATTTGAGAACAACGACGTCGCCTGCTTTCAGTCCCATGGTCTGCTCCTGATTCGATTGAATGGGCTCACTCTAGCGGGGTGTCATGACATGCCGACAAATGCGCCGGTGGATACACGGAAATAGGGCGCCAAAAGCAAAAACCCCGGACCATCGGTCCGGGGTTTTGAAATCCTAAAGCCAGAGGCCTTAGCGGTAGAACAGCAGCGAGAGCGGATCCCACTTATAGTTCAAGCCGACCCTGGCGGTGTGGATGCCGCCAAGCGAAGTGCTGGCAGGTCCGCCCGGAGAAATATTGTCGCCGAAACCGAGATAAAGATATTCGGCCTTCACGCTCCACTTGTTGCCGAGCATGTATTCCCAGCCGCCACCCACCGCATAGCCGACAACCCACTTCTTGCGGTCGAACAATAATGCAGTCGTAGGATCCGCCACCGTCGAATCAAAGCGGGTCAGGGTCGCACCGCCCTTAGCGTAAATCAGCGACGGACCGTTGACGTAACCAAAGCGCCCGGTCAGCGAACTGAACCAGCCATTGGAAGTGGTGGAAGCCGATTGAGTGGCCGAACCGGGATAGAAGCCCGATCCCTTGAATTCTTGATACCCGGTATCGCCTTCGTAGCCGACCAACCAGTTGGGAGAGAACTGGTAGTTATAACCGGTGGTGACACCGCCGATAAAAGTCGAGCCGGTGTTATAGTTGGCGGAGGGAAGCGCGCCCAAAGGATCGCTCGTCCTTGTGTTACCGTCGTTGAACGCACCGCCGATATAGCCGCCGACGTAACTGCCGGTCCAACCGTAGCTCACGGCTGGAGGAGGCGCCTTGGTGTAAACCTTTGTTGCGCCAAGATCGGCAGCGGAAGCAGCCTGGGACAGGCCCAACCCTGCGATGGTAGACAAAAGGACGGTGATCTTGCGCATTGAAGCCCCTGAAACGATTTGGCAGCGGTCTGATTCCGCCACATCTCTGCATCAATAAATACGTGGCCAATCGTTAATGCTCAACCGAAACCGGGCCCTCGGCGTACCTGTACAACCGTTATTGGGCCGGTGTGATGATTGGGTGACAGGTAAAAAGTGGCCAAAAACGGCCGCTTTTTCAGCCATTTAGTTCCCGGTTCTACTCAAGTCGCCGTGAGTGGTTGATTTCAGGGCCATTTCACCTCCGGCGGCATTGAGGAGAGGATCGACTCGACATTGCCACCGGTTTTCAAGCCAAAAATGGTGCCCCGGTCATAAAGCAGGTTGAACTCGACATAGCGTCCGCGTCGAATCAACTGCTCCTCCCGGTCCTGAGGCTCCCAACCCATGGCGAAGTTCCTGCGCACGAGGCCAGGATAGACTTTTGCAAAGGCGCGGCCAACGTCTTGAGTGAAGGCGAAATCGGCGTCCCAATCGCCGCTGTCGAGCCAGTCGTAAAAGATGCCGCCGACCCCGCGCGGTTCCTTGCGGTGCTTGAGGTAGAAATAATCGTCGCACCATTTGCGGAATTTCTCGTAAGGCGCAACGGCGGCATGAGTGTCGCAGGCCGCTTTGCACGCGGCATGAAAATCGGTCGTGTCTGGATCGTCCTGCACACGCCGGCGATCGAGTACCGGCGTCAGGTCCGCTCCGCCGCCGAACCATGATTTTGTCGTGACGACGAAGCGCGTGTTCATGTGCACAGCAGGCACGTTCGGGTTGCGCGGATGAATGATCAGGGAAATTCCTGAAGCCCAGAATCGTGGATCGTCTTCGGCGCCCGGAATCTGTCCGCGAAATTCAGGTGCGAACTCGCCGTGTACGGTAGAGCAATGCACGCCTGCCTTCTCGAACAGGCGACCGCGCAGGATCGACATCACGCCTCCGCCGCCCGGCGCGCCGGTATGATCGGTGCGCTGCCAAGGCGTGCGCACGAAACGCCCGGCCTTATCGCCATAAAGCGCGGCCGGCGCTTCGTCTTCAAGTTTTTCCAGCGACAGGCAGATGTCGTCGCGCAGTTTTTCGAACCAGAGCGGTGCGACGGTCTTGCGCTGGCCGGTGGTCGAGGCGTCCATCACGTTGTCCCCTTCAAGGTCCGAAATACGTGCAGCTTTCGCCACAGCTGTCGCGATAAACGCTGACCCGCGTCACCTGACCGGCTGACTGCACCCTATCCCAGATAAATCGCGACAGGTTTTCCAGTGTTGGGATCGCCAGCCCGTCGATTTTGTTGAGCAATTTATGATCAAGCGTTTTCTGCACGTCGGCGAGAGCGTGCTCGAACAGCCCGAGATCCCGTACCATCCCCGTGGCTGGGTCTGGTGTGCCGCGAATAGTAATTTCGGCCCGGAACGAATGACCGTGTATTTCCTGACTCACTTCGCCGAGTGAGGTGTGAGCCAACGCATGTGCGGCTTCGAACCGGAACGATTTGGTCAATTCCCACATCAGTTTATTCAACCTACCTGATACCCAAGCTTTTGTGTGTCTGCACGCTGAGACGCCATTGCGGATGACGCAAACAATACCCGATCGCGGACTGCGTGCTTTGCGCTATGTCAGGTCCGTCCATCGGCTGCAACGAGAAGCGTTCGAAGGCCAGCCCTGCGAAATCCTCAGGTGCAATGCCTTCCTGCGGATACACCAGTTTCAGTTCGTGACCCTCGCGAATAACAAGCTTGCTCCCCGCTTTGGGGCTGACGCAAATCCAGTCGAGTCCGGGCGGCGGCGCGATGGTGCCGTTGGTTTCCACCGCGATCACAAAATCGCGTGCGTGCAGCGCCTCGATCAAGGGTGCGTCGATCTGGAGCATCGGCTCGCCCCCTGTGAGAACGACATAGCGGCCGCGGCCATTGCTAGACCATGTGGTGGCGATTTTATCGGCGAGCGCGTCAGCGCTCGGGTATCGGCCGCCTTCGGTGCCGTCGGTGCCGACAAAGTCGGTGTCGCAGAACTGGCAGGTCGCGCTGGTGCGGTCCTGCTCGCGGCCGCTCCACAGATTGCAGCCTGAAAATCGGCAAAATACCGCCGCGCGACCGGCATGCGCTCCTTCGCCCTGCAATGTCATGAAGATTTCCTTGACCGCGTAGCTCACGCCGTCCCGCCTTTATGTGTTGGCCGCCACATGGGCCGTCTGCCGCAGTGCTTCGCCAAGCGCCATCGCGGCGCTCACAGCGACGTTCAGAGAGCGCATGCCGGCGGCGACTGGAATAACGAGACGCTCGTCGGCGGTTTCCATGACTTCGTCCGGCACGCCGGCACTTTCGCGCCCGAACAGCAGGACATCCGCGGGTCGATAGCGGAAATCGAGGTAGGGCCGCGCCGCTTTGGTCGAGAACAAAAGCAGGCGGCACCCGGCACCTTTGCGCCATTCCTCGAACTTGCGCCATGAGTCATGTCGCGAAATAGTTACCTGATCCAGATAATCCATGCCGGCCCGGCGGAAATGCCTGTCGCTGACCGGAAATCCGGCGGGCTCGATGATATGGGCAGCCACGTTCAGGCACGCGCACAGCCGCAGAATTGTGCCGGTGTTCTGCGGAATATCGGGCTGATAAAGGGCGATCTGCATCGAGAAGCTGCTCAATATTGTGTAGAAAAAACTGCACTGTGCGGAGTTTTTGCGCATCGCACTCATGTGAGCCGATAGCGGGCTTGCGCTCGTCCGGCAAGGGTGCCAATAGATCGATTCTAGATCGCGTGTTCCGCCCGGTTAAGTGGGACAAGTGGTCATTCTGCCACCGCGAGGCTCGCGGGCACCGGCGGTCTGCTCTGGCGCCTCCACGGCGCTTAATTGAGCGGTCCGGCGGTGCAGTTCGGAAAGGGTTTGCAATCGTGACGTCCTCCTCTTCGGCTGATCCGACACGCCGTGATTTTCTCTTTGTCGCAACCGGCGCTGCAGCCGCTGTCGGTGCTGCGGCAGTTGCTTGGCCGCTGATTTCCCAGATGAACCCGGACGCCTCGACGATCGCGGCCGGTGCGCCCATCGAAGTGGACCTGGCGCCGATCACCGAGGGACAGGACATCAAGGTGTTCTGGCGCGGCAAGCCGATCTACATCATGAACCGCACCAAAAAGCAGATCGAGGAGGCGCGCGCGGTTCCGACCGCGAGCCTGCCCGACCCGCAGAGCGATCAGTCCCGCGTCAAAGAGGGTCACGACCAATGGCTGGTGGTGATCGGCATCTGCACGCATCTGGGCTGTATCCCAATTGCGCATGAGGGCAATTACGACGGCTTCTTCTGTCCCTGCCACGGCTCGCAGTACGATTCGTCCGGCCGCATCCGCCAGGGACCGGCGCCGCTCAATTTGGCCGTGCCGCCTTATGCTTTCGTCTCCGACACCAAGATCAAAATCGGCTGAACTTTCGTTTAAATCGATTGCGTCGCCCCAGACTTCTTAGGATCGCACCATGAGCGGACCATCCAACTACAACCCGCAAAATCCAGCCTTGAAGTGGATCGAGCGGCGTCTGCCAATCGGCGGCCTGATCCACTCCTCCTTCGTCGCTTACCCGACGCCGCGTAATTTGAACTACTGGTGGACGTTCGGCGCGATTCTTTCGATGATGCTCGGCGTGCAGATCATCACCGGCATCATCCTGGCGATGCACTACACCCCCCACGTCGACCTCGCCTTCAAGTCGGTCGAGGGCATCGTACGCGACGTCAATTACGGCTGGCTGCTGCGCTACCTGCACTCCAATGGCGCGTCGATGTTCTTCATCGCCGTCTACATCCACATGTTCCGCGGTTTGTATTACGGCTCGTACAAGGAGCCACGCGAAATCCTCTGGATCCTCGGTGTCATCATCTACCTGCTCATGATGGCGACCGGTTTCATGGGCTATGTGCTGCCGTGGGGCCAGATGAGCTTCTGGGGCGCCACCGTCATCACCAACCTGTTTGGCGCCATTCCCTATGTCGGGGACAGCATCGTCACATTACTGTGGGGCGGTTATTCGGTCGGCAATCCGACGCTGAACCGCTTCTTCTCGCTGCATTATCTGTTGCCATTCGTGATCGCCGGCGTCGTCGTGCTGCACGTCTGGGCGTTGCACGTCGCGGGCCAGAACAATCCTGCCGGTGTCGAACCGCAGACTGACAAGGATACCGTGCCGTTCACACCTTACGCGACCGTCAAGGACGCGTTCGGCATGTCGTGCTTCCTGTTATTCTTCGCCTGGTTCGTTTTCTACGTGCCGAACTATCTCGGCGATGCCGACAACTATATCCCGGCCAATCCCGGTGTAACGCCCGCTCACATCGTGCCGGAATGGTACTATCTGCCGTTCTACGCGATCCTGCGCTCGATCCCGAACAAGCTAGCCGGGGTCATCGCGATGTTCTCGGCGATTATCGTGCTGGCATTTCTGCCATGGCTCGATAGCGCCAAGACCCGTTCGTCGAAATACCGTCCGCTGGCGAAGCAGTTCTTCTGGATTTTTGTCGGTGTCTGCATCCTGCTCGGCTATCTCGGCGCGCAGCCGCCGGAAGGTATCTATGTCATCGCCGGCCGCATCCTGACATTCTGCTACTTCGCATATTTCCTGATTGTGCTGCCGGTGCTCAGCTTCGTTGAGAAGCCGCGCCCGCTGCCAAATTCGATCGCCGCAGACGTGCTGGCCAAGACCGGCTCGCTGAAGCAGCCGGCGGTCTCAAGCCTGATCGCACTGTTTGTTGGCGCCTCGCTGCTGCTCGGCGGCGTTAGTCAGTCGAAGGCGCAGGAGGCTCATGGTCCCACCCCGCCATCGCTGAAATGGTCGTTCGCCGGCCCTTTCGGTAAGTTCGATCGCGGTCAGGTGCAGCGCGGCCTGCAGGTTTACAAGGAGGTCTGCTCGGCCTGCCATTCGCTGAACTACATCGCGTTCCGCAATCTCGCCGATCCCGGCGGTCCAGAATATTCGGCGGCACAGGCGGCTGCGTTTGCATCCGACTACAAGATTCAGGACGGTCCGAACGACAAGGGCGACATGTTCGAACGCCCGGGCCGGCCGGCGGATTACTTCCCCGCGCCATTCCCCAACGAGCAGGCCGCGCGTGCGTCCAATGGCGGCGCGGCTCCACCGGATCTTTCGCTGATGGCGAAAGCCCGTTCCTATGAGCGCGGGTTTCCGCAGTTCATTTTCGACTTCTTCACCCAGTTCCAGGAGCGCGGCCCGAACTACATTCACGCGCTGATGACGGGATTTGTCGCTACTCCGCCGGCTGATTTCGCGTTGCCGCAGGGCTCATATTACAACAAATATTTCCCTGGTCATTCCATCAAGATGCCGCCGCCGCTCAGTGACGGACAGGTCAACTATAGCGACGGTTCGCCGCAGACGGTCGATCAGTATGCGACCGACGTGGCTGCGTTCCTGATGTGGACTGCCGAGCCGAAGCTCGAAGCACGCAAGCGCCTTGGCTTCCAGGTGTTCCTGTTCCTGATCGTGCTCTCCGGCCTGTTATATTTCACCAAGAAGAAAGTTTGGGCCGACGCGCACTGAACGGTTCGGATCGTGCAAACGAAAAAAGCTCCCATAAGGGAGCTTTTTTATTTGGCGGTTTTCGCGCGGATCAGTGTTTGTAGAGGCCCATGATTGCGGCCTTCGCCAGCGCCTTGAAATGAAGCTGGAAACCGATCACCGCGGCGGAGGTATCTGCCGTGGCATCGAGCTTATCGACGCCGACCGCATGCACGGTGAAGATATAGCGATGCGGATGGTCGCCCTTGGGCGGGCAGGGGCCGCCATAGGCCGCCGCTCCATAGTCCGTCCGCGTCAGCAGCGCCCCTTCGGGCAGCTTGCCGCCCTTGGGATTGCCGGCGTCGAGAGGAAGTTCGGTCACCGAGGGCGGAATGTTAGTCAGCACCCAGTGCCAGAAGCCGCTGCCGGTCGGTGCGTCGGGATCGTAGCAGGTGACGGCGAAACTTTTGGTGCCGGCCGGTGCGCCCGACCATTTCAAATGCGGTGAGCGGTTGCCGCCAGCGCAGCCGAAACCGAAATCGGCGGACAAAACGTGGTCCTGCGCCAGATAATCGCCGTCCTTGAAACTGTCGCTGACAACCGCGAACGTCATGTCTTTCTCCAACGAATGAGCAGGCGGAATTTAGCTCGGTTTAACAACAGCGCAAGGACGCGGGGCGCGCCGCAAACGACTT
>JAIERI010000033.1 GCA_019747015.1 Xanthobacteraceae bacterium
GGATGATATTGTCTGGCGGCGCTCGAAACTCGGACTGCGGCTGTCCAAAGCCGAAATCGCGGCTTTGGATGAGTGGATGAAGGCCAATATCGTGCCGGGAACGGGCGGAATTTCAAATTCTTGATTCAGGACACAGGATTTCGGAGACATTCGATGGCGGACAAAAGCGGGATGACAAACAGGGTCTTCGGGCCGACCGGCCGCGAGACGTCGGTGATCGGGCAGGGCACCTGGTACATCGATCGCGGGGATCGCGCGGCAGCCGCCGCGGCGCTGCGGCGCGGACTCGATCTCGGCATGACTCACATCGACACTGCCGAGATGTATGACGACGCCGAACTGGTCGTGGCCGATGCCATCGCGGGACGGCGAGACGAGGTATTTCTGGTCTCGAAGGTGCTGCCGAGCAACGCCTCCCGCGCCGGCACCATCAAGGCCTGTGAGCGTTCCTTGCAGCGGATGAAAACCGACCGGCTGGATTGCTACCTGTTGCACTGGCGCGGATCGTATCCGCTCGAAGATACCGTGGCGGCATTCGACGATCTGGTCGAAGCCGGCAAGATTCTGTCGTGGGGCGTGAGTAATTTCGACGCCGACGATTTGCAGGAGATTTACGACGTCGCCGGCGACGATCAGATCGCCTGCAATCAGGTGCTGTATCATCTTCAGGAGCGCGCCATCGAGCATTCTGTTATTCCGTGGTGCGAAGAGCACAACGTCGCGGTCACGGCCTATTCGCCGTTCGGGCACAACGATTTTCCAAATCCGAAAACTGAATCCGGCCGTGTACTGCAGCAGATCGCGGATTCTCATGGCGCGACGCCGCGTCAGGTGGCGCTGGCGTTCCTGACACGGCGGCCCTCGGTATTTGCCATTCCGAAAGCCTCGAGCGCCGCTCACGCGGAGCAGAACGCGAAAGCCGGCTCATTGACATTGGGTAAGAGCGACATCGCCGCGCTCGACAAGGCATTTCCGCTCGGCCGCGAGCCGAGCCATCTGCCCATGATCTGACCGCCAATTCCGATCTTCAATAATGCGGCGGCGGTTCGCTGCCCGGTGGCGCGGTGAGGTTCGCCTCGGCGGCTGCAAGCCTGTCACCGAGGCGCGCGATCTCGCGCTTCAGTGCGTCGATCCGATCCCATTGCACGCTCAGCGCCTGATTGAGATTCTCAATCGTCTCGTCCTGATAGGCGACGCGCATTTCAAGCGTGTCAATGCGCGCGCCGAGAGATACGTCAAGGGATGCCGGTTCACTCATCGGTATCCTCGTCCATCAGTTGTTTCTCGCTGAGCGGGCGTTCGGTCAGGCCATGGCCGAGTGCGACACGCTGATCGAACACGAAACATTCGCCGCGCCAGCGGCTTTGTTCTTCCGGGATGGTCTCCAGATATTTCAGGATGCCGCCCTTGAGATGGTAAACGTCCTTGAAGCCGCGCGACAGCAAGTATGAGCTGGCTTTCTCGCACCGGATGCCGCCGGTGCAGAACATCGCGATTTTTGTATCGCGCGAGGGGTCCAGCACGCGATCGGCATAATCCTTGAACTGGCTGAAGCTGACGAGTTTGGGATCGACAGCGCCTTCGAACGTGCCCATCTCGACTTCAAACTGGTTGCGCGTATCGATAAGCACGATGCCGGGCTGTTCGATGAGCGCGTTCCAGTCCTGCGCATCGACATAGGTGCCAACCTTCTCCGTCGGGTCGGTCTCACCATCGCCGAGCATCACGATTTCCTTTTTCAGCCGGACCTTCATCCGGTTGAACGGCATCTCGCTGGCGGTTGAAAATTTCAGTTCGAGATTGTCGAGCCGGCCGCCAAATATCGCGCCGGTGCGAAGCTGGTTCATCAGGGCGTCGATGGCGACGATGCTGCCGGCCACCGTGCCGTTGATGCCTTCTTCCGCGAGCAGGATGATGCCCTTGACGTCGAGCGCCACGCACATGTTGCGCAGCGGCTCACGCAGGCTCTCGAAGTCCGGCAGCGTGACGAATTGATAGAAGGCGGCGACCTTGTAGGACATAATGCCATTATAAAGAGAGCGGACGCGCGGGGAAACCCGCGTGAAGGGGTTAGAATCCCATCGCCGCGCCATCGCTGCGCGGGTCGGTCGCGCCCTCGAACACGCTGCCTGGATGCAGCACGATGGCCCCACCATGGCCCATGGTGGAGGTGAAATCGGCCAGCACCTCGATATCGTGGCCGGCATCGCGCATCGCCTGCACCAGCTTCGGATCGAAGCGCCCCTCGAGTTTCAATGTCACCGTGGCGTCGCCCCAGGTCTTGCCGAGCAGCCAGCGCGGCGCGGTGACGGCGGCCTGCAAGCCCTGGCCGTACATCGCATAGCGGCTGAAGATCGCAGACTGCGTCTGCGGCTGGCCTTCGCCTCCCATGTTGCCGTAGACCATGCGGCGGCCGTCATCGAACATCGCCATCGCGGGATTGAGGGTATGAAACGGCTTGCGGCCGGGGCGCAGCGCGCGCGGTCCGTCGCCGTCGAGCACGAAACTCGCTCCGCGGTTCTGCCAGACCAGACCCGTATTCTCCAGCACACAGCCCGAGCCGAATTCGAAATAGACGCTCTGGATGAAGCTGACGGCGACGCCATTGGCGTCGATGGCTCCGGCCCACACCGTGTCGCCGGGATTGGCCGGCACCGGCCATGGCAGCGCGCGTTTGCGGTCGATGCGTGCGGCGAGTTCATCGAGCTTTGCGTCGGTGAGGTAATCCTCACACGCTTCCTTCATCAGCACATGATCGCCGACGATTCGATCGCGCACCAGAAACGCCTGCTTGGTCGCCTCGACGATGCCATGGAGATAGTCGAAGCCCTCACATTCCTTTACGCGCAGGCGTTCGAACAGCGCCAGGATCATCAGCGAAGCCAAGCCTTGCGTTGGTGGCGGAAAATTATAGAGCCGCGCGCCATCGACCTTCACCGACAGCGCCTCGCGGCGCTGTGCCTTATGCGCGGCAAGATCGTCCAGCGTTACGGGCGAGCCGCAATGCGCCAAATCTGCTGCGACGTCCTTCGCCAGATCGCCGCGATAGAAATCCATTGGTCCATGTTTTCCAATGCGCTTGAGCGTCGCACCAAGCGCCTTGAGCTTCATGATCTGGCCCTCGCGCGGCAGCTTGCCATCGAGCAGGAAGGTATTCGCGAAGCCGGGACTGTCCTTGAGTTCGGCGAATTTTGTTTCGGTCAATTCCTGCTGGCTGGCGGTGACGGCAAAGCCGTTCTCGGCGGACCACACCGCGTCTTCGAGCAGCCGCGACAGCGGCAGCTTGCCGCCGATCTCCCGCGCGATGGCATGAGCCTCAGCCCAGCCCGACAGCGTGCCAGCCACGGTGTTGGCGGCGAAGGGGCCGCGCTCGGGAATCCTGGAAAGACCCTTTGATGTGTAGAATTCGACACTGGCCGCCCTGGCGGCCGCGCCGCAGCCGTCCACCGCGATGGGTTTCTTGCCATCCGTGCTGATCAGCCAAAAGCCGTCGCCGCCGATTGAGTTCATGTGCGGATAGACCACCGCAAGGCTCGCCGCCATTGCGAGTGTCGCCTCGACCGCGTTGCCGCCTTCGCGGAGCACGCGCAGCCCTGCCTCGCTGGCCAGATGATGGGGTGCGGTCACCATGCCGCGGCGGCTGCGAGGCGTATTGAGCATCGGTCATTCCAGGTTTTGCATCCGAATGGACGCGTCGGCGGGCAAGTTTATGTAGGCGAAAATTGCGGGGCGCAAAACGATAAATGCCCGGCCGGAGCCGGGCATTTGGTCGTGAGGTGCGAGTGCCTTATTCAGCAGGCGCCATCTTGGCGCTGCCAAATGTCCCGCTGAACCATGCCGACCGCCACGGCTTGAGCACAAACAGCGCCAGCAGCCCTGTGAGAATGTCCAGCCCGATGATGATGCCGAACACCGGCATCCAGCTTCCGGTCGAATCGTGGATCTGTGCCGCGACCGGGCCGCCGAGTATCGAACCGATGCCCTGCGCCATATAGAGAAAGCCGTAATTGGTGGTGGCGTTCTTGGTGCCGAAGGTGTCGGTCAGCGTTGAGGGGAACAGCGAGAAGATTTCGCCCCATCCGAAAAACACCACGCCCGACAGCAGCACGAAGGCGACCGGATTGTCGCGCAAGGCGACCATGGCGGCGATGGCGAGGCCCTCGAAGATGAAGGCGATGCCCATAGTGTTCTCGCGGCCGATGCGGTCCGACACATAGCCGAAGAATGGCCGGGTCAGGCCGTTGGTGATGCGGTCGATTGTCAACGCCAGAGGCAGCGCTGCAAATCCCCAGATCACGACAGCGGCGACGCCGAAATCCTTGGTAAAGTTCGCAAACTGCGAAATCACCATCAGGCCGCCGGTCGACATCATGGTCATCATGACGAACATCAGCCAGAAGATCGGCGTCTTCAGCATCTCTTTGGGCTCGTAATCCTTTTTGGCGGTCGAGACCATCGGCGCGATGCCGCTGACTTCGCCCGGTTTCGGATCGCGAAGACCGAGCGCGGCGAGGAAGCCGACCGCGCCGAGAATGATGCCAAACGTCGTCAGGGTGTGCTGATAACCCGATGCCGCGAGCATGTCCGAAATCGGAAAGGTGGTCGCGATCGCGCCGAAACCGTAACCGGCCGCGACCATGCCTGTGGCGAAACCGCGCTTGTCAGGAAACCAGCGCACCATCAGGCCGACGATACCGACGTAAACGAGGCCGGTGCCGATGCCGCAAAATAAGCCATAGGTTGCATAAAGTCCGTACAGCGATGTGATCTGGGCTGACAGCACCCAGCCAAGGCCGCTCAGGAGCGCGCCCAGGGCGATCAGCAGTTTGGGGCCGAACTTGTCGATCAGCCAGCCTTGCAGCGGAGAGAAAAAGGTCTGCAGCACGATCAGCAGCGAAAACGTGATCTGGATGGCGGGAAGCGCAGCGCCCGTCGTGGATTGGAAGGATTTGACGAACAGCGTCCACACGTATTGCGGGCTGGAGATCGCCATCATGGCGATCAGACCCAGCAGAAGTTGAATCCAGCGGGCGTTGCCGACCGAGGTTCCGGTTGTCTTGGTACTCATGAAAAGTCTCCGTTGTTTCATGAGCAAACAGAGCAAAGAGTGTGCCATTGTGCATACAGATCAGCCTGAAATAGTCTCAAAAATGCATGCGGAATATCGCGGCCGAAAAGGGGTTCGTACAATTCCAACAGCGCAAAGAAAAACCGCGCAGGATCGCTGCGCGGCGGGGGTTTGGTTGAATCATCGCACCGGGCGGCGGACGCCCGGCCGTCGATAACCGTCAGGCGGCTGCCTTTTTCATCAAGCTCTCGATTGCGGTCTTCACCCATGGATCAAGGCCAGCGCCGCCATGATCGACATGTGCATAGATCTTTCTGAGCATGCGCGGATCCCAGAATTTCTTGATGTGCTCGGCGGTGCCGGTGACGGCCGCAGCGTCCCCCTGGCTGTGAAAGAACTTGCCGATCTGGTTGGCCATGTAGACGAGCTTGTCGTCAGTGTTATGCGACATTTGTAGCTTCTCCGGACGAAATGCGGTTTGTGTGAGTGAAGATTTCAAAGCCGTCGGCGCGCGCGATCGCGGCCAGCGTGATGCCCGCACGATCCGCCATCTTGATGGCAAGCGCGGTCGGCGCGGACACCGACACCATGATCGAGGCGCCCATCGAGGCGGTCTTCTGCACCATCTCCACCGACACGCGGCTGGTCAGAAGCACAGCGCCCGCGCTGGCGGCGATGTCCTTGCGGGCCAGCGCGCCGGCGAGCTTGTCGAGCGCATTGTGACGTCCGACATCCTCGCGAATTTCCACGATGCCGCTGTCGGGTTGCCAGAATGCGGCGGCGTGGACCGCGCGGGTGATGGTATTCAGTTTCTGCAGCGGCTGAAGGCTCTGCATCGCCGTCATGACCTGTTGCGGCGTGACATTGATACCTGCGCCGACGATGGCGACCGGCTTCATCGCCTCGACGATGGAATCGATGCCGCACAGCCCGCAGCCGGTTGGGCCGGCGATATGGCGGCGGCGCTGTTGCAGCCGCTCGGCGTTGCGCCGGGCCAGCCACATGCGCAGTTCGATGCCTTCGTCCTGGGGAACGATTTCAAGGGATTCGATGTCGGCGATTGAATCGATGATGCCTTCGGTCAGGCTGAAACCGACAGCGAAGTCTTCAAGATCCTGCGGGGTGCCCATCATCACGGCGTAGGTGCCGGCGTCATAAGACAACGCCAGCGCCGTTTCCTCGGGGACGGACCGGTCGCCCTCGCTCAGGCCGCTTTCGCGCCAGATCTGACGATGAGCTGTGACAACCGGTTCCACATTTTACTCCGCGGCCTCGGCGTGTGGCGCAATACGTCGAGAGTGGTGAGAAAACTCGTCGTAGGTCTTCTGCCACTCGCTCGGGCCGTTTGACGGCGTGATCTGTACAGCCGTGACTTTATACTCAGGACAGTTGGTTGCCCAGTCTGAAAAGTCGGTGGTCACCACGTTGGCCTGCGTGTCGGGGTGGTGGAACGTCGTGTAGACGACGCCCGGTGCCACACGTTCGGTCACCAGAGCGCGGAGCGAAATTTCGCCGGCGCGGCTGGTCAGCTTGGCCCAGTCTCCGTCACGAATGCCGCGCTCCTGCGCATCATGCGGATGGATTTCAAGCAAGTCTTCCGGATGCCAGGCCACGTTGTCGGTGCGCCTGGTCTGCGCGCCGACATTGTAATGGCTGAGAATGCGGCCGGTGGTGAGCAGCAGCGGGAAGCGCGGTCCGGTCCGCTCGTCGGTTGGCACGTATTCCGTGATGACGAACTTGCCCTTGCCGCGCACGAAGCCGTCGATGTGCATGATCGGCGTGCCCTCCGGCGCCTTCTCGTTGCAGGGCCACTGCACCGAACCCATCTCGTCGAGATAGTCGTAAGATACCTTGGCGAAAGTCGGCGTCAGCGCCGCGATTTCGTCCATGATCTGCGACGGATGATCGTAGTGCATGTCATAGCCCATCGCCTTGGCGAGGCGAAGGGTGATCTCCCAGTCCGCCAGTCCGTTGCGCGGGGTCATGACCTTGCGCACGCGCTGGATGCGGCGTTCCGCGTTGGTGAATGTGCCGTCCTTTTCGAGGAAGGTCGAACCCGGCAGGAAGACGTGCGCGTAGTTCGCGGTCTCGTTGAGGAAAAGATCCTGAACGATGACGCATTCCATCGCGGCCAGACCAGCCGAAACATGTTTGGTGTCGGGATCGGACTGCAGGATGTCTTCGCCCTGCACGTAGAGGCCCATGAAGGTGCCATCCACGGCGGCGTCGAGCATGTTCGGAATGCGCAGGCCAGGCTCCTTCTCGAGCTTGACCTTCCACATCGCCTCGAACTGTTCACGCACCGCGTCGCCAGAGACGTGGCGATAGCCCGGAAGCTCATGCGGGAAGGAGCCCATGTCGCAGGCGCCCTGAACGTTGTTCTGGCCGCGCAGCGGGTTCACGCCGACGCCGGGACGGCCGATATTGCCGGTCACCATCGCAAGGTTCGCGATCGCCATGACGGTGGTCGAGCCCTGGCTGTGTTCGGTGACGCCAAGGCCGTAATAGATCGAGCCGTTGCCGCCGGTGGCGAACAGGCGTGCTGCGGCGCGCACATCCTTCGGATCGACACCGGTATAGATCGCAACCGCTTCGGGGCTGTTCTTCGGCAGCGAGACGAAA
>JAIERI010000074.1 GCA_019747015.1 Xanthobacteraceae bacterium
TATCAGCTCGATGACGATTATGGGGTCACGCAGGCCGAGGCGCGTTTCGCGCTGCGCGACTCCGTTGGCGACAAACCCGCCGCCCAGCCGCTATACGATCCGCCGCAATTTTCGCTCGGCCTGCCGAACGCGCGTACCCGCAGCGGTGTCGGTCAGACCGTGAAGGATTTGAGCGAAAACCCATTTGCCGGCAGCGATGTGACATTGACGCTGGTCGCGCGGGATGAGGCGGGCAACGAAGGCCGCAGTGCGCCGTTCGAGATGAAGCTGCCCGAGCGGCTGTTCGTCAAGCCGCTGGCGCGCGCGCTGATCGAGCAGCGCCGCATTCTCGCACTCGACGTCGGCCAGAAGCCGCTGGTGCTGATCGCACTCGAGGCGCTGTTGGTCGCGCCGGAGGTCTTCACGCCGGAGAAAGGTTATTATCTCGGCCTGCACAACGTCGCGGGCCAGCTTGGGCGCGCGAACACCAAGGAAGCGCTGCGCGAAACCGTCAACAGTCTCTGGGCGCTTGCGGTGTCGATCGAGGATGGCGACATCAGCGATGTGGAGAAGGCTTTGCAGGCGGCGCAGGACGCGCTCAAGCAAGCGCTGGAGCGCGGCGCCAGCGATGAAGAGATCAAGAAGCTCACCGATAATCTGCGCGCGGCGCTCGACAATTTCATCCGCCAGCTCGCGCAGCAAATGCGTGACAATCCGCAGCAGCTTGCCCGCCCGCTCGATCCCAATACCAAGGTTCTACGGCAGCAGGATCTGAAGAACATGATCGACCGCATGGAGCGTCTGTCGCGATCCGGCGACAAGGACGCCGCGCGGCAATTGCTCGACCAGATGCAGCAGATGCTTGAAGGTTTGCAGATGGCCCAGCCGGGTCAGGGCGATCCTGACAGCGCGCAGGCGATGGCGGAACTTGGCGATCTTATCCGCAAGCAGCAGCAGCTTCGCGACAAGACCTACAAGGAAGGCCAGGATCAGCGCGGTACGCAAGGCAATCAGAATGCGCTCGGCGATTTGCAAAAGAATCAGCAGGGGCTCCACGACCGGTTGCGGAAGCTGCTCGACGATATGAAGAAGAAGGGTATGTCGCCGAACCAGGGCGGTGATTCCAGGGAGGCGGACGATGACAGCCAGCAGCAAGGCGGCGACCCTCTGGCCGACGCCGATGCGGCCATGGGCGATGCCGACGGGCGGCTCGGTCAGGGCCGTGCGGACAGTGCGGTCGATGCACAGGGCCGCGCGCTCGATGCATTGCGCAAGGGTGCGCAAAATCTCGCGCAGCAGGGGGACGGTGAAGGCGATGGTCTTGGCGGCCGCACCGGCCGCCAGCAGGGCGCTGGCAATGACACCGATCCGCTCGGCCGCCCGCTGCGCGGCCGGGACTACAGCGACGATCTGAGTGTTAAAATTCCGGGCGAGATCGACGTGCAGCGGGTACGGCGGATTCTGGAAGAGCTGCGCCGCAGACTTGGCGAGTCACAGCGGCCGCAGATCGAGCTCGATTACATCGAGCGGCTGCTGAAGGATTACTAGGCATGATCCGGAAAGGCGGATGCCGGTTTTTCGAAAAGATCATGTCTGATTAAAATAAATTATTTCGCCCGCGACGCCAGCGCGTCCGCCACCGCCGTGCGGATGTCCGCCACCGCGAACGGTTTGGTAATGACATCGTGAACGATGGCATTCAACCCCGAGGCGCGCTCGCGCTGATCGGCGAAACCTGTCATCAGCAAAATTGTTAGCTTCGGAAAATCGCGTGCGACTGCGAGTGCCAGCGCAATACCGTCCATGACCGGCATCTTGATGTCGGTAAGAAGAAGGTCGAACGCGCCGGCCTCGTCCTGAATGATATTCAGCGCCTCGGCGCCATCCTGCGCGGCGACGATGTTGTGGCCATCCATGGCGATGGCGCGCGCCACGAGTTGGCGCATCGACTCCTCATCGTCCGCGATCAGGATGCGGGCCATCACACGCCCCCGGCAAGGATATCCCGCCGCAGGAAGAATCTCACAATGATTTCGCGGCCTTCGGCCGGAGGGGAGGCGAGGCGCGATTTGAACCACACTTTTTCACCGGGGTTCAGCACCGGCTGTTCGAGCACCGAATTCCAGGCATAGATGTCGGAGCCTTGGCCGTCGCGAACGATGAAACGCAGGCGCGGCAGTTCGACCGGCTTGCGGGTGGTGTCAGCGATGGCGCCTTCGATCACCAAAACCGGCTTGCCGTTGACAGTCTCGGTCGTAATCTTGACGTCCTCGAACGACAGTCCGCGCAGATTGACGCCGAGGCCGGCTATCTTAAAGAATGCCGCGGTTTGCGGCATCAGCCGCACCACCTCTGTGCGCCAGACTACGAGCGCGAACACCATCGCGCCCATGACGGCGCAGGCCCTCGGCAGGTTTATTTTGCCTGCGAGGTGCAATGGCAGCTTTGCGCGCAGCGAACTCATCGCTCCCAGTATCGGCCTCGATCGCGAACCGGCGAAGCGGCCGAGGCCGCCGAGCCATTTGCGCGGTTGCCCCGGTGCGGGCTCGTCCGCCCAGCCATCATTGGAGGCGACACCGCCACCGATCTTGTCGTGTTCCGAAATGCCCCAATCGCCAGACAGGGGTGGGCTGTCGATATGGGGAGGGTTTTGATCCTGCCAGTCGCCCTCCGGCGGCTGCCGATCCCAGGAGCCCTCGCCATCCTGGCCAGATGCCTCGGCCGCGTAGACACGTTCGTGGATTTGGGCCGCTGCGGCCATCCCGTCGGGCCGGGCCAGCCAGGTCTCCTGGCAACGGGCGCAGCGCACCGTGCGGCCGCCGGCGCTGAAATTGGCCGGATCGACCGCGTAGGATGTCGTACAGTGGGGACAAGTGATGTGCATGGGACGAATCACCAAGTGAGCCCTGAAGTGAACCTTGCCCGACCCTACAAAACGTCCGTTAACGAATCGGAAACCATAACGGCCGCAAGACCGCGATGGTTTACGGCCGGCTGCGGGGGTTCTGCTCGCCGCCGCCTTGCCGAACGGAGCTGACCTTGGTCCGGTTCGAAAATGTCGGTTTGCGTTACGGGCTTGGCCCTGAGATTTTGCGCGATCTCACCTTCCAGATCCCGGCGCACTCCTTTCAGTTTCTCACCGGCCCCTCGGGCGCCGGCAAAACGTCGCTGCTGCGCATGTTGTTTTTGTCCCTGCGTCCGACGCGCGGGCTGGTCAATCTGTTCGGGCAGGACGTGTCGCTGCTCGACAAGAATTCAATCGCCGATCTGCGTGCGCGCATTGGCATCGTGTTGCAGGATTTCCGTCTGCTCGATCACATGACGACCTATGAAAATGTCGCGCTACCGTTTCGCGTGATGGGCCGCGACGAATCAAGCTACCGCAAGGAAGTCATCGACCTTCTGAAATGGGTCGGGCTCGGCGAGCGCATGGATGCCTTGCCGCCGATCTTGTCCGGCGGTGAAAAGCAGCGCGCTGCGATCGCCCGTGCCGTGATCGCGCGGCCGCAACTTCTGCTGGCAGATGAGCCGACCGGCAACGTCGATCCTTCGTTGGCGCGCCGACTGCTCAATCTGTTCATCCAGTTGAACAAGACCGGCACCGCCGTCATTATCGCGACCCATGACATCGCACTGATGGATCAATACGAAGCGCGGCGCATGGTGCTTCATGAGTCCCGGCTGCACATCTATGAATAGGGTGGCAAAGAGTCCTTGTCATGAATTGCGTATCATGAGGTTTTTCGTCATGAGCATTATGTCATGATCGATGATTACGATTATCAGCGGCCTGAAGCGCGCGCGCGCAACGTTTCGCCGATCGTGCCGCGCGGCTCGATCTCGGGGCATGCGCTGATAGCCGTGGTTGCGATCATGACGTTCCTCGCCTCGATCACCACCGGCGTGGTGCTGCTGGTGCGCGCCTCCGCCAGCGAATGGCAATCGGATGTCGCCAGCGAGATCACCATTCAGGTTCGCCCCGCAAGCGGGCGCGATCTGGAACGGGATGTGAAGAGTGCGATCGATGTCGCGCGCACCGAGAGTGGCATTCTCGACGTGAGGGCATTCAGCAAGGCGGAATCGTCGAAATTGCTGGAGCCTTGGCTCGGTACGGGGCTGTCGCTCGACGATCTGCCGGTGCCGCGTGTGATCGTCGCGCGCGTCACGCCGGGACAGACGTTCAATGTCGCGGGCCTGCGGCAGAAATTGTCGCTAGCCGTGCCGGTGGCGAGTGTCGACGACCACAGGGAGTGGATTGAGCGGATGCGCTCGATGACCGGCGCGATCGTGCTGGCAGGCACCGGCATTCTCTTGCTGGTGACCGTCGTCACGATTATTTCGGTATCGTTCGCCACCCGTGGCGCGATGGCGGCGAACCGGCCGATCGTCGAGGTTCTACACTTTGTCGGAGCGCAGGATCGCTATATCGCTAATCGCTTTCTGCGGCACTTCCTGCGCCTCGGCCTAGAAGGCGGCCTGATCGGCGGCATTGCGGCAATGCTGGTGTTCGGCTTTTCCGAATCGATTGCGAGCTGGTTTTCGGGAACAGCGGTCGGCGATCAGTTTGCCGCATTGCTCGGGACATTCGCGCTGCCTGCATCGGGTTATCTGATTTTGGCGGCGCAGGCGGTCATGATCGCTGCGGTCACGACATGGGCGTCACGGCGCACATTATTCGCGACCCTCGACGAGATCGATTAAATTAGACGGCATGACCGCGGCGGAAAGATTTGCGGTAAACTCTACATTCCGGCAGCCTGCCGGGCGGGTTTTGGGACGACGAAACAAGCATGGCCGTGAAAGCCGATCCAGAAAGGCCGGAGAATTCTTCGGGGGGTACCGTCAGGCGGCACTCCGGTCTTGGCTTTGTGAAATTGTTCTCGGTCATGGTCTTTGCCGGCGTGATCGGGTTTGCCTGGTTCGTCTCACAGATGCGCTCGGAGGAACAGCGGCCGCCTCGCAAGGCCGACGGTATCGTCGTGCTTACCGGCGGCTCATCGCGCATTTCCGATGCGATGGATTTGCTGGCGGAAGGCTACGGCAAACGGCTCTTGATTTCGGGTGTGCATCCCGCCAACGGCGCGAACGACATCCTGCGATCACTTCCGGATACGCATGCACTGCTGTCCTGCTGCGTCGATCTCGATCGTTCCGCCGTCAACACACGAAGCAATGCCACCGAAACGCGGCGGTGGGCCGTTGAGCGCGGTTTTCATTCGCTGATCGTGGTGACATCGAACTATCACATGCCGCGGGCGATGGTGGAACTGTCGCACGCGATGCCCGATGTCGATCTGATTTTCTATCCGGTGATCGGGGATAAATGGCACGACGAGCCGTGGTGGCAGAGTGGCGCCGGGCTGCGGCTGCTGCTATCGGAATATGTCAAATATGTCGCTGCCGAAGTTCGCGTCCGGCTGGCCGATCTGGGTTTCGACCTCGCTCCGGAGGGCGCCGATCAGCCCACCAGCGATGCTTCCGGCAAGCCGACAACGGCGCTCGCCAACTGATCGGACTAGTACCGCTTATTGGAAGTTCCTGCAGCACGAACCGCGGGTCCGATCCAGGAACTTCCAATGAAAAGCGGTACTGGAATCATAAAGATGCTAGCATCCATGACTTTCCGAAGTTCGTGTAAGGTGCTGCTGAGATAGATTTCGAACTTCGGAAAGTGGGTCCTAGGAATGGTTTCGGTATTCGTTCGTTCGTTGATTTACAACATCGTGTTTTATCTCAATCTGGCGTTCTGGATTTCGCTGGGGATTCCGACCTACGTAATGCCGCGCTGGGGCGTGGTATGGATCGCGCAGAATTGGGGCCGTGCCAGCATCTTTTGGATGCGCCTGATCTGCAATACCAAGGTCGATTATCGTGGGCTCGAGAAAATTCCCAAAGGCCCGCTGCTGGTCGCGGCAAAACATCAGTCGGCATGGGAGACATTCGCGCTGCTGCAGTTTTTCGAGCAGCCGCTCTACATCCTGAAACGCGAACTGCTGTGGCTGCCGTTTTTCGGCTGGTATCTCCAGAAGGCCAATATGATCGGCGTTGATCGCGGCGCCGGCGGCCGCGGGTTGCTGGATATGTTCAAGCGCGCACGCGATGAAGTCCGCCGCGGGCGTCAGCTTCTTATCTTCCCTGAAGGTACACGCATGCCGGTCGGTGCGCCGCCGGACTACAAATCCGGCGTCAGCCAGATTTACGTCACTTGCGGCGTTGCCTGCGTTCCGGTCGCGCTCAATTCCGGGATGTTCTGGCCGCGCAGGACATTCATGCGTTATCCCGGAACCATCGTGATCGAATTTCTCGATCCGATTCCGCCGGGGCTGGCGCGTAATGAATTCACCGAGCGGGTGTCGGCGGCGATCGAGGAGGCGACAGCGAGACTGGTGAATGACGCCCGCGAGGAACAGATCAAGCTCCTGGGCTTCTCGGCGCCGATTGCAGGGTCAGCGCCGGCCTGAAGTCTTATCGGTGCAGCGGCGTGTCGCCTTGCAGCAGCGCGACTAGATGATGCAATTGCGGATCGCGGCACCCGCGTGCCTCGAGTGCCTTCACGGTCGAGATCACATAGTCGCGGTTCGCGCCCGATTTTCCGTGGCTGTTGGCGACGCGCCGGAACTGCTCCTCAAGCGAAAGGCGGCCGGTATATTGCGGATGGCTGCGATCGACCACATAGGTCAGTGCCCGCACGCGCCGGCGTGCATTACCCTCGATCCAGACAGAGCGCATCACCTCCCGGTAGACACCGGTCACCTGTTCGCGTCCGCGCAGATAAGCGAGGGTGTCTGGGCGGTTAGCTTCGGCGACGCGGAATGCGGTGCCCATACAGGCGCCGCCACGGTCGAGACCGAGTACAAGTCCTGGCTTTTCGGGCGTGCCGCGATGGATGTGCGAAAGCACGCACAGGGCACGATGCTCACCGATCAGTTGTGCAGGAATCTGCTCGACATAGTCGAATCCGGGGCGCCACATCAGTGAGCCGTAGCCGAACACCCACAAATCGCCTTCGTCCAATTCCGATATGTCCAAGGGTCTCGCGGCCATGCCTCGCGCCTTCCAAGGAGATAATCCAACGCAGGCAACTGGACTTCAAGGCCGATCGAAGCGATCACTACACCTTTCAATTGCCCAATTCGCATGATGTAGGACTTTGATGAATCGATCGCCCATTGACGCTCTTGCGCCGCGCCGCCGGCTTTGGCCGGTATTTGTCGCGCCCGGATTGCTCTTCGCCGCCGCGGCGGCCTGGAGCGCGTTCTGGTTTTACGCCGCCTCGCAGGTCGACGAGAAGTTTGACGGCTGGCGCACGCGTGAGGCGAGATCCGGCCGCACCTATGAATGCGCCGACCGCAGCGTCGCGGGCTTCCCGTTCCGTCTCGAGGTGAAGTGTGACAAACCGGTGATTTCGCTCGCCGGACAGACCGCGGCGCAACTTGCCTCGCGCGTGCCGCTCACGGCGCGGCTGAATGAAATCCTCGCGATCGCGCAAGTCTACGATCCGACCCGGGTGATCGCCGAATTCAAGGGGCCGGTTGCGGTCGCCGAGAGCGGGCAAAATGCGTTTGCCGTCGCGAACTGGAGTCTGGGCCGCGCCAGCGCCGGCGGGCTGCCGATGCTGCCGCAACGGGTGTCGATGGAATTCAACGATCCGGCTGTTGATCTTATCAACGGTGCCAATCAGACCCAACTGTTCCGAGCCAAGCATCTGGAGTGGCATGGCCGAATCATCGAAGGCGCCCCCTCCGACA
>JAIERI010000209.1 GCA_019747015.1 Xanthobacteraceae bacterium
CAAAGACCAGCCCAACCACGACCAGCCCCAGCACAGGCGCATTGTTTTCGTTACGCGTAGAGACCGAGGCAAGGTCGCATAGCGCCAGCCCGGCCGCTGCCAGCGCCGTGCGGACGTGATCCGCACCGTGAGCGTAGCGCAGCCCGGCGCCGAGAATGACTCCGTCGCCCTGGTGCGTTTCGGTGGTGAATGCGAACAGGCCGCCGGATTTCAGAACCCGCGCCGCGCCAATGGCAAGCAACGTCAAATCCGGCAGATAGATTACCGCATCGGCGGCGATCACAAGATCGGCGCTGGCCTCAGGCTCATTGGCCAAGCCTTGCACCATATCCGCAACTTCGAGGCGCGCGTAGAGACCGCTCTGGCGCGCACGCTCGATCATGCCCGGCGACAGATCGACCCCGATGAACTCATCGACATTCGGTTTGAATTCCCGCGCGGCCAGACCCGTTCCGCAACCCAGATCGATTGCATGTTTGAAAAACGCCGGGCGCCCGGCGGCGTGGCACACGCCGAGCACGGCTTTGAGCAGTATTTCCGGGCCGCGATAATCGAGATCCTCGATCAGCGCCTTCTCAAAGCGCGGCGCATATTGATCGAACAGCGAGCGCACATAGGCCGGTGGCATGTCGGACAGATTCTCGACGCCGAGCCGCATCAGCCTCAGCTTCGCGCCGTGGCGATCCTGCGGATCGGCCTCACGCGCTTTTTTGTAGGCCTTGATCGCCGCGCCGTGCTGATTGAGCTGCTGATAAAGCTCTCCGAGGGCGAACCAGGCGGACGCGAAATTCGGGGCCAGTTCGACCGCCTGTTCCATCAGCTCGGCCGCGGCCACGAGATCGCCGCGCAATTGCAGATCGCGCGCGAAATCATACCGCCGGTCGGCAATCAGATCGCCGGAAGACAGGAACAATGGCGCGGGCATGGTCAACTCGCCAAACTCTAACACCGACTCGAACGGAAGGCAGGACAGCCTATATAAAGGCCATGCGCCCGCAAGACATGCGGATGCCCGTCGGTGTGGAAGCCGCACAAAAACCGCCGGCGAACCCACCCATTAAAATCCTGTCATGAAAAAATTTCTCATCCCTGCCTTGCGCATGCTTGACGACGACGTTTTGCGCAACCAATTGCGCCCAAACGCCATCAGGCATGCTATATGATACGCCAACGCGACTTTAGGAGATAACGATGCAGGACGACGCGAGAGAATTGCCGGCGCCGAACGACCAGTTGTCGCGCTTTCTCGGAGGCTCCCCGCTTGGCGTGCTGCTGCGGCTGGTGCTGATGTCGGTGCTGGTCGGCGTGGTTCTCGCCACCATTGGCCTCGATCCCTGGAATATCGTCACCAGCATCCGCCGCCTGTTCGACTGGATCTGGAATCTCGGTTTCGACGCGATCAACAGCGTGTGGCGCTATTTCCTGCTCGGTGCGGTCATCGTGATCCCGATCTGGCTGATCTCGCGTCTGTTCAATGCCGGGACGCCGCGCTGACGGCAGAACGCCTGGCTTAAGCCGGCCAGTCTTCAGCCGTGATCATCGCGGCGTCCGCACCGACGATTTCGGATAACGAGTCTCTGCCCGTCCGGCGCAGCGTCGACAGCAGATCGGCCTTGATGCACTCGATCAGACCGAGGCCGCGATAGACCAGCGACGAATAAAGCTGCACCAGACTCGCCCCGGCACGGATCTTCATCAGCGCAGCACCACCCGAATCGATGCCGCCAACACCGATCAGCGGGAACGCGCCCTCGGTGCGTACATATGTCTCGGCGACCATGCGCGTGGACAATCTCAAAAGTGGCCGGCCCGACAAGCCGCCCTGCTCTTTCGCCCCTTCCAGATCGCGCAATATCTTTGGCCGCGCCAACGTGGTATTGGCGACGATCATGCCATCGACGCCGCGCGCGCGGGCAACATGCACGACGTCATCGAGCTCAGACAATGTGAGGTCGGGTGCGATCTTCAACAACAAGGGGGCGTGTCCGGCGTTGACCTGCGCCCGGTCGCGCGCCTCGATCACCCGCGCCAGAAGATCGTCGAGCACCGACGCTTGCTGCATATTGCGTAGCCCCGGTGTGTTGGGCGAGGACACATTGAGTGTGAAATAGCTCGCGACCGGCGCAAAGGTCTCAATCAGGCTCACATAATCGGCGGTACGATCGGACGAATCCTTGTTGGCGCCGATATTGACGCCGACAATCCCACTGCGCTGCGCGCGATGCGCCAGCCGCCGCAACACCGGACCGGCGCCATCATTGTTGAAGCCCATCCGATTGACGATTGCCGAGTCTTCCTCAAGACGAAACAGACGCGGGCGCGGATTGCCCTCCTGCGGGCGCGGGGTCACCGAACCGATTTCGACAAAGCCGAAGCCCAACCGCAGCAGTGCATCCGGCACTTCGGCGTTTTTGTCGAACCCCGCGGCCATGCCGATCGGGTTCGGGAAGTTGAGGCCAAAGGCGCGCGTCGCCAATTTGGGATCGTCTGCCTTGGCGCGCGGCACCGGCAGCATCCGCAATCCGCCGATCGCAAGACGATGCGCATCTTCCGGATCGAGCCGCCGCAGCAGCGGCAAAGTAAGAGCGTCGAAAGCGCGGATCACGATCCAAGCTCCGGAACGACGTGCGAGCCGTCCTCACGCAGCGTCAGCGCGGTTATGCTGTGCGCGGCGTGAGGATCGAGATCGCCATACAGATGGGGAAACAGGTCGCCGCCGCGCGAAGGCTCCCATTTCAACGCATCGCCCAGCGTATCCGCCTCGACCGCAACCACAAACAAATCCGCTTGGCCGGCGAAATGCCGCGCCAGCGTGCCCTCGACCTGCGCTGCGGTGGAGAAATGGATGAAACCGTCCCGCTCGTCATCCGTGCTGCCCGCGAACGAGCCGCGCCGTTCCGCCTCGCGCCAGGCCGGGGCCGGGCAGATTTTGTAAATCAGGGTCACGGCTGCGGCTGATCCGCCCTAGTTATTGGATTTACTGCGGTTTTCTTAAATGCCAGCGAACCGTATCGGCGGGGCGGGCGCACTTCAAGGGCGACTTTCAAGTCGCGGCCTGGATTGCGGAATTTCACAGGTCAAGGTAATAATTCCTAGAATCGCTCTCGTGACCATTTCGGCAGAACCAGATCCGGCCCTCTCCCATCGGCGCTTCCATGCTGACACACGATCAAATCTGGACCGCGCTCGACCGCTTGGCGGCACGTGCCGGGCTGTCGCCATCGGCCTTGGCAAAACGGGCGGGGCTCGACCCCACCACCTTCAACAAATCCAAGCGCGTGACCAATGACGGGCGCGAGCGCTGGCCCTCGACCGAATCGGTCGCCAAGGCGCTGGCGGCGACCGGCATCAGCGTCGATACCTTCGTGCAGTTCATCGAATCCTCCGCGCGCTCCGTGCAGGCGGTACCCCTGCTCGGTTTCGCGGAAGCCGGCACCGGCGGCTATTTCGACGATGGCGGCTTTCCGGTCGGCAAGGGCTGGGACGAGGTCGGTCTGCCGTCGGTCAATGACGAGCACGCTTATGCGCTGGAGATTTCCGGCGACTCCATGAAACCGACCTATCGCGATGGCGACGTCATCGTGGTGTCACCCGGCGCGCCGATCCGGCGCGGCGACCGCGTCGTGGTCAAGACCAGGGAGGGCGAGGTGATGGTGAAGGAATTGCGCCGCCGCACCCAGAAGGTGATCGAGCTGCAATCGCTCAATCCAGCCCATGCCGACCGCACGCTGTCCACAGCGGATGTGGAATGGATCGCCCGCATCGTCTGGGCAAGTCAGTAACTAACTGTTTGCGATTATAGTATTGAGAAACAATTATCTGCATTGGGGGTGCAAAATGAATCGCCGAACTCTTTTGAAATCATTGGCCGGGCTGGCACTCTGCCCTGTTTGCGCATCCGCCGGTTTTTCGGCGGAAGCCATGCACTGGAGCTATGAAGGCGCGGCAGGCCCCGCGAAATGGGGAGACCTCGACGCCGCGAGCAAGGTCTGTTCGCTGGGCTCGCAACAGTCGCCGATCGACCTTGGCGTCGCTTTGAAATCACAGCTTCCGCCCCTTGTGATCGCCTGGAACAAGACCGCGAACACCATCATCAATAACGGCCACACCATTCAGCTGGATTTCGGCCCGGGCAGCACGCTGGCGTTCGGGGGCGATTCTTACACTTTGCTTCAGCTTCATTTTCATCGTCCGAGCGAGCACCTGATCGACGGCAAGAACTTTCCGATGGAAGCCCATTTCGTGCATCGCAACGCCGCAGGTGGTGGCCTGGCTGTTCTGGGGGTACTTCTTGCGGCAGGCAAACCCAACGAAACTTTCAGCAAGATCGTATCGACCATGCCGTCCAGCCCCGGGCCTGCGATCAAGGCCGATCCCGCCATCGATCCCAACGGCCTTTTGCCGACGCAAAGAAATTACTATCGCTACGCCGGTTCGCTGACGACGCCTCCCTGCTCGGAAATCGTCGAATGGCTGGTGTTGACCGACACGATGGAGGTCGCGGACACCGATATCGCGCAGTTCACCACGCTTTATCCAATGAATGCCCGTCCGGCGCAGAAAGACAACAGGCGCTACGTGCTACGTTCAAGCTGAACTACGCCGCTCGCGCCAGCGCGCCGTCGATCATCGCGATCGCATTTTGCACACCATAGACCGCGACGAACGAACCGAAGCGCGGTCCCTTCTCCTGACCGAGCAGCACCTGATAGAGCATGTTGAACCAGTCGAGCGACACGCCCGGTCGTCCATCCTTGCCCTTCTTCACAGTGTCGAGAAATGGCTCGCGGCGGCCAATCTCATAGACCACATTCTGGATGTCCTCAGCCGAGGCATCGACGGGCAATTGCGACAGCGCATCGCGCAAATCCTGCAAGGCGACGCGCTCACTGGCTGTCGGCTGGCGAAATGTTTTTGTCGGCGCGACGAAATCACGATAATAATTGATCGCGTAGCCGACCATCGCATCGAGTCTTGGATGGGTTTGCGGGGTGACGCCTGGACGATAGCGGCCGATGAAGCCCCATAGCGTCTCGGCATTTTCCGCGTTCGACGACGACACCAGCGTCAGCAGCAACTGGAACGTCACCGGCATGTCGGATGACATCGGATTGCCGGCGTGGATATGCCAGACCGGATTACCGAGGCGCTGTTTGGCGTCCTGCCGCGGATAGCCGTCGAGAAACTGTTGATAGTCGTCGACGTTGCGCGGGATCACGTCGAAGTACAGCCGCTTGGCCGATTTTGGCTCGCGATACATGAACAACGACAGCGATTCCGGCGAAGCATAACGCAGCCATTCGTCGATGGTCAGGCCGTTGCCCTTCGACTTGGAAATCTTCTGGCCTTTTTCATCCAGGAACAATTCGTAATTGAAGCCTTCCGGCGGTATGCCGCCAAGCGCTTTGCAGATTTGCGCCGACAGCTTCACCGAGTCGATCAGATCCTTACCTGCCATTTCATAATCGACGCCGAGCGCCGCCCAGCGCATCGCCCAGTCCGGCTTCCATTGCAATTTGCAATGCCCTCCTGTGACTGGAACGGTGATGCGCTCCTTGGTGTCAGGATCGTCGTAAGAGATCGTGCCATTTGTCTTGTCATGTTCGACAATGGGGACTTGAAGGACGACGCCGGTCGTCGGCGAAATGGGGAGGAACGGCGAATAACTCGCCGCGCGCTCCTCACGAAGCGACGGCAGCATGATCGCCATCACCTCGTCGATCTTTTCCAGCACCCTCAAGAGCGTCGCATCGAAGCGGCCCGACTTGTAATATTGCGTCGAGGAGGCGAATTCGTAATCGAAGCCGAAGACATCGAGAAATGCACGCAGGCGCGCGTTGTTGTGCTCACCGAAAGAGGGGTGCGTGCCGAAGGGATCGCGGACCTGCGTCAGCGGCTTGCCGAGATCCTGTGCGAGCATTTCCTTGTTCGGTACATTGTCCGGCACCTTACGCAGGCCGTCCATGTCGTCGGAGAAAGCCAGTAGCCGGGTCTTGATCTTATCTTCAGTGAGAACGCGGAAGGCGTAGCGCACCATGGTGGTACGCGCGACCTCGCCGAAAGTGCCGATATGCGGCAGGCCCGAGGGACCATAGCCGGTCTCGAACAGAACCTCGTTCTTCGGCTTTTTCTTAAGCCGCGCGACAATCTGCCGTGCCTGTTCGAACGGCCATGCATTGGATTGTTCGGCAACGCTGCGAAGATCGCTGGCGGACATGTCATTCACACTGGTCAACGTCTCGGACATCAATCTTCGATTCTCTTTCAGGTTCGTGTTAGCCGCGCCATCTCAAGCGCCATCAAAACGGGCTGACCGAAAAATAGCGCAGCCATAAGTCGGTGAAGCGGCCTTTTTCCCAAAGGCGGAACATCGCCCAGTTCAATGCCTGACGCAGCAAGTCGTTGCCACGGCGAACGCCAATGCCGATGCCCTCACCGAAATAACGGCTTTCGACGAAAGCGCCGCCGCTGAAAGCGCAGCAATCGGCAGAGTCCGTGCCATTGATCCAGAATGCCAGTGAAATGGCATCGCCGAAAATCAGATCGACTTCACCGCGCCGCAGCGCCAGGCGCAAGGCCTCATCGGAGGGAAACCCCACCACGATGGCTTCTGTAAACAGCGATTTCAGATAGGCCTCATGCGCGGAGCCAGCAATCGCGCCGACCTTCTTGTCCGACAATGATTCCGGCCGCACTTCCGACATCACCCCGTCCTTGCGCGAGGCGAAGCGCGCCGGTGCACGATAATAGGGATCGGTGAAATCGAGTTTGGCGCGGAGCTGCGGCGTCACCGCCATCGAAGCAATCACGGCATCGCCCCTGTTGCCGTTGATAGCATCGACCAGCGTTTCGAACCGCCGCATCTGGATGGTGCAGGGCACCTTGATTTCCTCACAGATCGCCCGCGCAATATCGATGTTGAACCCGGCCGGATTGCCATCGGGTCCGGTGAAGTTAAACGGCGGGTAATCGGTCTCAGTGAGAAAACGGATCATGGTGATGCGGCTCAGGTCCGGACGTTCCGGACGGCGGCGCGGATCCCAGAAACCCGGCACGGCCTGTGGCGCGGCTTGCGGTGTACTCGCACTTCCTTGCGCTGACGGTCCTTGTGGTGATGATCTTGCGGCGCAGCGGGTTGAAGGGCGTCCGGCGGCGGTGCCTGACCGGCCGTCTGCGCGTGAGGCGCCGGGACTGCGGCAATCATGAATATCGCGGCAAAACCAAGCCGCACGAGATACGCCCATACAAATCGGGGGCATCCAAGATTGCTGTATGGCGCAGGCTGTGGTTGCATATCGATGGTTCCGCGAGGGGGTCTTATAGACCATCCGGGGGCGGAGGCGAGTGGTGTTATAGTGGCGTTTAAGGGCGTGGGGAGTGCCCGCCGCATGGCCTTGTCAGATGGCCTCGCGACACAAACAACCGATTTTGTAACGCGTCCCCGGCGCGAATTGGCGTTTTCCCGCCGCCTTACCAGTCTGATCGGCGCCCTGCTGCGCACCCCGGTCAATCCAGCCTTCCGCCCCTCATTCCACTCCACACCCGCTACGAATACCCACCCTTACGAGATCGACTGCCTTCGCGGCGTTCTTGCTGACGAGGTGCTGGATGTGGCCGTGCGGCGCAGCCGCGAGGTCGGTATCGGCGCGGATCGGGTTTTGATCCGGTGGGGCAAGATTGAGGAAAATGTCTATCTCGACCATTTCGCCGCTTACAATGGCATGGAACGTGAGCGCTTCGAGTATGTCTGGCGGAGCGATTGTCCGTTGAGCGACGATCACATCCGTTTTGCCGCACTCCATCGTATCATTCCTATCTATAAGAACGGCAAGCTTGTCTATGTGAAGGCACCCGAGGGCTATGCC
>JAIERI010000232.1 GCA_019747015.1 Xanthobacteraceae bacterium
GCGTGCCCTGAAAGCGGCCCGCGGCATTCCATTCGGTCTGGCCGTGACGGACGAAATAGACGGTGGGATTTGGCATTCAGTAAAATCTCTAAGTTCAAGCCGTCATTGCGAGGAGCACTTGCGACCAAGCAATCCAGTTTTTCTTTGCAGCTTTCTGGATTGCTTCGCTTCGCTCGCAATGACGATGTTATTATTATTCCTTGCTGCCGAGCGAAATGTCCGGCGCGTCGGGGCGCTTCATGCCCACCACGTGATAGCCGGAATCGACGTGATGCACTTCGCCGGTCACGCCGCGCGACAGATCTGACAGCAGATACATCGAGCTGTTGCCGACCTCTTCCAGGCTGACATTGCGCCGAAGCGGTGAATTGTGTTCGTTCCACTTCAGGATGTAGCGGAAATCGCCGATGCCGCTGGCGGCCAGCGTCTTGATCGGTCCCGCGGACAACGCGTTGACGCGGATGTTCTTCTCGCCGAGATCGGCCGCGAGATAGCGCACGCTGGCCTCCAGCGCCGCCTTCGCCACACCCATCACATTGTAATGCGGCATCCACTTCTCGGCGCCGTAATAAGACAGTGTCAGGATCGAGCCGCCATCGGTCATGAGATGTTCGGCGCGCTGCGCGATCGCGGTCAGCGAATAGCAGCTGATCAGCATCGAATTGGAAAAATTGTCCTGCGTGGTCTCGATGTAGCGGCCGTCGAGCTGGTCCTTATCCGCGAAGGCGACAGCGTGAACCACGAAGTCGATCTTGCCCCACTGCTTCTTCACCTCGGCGAATACCGCGTCGATGGTCGAAGGATTGGTGACGTCGCAATGGCCGAGCGTGATCGCGCCAAGCTCCTTGGCCAGCGGCTCGACGCGCTTCTTCAAGGCATCGCCCTGCCAGGTGAGCGCCAGCTCGGCGCCCTGGTCGCGGCAGGATTTCGCGATTCCGTAGGCGATGGAGCGATTGTTGGCCACGCCTAAAATCACCCCGCGCTTGCCGCGCATCAGGCCATTATTGTCTGCCATTATCAGGTACCCATCGCCAGAAGAGGCCCCTCTTGGCATAGGCGGTTTGCCCGTTCAAGGACCGCCGGCACGGCGGCGGGCCTATCGTTAATGTCGGAGGCGGAATAGTTGCGAATCCATGGTGTTATATGAATGGACCGCCCGATTCGGCCAGCCAGGCTCCAGGCCCGACGATCTTGATGAACGACTTCCGGCACAGCGTCGAGACCATGATTCCAGCGCTGCGCCGCTATGCGCGGGCGCTGGCGCGCGACACCGACATTGCCGACGATCTGGTGCAGGATACGCTGGTGCGGGCGCTGCGCGGCGAAAAGCTGTTTCTGGGCGGCGACCTGCGCGCGTGGCTTTATACGATTCTGACGAACCTGAACCGCAACCGCCGCCGCTCTCTGGCAAGACAGCCGGTCATGACCGAGTTTCAAGACACCGCCGCCGACGCCAGCGGTACCGAGGCCGAAGGCCGCGACATCTCGCGCGCGCTTGGCACGCTGCCGGAAGACCAGCGCGCCGTCCTGTTGCTGGTGGTGCTGGAAGGCCTCAGCTATCGCGACGTTGCCGACATTCAGGGCGTGCCGATCGGCACGGTGATGTCACGCCTCGCCCGGGCCCGCGCGCAAGTCAAGTCCGTTATCGAGGGCGAGCGCCCCGCGCTCCGCCGCGTTAAATGAAGCCGTACCGACAGAAAAGATAATGACGATGACCGACATCAATATCCCCGTCACCGAAGATGAACTCCACGCTTACGTGGACGGTGAACTGCCGCCCGACCGCCGCGCGGCTGTGGAAGCGTGGCTCGTTGCACATCCCGATGCCGCCGCGCAGGTCGCCTCATGGCGTGCGATGAGCGAGCTGCTGCATGCCAAATACGATTCGGTGGCCGACGAGCCGGTGCCGAAGCGTCTCGATGTCGAGCGCCTCGGATTCACGCCGCGCAAATGGATGTACGGCGCGATCGCCGCGACACTGGCCGCGTTCCTGATCGGCGGCGGCGCGGGCTACGTCGCCCGCGGTGCCGGCGCGCAGCCCACCACATTCGCCAGCTTCACCGGCGACGCGCTGGACGCGCACAGGCTCTATGTCGTGGACGTGCGCCATCCGGTCGAGGTGACGGCGGATCAGCGCGCCCATTTGCAGCAATGGCTGACCAACCGCTGCGGCTATCAGGTGCGCGCGCCCGAACTCGACGACACGGGACTGAAGCTGGTCGGCGGACGGCTGCTGCCCGGCCCCTCTGCCCCTGCCGCGTTCCTGATGTACGAAACCGCCAGCGGCGAGCGCTACACCATTTACGCCGCGCGCGACCGTGTCGAGACCACGCAAATGCGCTTCGCCGCCGAAGGCAGCAACGGTGCGTTGTACTGGGCCGACAAGGGTGTCGGCTATGTGGTGACGGGTCCGGCCGACAAGGACAAGCTCACGCAGGTTGCGCGGCTGGTGTACGACCAGGTGGACAAGACCGGATTGTAAAATGCGGACCGGTTCCAGCAGATGGAACCGGTTCCGATCCGGAGATGTATGGAAATGCCGCAGTACTTATTTACGTAAGATTCAAGTTCGGCATTCACGCTCGTGGCATGAAAACGCTCCGCAGGTTTCTCAACGACGAGTCCGGCGCGACGGCCATTGAGTATGCACTCATCGCCGCCGGCATCGCTCTTGCCATTATCGCGGGGGTGAATGCTCTTGGTACCAAGATCAACAGCAAATTCACCGCCATCGCGACGTCGCTCAAATAATACGGGCGCCATGCAACAACATAAAAGGCCGCCCTCGAGGCGGCCTTTGTCGTGAGCGCTTGCACCTGCACAGAGTCTTACGCCGGCGTCACCGGCTTCACGGCGGGCGGAAACGTCGCCGCCAGATTTGGCGATGGCAGATTCGGCTTGGTGATGATGCCCATCGCCATGAACAGCTGAATGATCATCCACGTCAGATCGATTTCCCACCATTTGTGGCCGTGGCGCGCGGAGGACGGATCGGCGTGATGATTGTTGTGCCAGCCCTCGCCGCTGGACAGGATCGCGACCCACACATTGTTGCGGCTGTCGTCCGGCGTGTTGTAGCCGCGATAGCCCCACAGATGCGTGACCGAATTCACCGACCACGCCGCATGCCACACCGCGACGGTGCGCAGCGGTCCGCCCCAGACGAACAGGCTCGATCCGAACTGATACGCCTTTGCGTAAGTGTCGCCCCTGATGAGACCGGCGGAAAAACCAATGATGAACATCGCGAGCCAGGACAGCAGCGTTACCAGAATCCAGTTCTTGCGGCGCTCCAGCCAGACGTAGAGCGGATCGCGCATCAGATCGCGCGCGTAGCGATCGATCATGGGCTTTGGCTTCATGTCGGGCGAGCGAAACAGCAGCCAGCCAAAATGCGCCCAGAAGAAACTCTTGATCGGCGAATTCGGCGAGTGCGGATCCTGCACGACATCGGTGAAGTGATGATGGCGGCGATGGATCGCAACCCAGTAGGCGGGCGAGAATTGCAGGCAGGCCGCGCCGACAACGGCGAGCGTGTGCTCGAACCACAGCGGGCATGAGAACGCGCGATGCGTCAGCAGACGATGAAACCCGAGGTTGATGCCGAACACGCCGAAAACATAAATGCCGCCGATGAAAACAGCGACGCCGGTCCAGCTGAAATACCAAGGCAGCAGCGCAAGCGCGGCAAGCACATGGACCAGGATGAACCCGACAAGGTTATCCGTCTTGAGTTTGAGAGCTTGTTCTGAAGGCTGCATGACGTGCAGTAACAGTCCAACGCGACATTTGCTATGTCGGGAATCGACATTTGTGGAATAATCGGCCAATTAAGGCTAGATCGCTTCCAATGTGGCCGCGTGTTCATGTTGCCTTGCGACAATTTCGCGCAATTCAGGCAATCGCGGGCGTGCCGTAATAATCGCCCAGCCCGCGTTCGCGCGCTGCGCTCCAGTCCCACTCCGCGCCCGCCGCAAATTTCGGCCCGTCTTTCAGTTTCTCGATCGGGATCAGAATCTGATAGCCGCCAAGCTCGGTGTTGTATTTCAGCGAGGGCCACGGCAGCGGGTAATGATCGTCGCCGATGCCGAGAAAGCCGCCGAAGCTGAGCACAGCGTACGACACCCGCCCGCTCAGCTTGTCGATCATCACGCGCTGGATCGAGCCGATCTTCTGGCCGTCGGCGCCATAGACCGCGGTGCCCTCCACCTTGTCGCTTCCGATCAGGCGGTGTGTTTCGTCAACGTCGCTCGCCATCGTGTTCTCCCGGCCAAAATGCCTGCAAGGAAAACGCGCGGCGCGCGGCGGCGTTCCGAAGTTCGAACCAAAACCTCGCTTCGCCGTTATCTGTCTATGGCGACGAAGAAACCTGTCCCAAGACCGATGGACATGCAGCAGGGGGATTCCGCGCCCTACGCCGAGGCGATGGGCACGGCGTCCCGCAAGTCCGCCAAACGGCTCAAGCTGTCGCTGAGCGATCAGGCCGCGAAATCGGCGCGCAAGGCCGCACTCAAGAGACAGCGCAAGGTTTTGAAACCGGGCTGAGAAAAGTGCGCGCTGGAAAGGACCAACTCCTGGAAAGGTCCAACTCCTAGAAAGGTCCATGGCTTGCGATACCGGCCATGATGGCTTCCAGTTGCTTGATGCGAGCGCCATAGACATTGCGAATGCAGTCGGCGTTCGCGCCGCAGGCGTCGCGCTCCTTGATGAAGCCGCGCTGGTCGTCCTGGATTTCGCCGCGCTGCCCCATCGCGACCAGCGATGTCGTCAGTTCGAACAAGGTCGCCATCCGCGCCTCGGATTGCCCGAGCGCATAATCGGAGCAGATGGTTTTCTCGGCCGCGGACTTTGCCTTGGCGCAGTTGAGCGGCGCGTAGTCGGCGGCGTGGGCCGACAGGGTGAGACCGAGGATTGTGGCGACCGCCATTAACAACGTCCGTGCCATCTCATGACTCCCGATCCTTTCCAACTCCGATCCGATGATCTTCCGTGTTCAGATCGCAGTTTGCAAATCCGAAGTTCGTAAGCGACAAGAAGAACCATCTTGCCCTGCGAATGGCCGCCTCTGTTTTACCTGAGCCCAAGGCCCGAACAATTTATTTCAATAATTATTGAAATATCCCTTGCCAGCGGATTTATATTTCGATAATCATCGAAATATGAAAAAGCCCGATGTCCTCGCCGCGTTGTCAGCGCTCGCGCAGGAAAACCGCCTCGACGCTTATCGCCTGCTTGTTCAAGCCGGACCGGAAGGCTTGCCTGCTGGGGAGGTCGCGACATCGCTCGACGTGTCGCCCAACACCCTGACGTTTCACTTTGACCGTCTGCGCGAAGCGGGCCTCGTTACGGTACGCCGTGACGGCCGCTCGATGATTTATGCGGCGCAATTCGACACCATGAATGCGCTGCTCGGCTATCTCACCGAAAACTGCTGCGGTGGCGTCGCCGAATGCGCGCCCGTCAGTGATTGCAAGCCTGCCCGAAAGCGTACCAAGGCTCTTGCCTGAAAGGAGTGTTCGTCATGAAGCGCCTGCATGTTCACGTCGCCGTTAATGATCTGACCCAGTCGATCGGCTTCTACTCGGCGCTCTTTGCTGCTGAGCCCGCGATCGTCAAATCCGATTATGCGAAATGGATGCTTGACGACCCGTGCGTAAATTTCGCGATTTCCGCGCGAGGCCGCGAGGCCGGTCTCGATCATCTCGGCATTCAGGTCGAAAATGCCGGAGAATTGCAACAGGTCTATGCGCGCCTCCGCACAGCGGGAGGCAATATCATTGAACAGGGCCAAACCGCCTGCTGTTACGCGAAGTCGGAAAAATCATGGATCGATGATCCAGCGGGCATCGCGTGGGAGACTTTTCTCACCACAGGCGAGAGCATCAACTACGGCGATGGCACGGGCGAGAATGAAGCGCGCATTGCTCATGACAAACAATCCGCGTGCTGTGTACCCGCGGCGAAGCCAGCTCCGGTTTCCAACTGCTGCTAGAGGTTCATCATGGCCGACCAACTCTATAACGTGCTGTTTCTTTGCACCGGCAACTCGGCGCGATCGGTGATGGCCGAGGCGATCCTGAATAAAATCGGCGCAGGAAAATTTCGCGCCTACAGCGCCGGAAGCCAGCCCAAGGGGAAAGTTCACCCGGAAACATTGCAGCTTCTGGATGGACTCGGCTACGACACCTCGGACTTTCGTTCAAAATCATGGGCGGAGTTCGCGGAGTCCGGTGCACCAAAGCTCGATTTCGTTTTCACGGTTTGCGACAGCGCGGCTGCCGAGACGTGCCCGGTATGGCCAGGTCAGCCAATGACAGCGCACTGGGGCGTGCCCGATCCTGCTGAAGCGAAAGGTACTCCTGCCGAGATCGCGCTGGCATTCAGGAATGCGTATCGCCAGCTCAATCAGCGTATCGAGGTTTTCAACGCGCTCCCGCTGCGGTCGCTCGACACCCTCACGCTCAAGAACAGATTGAGGGACATCGGCCACATGGAAGGCGCGACGAAAGCAACTGAATCAACCTGACGGTCGAAATTAAAAGCTGTCTTGACATCTTCCTATATAGGATTATATTCCTTGACATCCCGTCCCTCATGAGGGGCGCTCGCGATCGTCACGAACGCGGGGCGGGATGCGGTGGACGCGATGAGACGTTCGAAACCGCGCGTGAAAAGCGCGCCGGATGACGACAGCGTCTCACGCGGACGCGGAAGGCGTGGATCGTCCCGGCGCGACAGCTTCGCGCCAGTTAGGGCCGGGCCGGCCTTCGCGACCGGGCTCTTCCTTGGGAAGAGTGGTCGTGTCGGCGGTAAGCGATAGCCCGGCAAACGGTGGCACACGGACCGGCCACCGGGGGCACCGCGCAATACGCGTCACTCCCATCGCGTGCGGAACGCCGGATGTTGTCGGCGTATTCGTGGTGACTATGCTCGTGTGCTTTTTCACTTTGCACGCGAGGCTGCGGATGCGTTGAGCATCCGGCGTTCCGCACGCCCTCATGTTGAGGGCGGTGAACGAGACTATGACGGCGCGAACGGGGGTGGCCCCGCGCGCGCAGACGGCGCGCCCGCGCCTTCAACAACAGGGCGGACGGCGCGTGTTTATTTTTGCGCGAATGGGGCAAGCCCCAAGCGCATGTTTGAAGACGCGAATGGGGCAAGCCCCAAGCGCGGGTTATTTGAATCTGTGGATCGGGACTGTTGAAGCGTGGTTTAAGTGCCGCGTCCGGTGTCGCGCTGGGTGGCGAGGAATTCGGCGAGCTTCTGCGCGGTCGCCTTGGGGTCGTCCTTCTTCACCGCGGCCTTCTTCTTTTTCTTCGGCGCGGGCGGCGGCGCGTTGGCGGCATCCTCCGCTTCCTTGGCCAGACGCAGCGCGCGCAGGCGCTCCATGTTCTTGCGGATGGCGATGGCGTCCTTGTCGACGTCGATCATCGCCTTGGCCCCTTCAACGCGGGCCACCCGCTGCTTTTCGGCACGGGCAATCTGCTGTTCGCTTTGCGGCTTCGCATTCTTGTTCATGCTACGAATATAGGCATGATCGCGCCAAATACCACCTAAACCGGCGGGTTTTGGAACTTATACGGCCTGATTGGCGGTTTAACGTTAATCCAGATCGTGACGCGGGTTGTAGGGGTGTGCGGCGCGCCATTTCTCCATCAGCGCCTCGAGTTCCGCGTCGTGGCCGTCGGGCAGCACGATGCGGGTCGTGACGAACAGGTCGCCGCTCACGCCCTTGCCGGAAAGCCCCTTGCCCTTAAGGCGAAAGGTGCGCCCGCTGGAGGTGTTTTTCGGGATCGAGAGTTCCACCGGATTGCCGAGCGTCGGCACCCGCACCTTGCCGCCCAGCACCGCCTCATACAGCGTGATGGGAA
>JAIERI010000015.1 GCA_019747015.1 Xanthobacteraceae bacterium
GCGAGGGCACGGTCAAACGCCTGTTACCGGATAGTCATACCGATTTCGTCTATGCGGTCGCGGCCGAGGAATTCGGCATTATTCTGTGCCTGGCTATTCTGGCGCTGTTCGCCTTCATCGTGCTGCGGTCGCTGGCGCGCGCCTATGCGACCGAAGACCTGTTCTCGCGCTTTGCCATTGCGGGGCTGGCCATCATGTTCGGTACGCAGGCGTCGATTAATATCGCGGTGAATTTGCATCTTATTCCGGCGAAGGGTATGACTCTGCCGTTCATTTCGTATGGCGGCTCGTCGATGATTTCATTAGCTTACGGCATCGGCATGCTGCTGGCGTTGACGCGGCAGCGTCCGCGCGTCGAGATGGAATCCATCGGAGCAGCCAACGCCGTGCGTGCCTTTGCCTGACAGCAAATCCACCCTTTCTGAAAACGCGCCTTTGGTACTGCTGGCCGCTGGCGGCACCGGCGGTCATCTGTTTCCCGCCGAGGCGCTCGGCAGTGAACTGATGCGGCGTGGCTTTCGCGTCCGGCTTGTTACGGATAGCCGGGCGGCCCGATACACCGGATTGTTTTCGAAGGACATGCTCGACGTAGTGCCGAGCGAAACCATTCGCGGTCGCAGCCCGCTGGCGCTGGCACGCACCGGCATCGTGCTTTCGGCGGGTGCGGTAATGGCCTTGGCGCTGATGTCGCGCGCGAAGCCTGCCGTGGTGATCGGTTTCGGTGGTTATCCGACACTGCCACCGCTGGTCGCGGCGAAACTGCTTGGCATCCCGACCATCATTCACGACTCCAATGCCGTGCTCGGGCGCGCCAACCGCCTTCTCTCGACACGCGTCAGTGCGATCGCGACCTCGCTGCCCGGCGTACTCGATCGCGATCCTGCGCTCGCGGGCAAAGCGACCGTGACAGGTACGCCGATGCGGCCAGCCGTTCTCGCCGCGGCTGGCACGGCCTATGCCGCACCGGACGCGGCGGGTCCGCTGCGTATTCTGGTAATCGGCGGTAGCCAGGGCGCACGCGTGATGGCTGACATTGTGCCGTTTGCCATTGAACGGATCGAGCCTGCGCTGTGGAACAGGCTGAAACTCACGCAGCAGGTGCGCGACGAAGATATGGCGCGGGTACGCGCGGTGTACGACAAGCTCAAGATTGACGCCGAACTGGCGCCATTCTTCAGCGATCTTCCGGCACGGCTGGCGTCTTCGCATCTGGTGGTGTCGCGTTCCGGCGCGGGCACCGTCGCTGAACTTGCCGTCATCGGGCGTCCCTCGATTCTGGTGCCGCTGCCCGGCGCGATCGATCAGGATCAATTCGCCAATGCCGGCGTGCTGTCCAGCGCCGATGGCGCGATCCGCATCGCGCAGGCTGAGTTCACGCCCGACCGGTTGGCTACGGAAATCTCGGCGCTCGTAGCGGAGCCATTGCGTCTTGCCGTCATGGCTAAAAAAGCGCGCAGTGTAGGCAGGCTCGATTCCGCCGAACGATTGGCCGATCTGGTGACTAAGGTCGCGAGAATTTAGAGCCTCATCCGCATCGTTTTTGCCTGCGGCATAATGTTCCCCACGGCTCCTGATTATTTTGACTTTTCACGACCGTGTGAACGTGTTGCGCTTCATCGTTCTTATCCGAAGAAACCTGTGAAGCGCGCGAGCCCTCCTCACAACTCTAAGGAGCTTTGGAATGAAAATTTCTCATATGGCGGCGGCAATGGCCGTCGGTTTTCTTACGGTGGTATTTGGTGCTGTCGTGGCGCAGGCTCAAACAGCCGCGCCGGTGAAAGCAAGTAACGTCGTGCTGGTGCACGGCGCGTGGGCTGACGGATCGAGTTGGGGTGAAGTGATCCCCCGCCTTCAGGCGGCCGGGTTGAACGTGACTGCCGTTCAGAATCCGCTCAGCTCGCTTGAGGATTCTGTCGCGGCAACACGCCGCGTGCTCGCGCTTCAGGATGGCCCGACGGTGCTTGTCGCTCATTCGTGGGGCGGCACCGTGATCAGCGAAACCGGAACAGACCCCAAGGTTTCGGCGCTGGTGTATATCGCTGCGCGTGCGCCCGATGCCGATGAGGATTTCGTGGCGTTATCCGGGAAATTTCCCACGGGAGCAGTGCGCGCCGGAATCCTGACGAATGATGGCTACACCCGGCTGTCCGAAGAATCGTTCCTGAAGTATTTCGCTAACGGCGTGCCGGAGAAGAAGGCGAAGGAACTGTATGCCGAACAGGGCTATACCGCCGCGTCGATCTTCGCTGGACGGACCACTGTTGCCGCCTGGCATTCCAAGCCATCCTTCTACGCTGTCTCGAAGGAGGACGCGACGATCAATCCCGACCTCGAACGCTTTCTCGCCAAGCGCATGAACGCGACCACCATCGAACTGGATGCGGGCCATTTGTCCCTTGTCTCGCATCCCAAGGAGGTTGCTGATCTGATCCTTGCGGCTGCGGGCCGTCCGAAAAACTGAAAGAGACGCGTGCCATTCCGGGGCAGCCCGGAATGGCACCAAAACGCATTTTGGTCTTGTCAGCGTCGGTCAAAAGAGGGCAATCAGTAGCGGCGTAACAAGGACCAATAAATGAGACTGCCGCGCGAAATCGGGCCTATTCACTTCGTCGGAATCGGCGGCATCGGCATGAGCGGCATCGCTGAGGTGTTGTGTAATCTCGGCTATACCGTGCAGGGTTCAGACACCTCGGAGAACGCCAACGTTGCGCGGCTGCGCGACAAAGGCATCAAGGTTATCATCGGTCATCACGCCGACAATGTCGCGGGTGCCGACGTGCTGGTGGTCTCTACCGCGATCAAGCGCGATAACCCGGAGCTGATCGCAGCGCGGGGCCTGCGTATTCCCGTCGTGCGCCGCGCCGAGATGCTAGCCGAGCTGATGCGGCTGAAAAGCTGCATCGCCATTGCCGGCACGCACGGCAAGACCACCACCACGTCGATGGTTGCCACGCTTCTGGACGCCGGCAATCTCGATCCCACCGTCATCAACGGCGGCATTATCAACGCCTACGGCACCAATGCGCGTCTCGGCGCCGGCGACTGGATGGTGGTCGAAGCCGACGAGAGCGACGGCACTTTCCTGAAATTGCCCGCCGACGTCGCCATCGTCACCAATGTCGATCCCGAGCATCTCGATCACTTCAAGACCTTTGAGGCCGTGCAGGATGCATTCCGCAATTTCGTCGAGGGCGTGCCGTTCTACGGCTTCGCGGTGATGTGCATCGACCATCCCGTGGTGCAGGCGCTGGTCGGCAAGATTGAGGATCGCCGTATCATCACCTATGGTGAGAATCCGCAGGCCGACGCGCGGCTCACCGATCTTGAGCCGTTCACCGGCGGCTCGAAATTCAAGGTCGAATTCCGTAACCGCGCCACCGACGCCGCGCATGGGATTGTGGATCTTGTGCTGCCGATGCCGGGTCGCCATAACGCGCTCAACGCGACTGCCGCGATTGCCGTCGCCCACGAGATCGGTATTTCGGACGATGCGATCCGCAAGGCGCTCGCCGGTTTCGGTGGTGTGAAACGGCGCTTCACCAAGACCGGCGAATGGAACGGCGTGACGATCATCGACGATTACGGTCACCATCCTGTCGAGATTGCTGCCGTACTCAAGGCCGCGCGCGACTCGACCAAAGGCAGGGTGATCGCGGTGGTGCAGCCGCATCGCTACACCCGTCTGCAATCGCTGTTCGAGGAATTCTGCACCTGTTTCAACGATGCTGACTCCGTGATCGTCGCCGACGTCTATCCAGCGGGCGAGGCGCCGATCCCTGGCGTTGATCGCGATGCTTTCGTGCTCGGTCTTCGCGCGCATGGCCATCGCGAGGTGATCCCACTGCCTGCTGCCGACAGCCTTGCGCCGCTGGTACGCGATGTGGCCAAGCCGGACGATTTCGTGGTTCTTCTCGGTGCAGGCAACATTACGCAATGGGCCTATGCCTTGCCGGACGAACTGAAGGCGCTGGGGAAATAGCGTGTCCTTCCCCGACATCACACCTTCGCTCAAATCCGCAATGCCGGACTTGCGCGGGCGCCTGCTGGCAAACGAGGCGCTGGCACCCTTGACATGGTTTCGCGTCGGCGGCCCGGCGCAGATTTTGTTCACCCCGGCGGATGAAGACGATCTCGCGTATTTTTTGTCGAAGCTTCCAGCCAGCATTCCGGTTTACACGGTGGGTGTCGGCTCGAACCTCATCGTGCGTGATGGCGGCGTCGAGGGCGTGGTAATACGTCTTTCGCCGCGCGGATTCGGCGAGACAAAAGCCGAGGGCGACACCGTTCGTGCGGGAGCGGCCGCGCTCGACAAGCGCGTCGCGGAAACCGCTGCTGCTGCAAACATCGGCGGGCTGGAATTTTATTTCGGCATTCCCGGCTCGATCGGTGGCGCGCTGCGGATGAATGCCGGCGCCAATGGCGGCGAGACCAAGGATGTGCTGGTCGAGGCCGGCGGCGTGACGCGCGTTGGAGAACGCGTGACATTCTCCAACGCCGACATGAAGTTCGTCTATCGCAATTCCGGCGTCGACACCTCGGTCATTTTTACCTCGGCGCTGTTTCGCGGCAAGCTGGCCGAACCCGAAGCCATCCGCGCGCGCATGAACGAGGTGCAGCAGCACCGCGAAACCGCGCAGCCGATTCGCGAAAAAACCGGCGGTTCGACCTTCAAGAATCCGCCCGGTCACAGCGCCTGGAAACTGATCGATGCTGCAGGAATGCGTGGCTTTCGCGTCGGCGGCGCACAGGTGTCGGATATGCATTGCAATTTCCTCATCAACACGGGCGATGCTACCGGGCATGATATCGAAACGCTCGGCGAGACCGTCCGTGCGCGGGTGAAAGATAATTCCGGCGTCGAGTTGCAATGGGAAATCAAGCGGATTGGAATCGGGCGATGACCAAACATGTTGCGGTGCTGATGGGCGGATGGTCGTCGGAGCGCGAGGTCTCGTTGCGGTCGGGTGCGGCCTGCGCATCAGCCCTTGAACGCAAGGGTTATCGCGTCACCCGTATCGACGTGAAACGCGATATCGCTACCGTGCTCGATCAGCTCAAGCCCGATGTGGCGCTGGTGATGCTGCACGGCCGCCCCGGCGAGGATGGCACCATTCAGGGCGTGCTGGAAACGATCGCGATTCCCTACACCCATTCGGGCGTGCTCTCGTCGTCGCTCGCGATGCAGAAGGATCTTGCCAAGACCGTGATGGCCACGGTGGGTGTGCCGGTGGCCGAGGGTCTCACGCTGTCGCGCGCAGAGGTGGCCAAGGGCCATGTGATGAAGCCGCCTTACGTCATCAAGCCGGTGGCGGACGGATCGAGCGTCGGCGTCTTTATCGTCACCGAGGAGCATGCCCATCCGCCGCAGGAGCTTTTCCGTGACGACTGGCCTCATGGCGACCGGCTTCTGGTGGAAAAATACGTCGCCGGCAAAGAACTGACCTGTGCCGTCATCAAGGGCGAGGCGAGCGACGTGATCGAGATCGTTCCTCTCGTAAAGTTTTACGATTACGAGGCAAAGTATTCAAAAGGCGCATCAAAACACATCCTGCCTGCTCCAATTTTACCGTTTGTTTACCAGGAAGTCCGAAGGTTGACGCTGGCGGCGCATCTGGCGCTTGGCTGCCGGGGCGTTAGCCGGGCGGATTTCCGCTACGACGACCGCATCGAGGGTTTGGGGGGACTCATCTGCCTCGAGGTCAACACTCAACCCGGTATGACCGAGACGTCACTTGTTCCAGAGCTTGCAGCGTATGCGGGCGTAGCATTTGACGAGTTGGTTCAATGGATGGTGGAGGACGCCTCTCTCGGTCGGTAAAGCCGCAGCGACGGTCCGATCCGACGATAAAGAAGGCCACATCCAGGGCATCGAAGACGCATGCCCTGCTTCCCGAGCCCAGCCGCGTTCCCGAACCCATTTTCACCGCGCAGGACTTCAACGACCAGCACCGCAACGGCCTGATCGCCACGCTTGAGCGCTGGCTGCCACGTGGCGTCGGCACCGCGGCGACGCTGGCGCTGCTGCTCGGTGTGGGCATGCTTGGTGTCGTCAAGGGCGGCTATGCCGACAACGTCACCGGGGCGCTGAGCGACACCCGCAATGCTCTCGGCAATGCCATTGGATTTCGCATTACCTCGGTCGCCATCACCGGACGCAAACAGTTGACGCAGGACGAGATTCTCGCGGTCGGCGGCGTCAATGGCCGCTCCTCGCTATTGTTTCTCGACGCCGCGACGGTACGCGACAGGCTGAAGGCCGATCCCTGGATCGGCGAAGCCACCGTGCAAAAGCTCTATCCCGGACGTCTGCAGATCGACGTCACCGAACGCGCGCCTTTCGCGCTGTGGCAGCAAGACGGCCGTCTCTCGGTCATCTCAGAAGACGGCACGGTGCTGGAACCTTATGTGGCACGGCGCTTCGCGGCGCTGCCGCTTGTCGTAGGCAAGGGCGCACAAAGCCGCGCGAAGAATTTTCTCGATCTATTGGCGCAATATCCGCAGGTCGCCACCAACGTGAAGGCCATTGTGTTTGTCGGCGAACGCCGCTGGAACCTGCGCCTGGCCAATGGCCTCGATGTCCGCCTGCCGGAGGACAACGTCGAAAAGGCGCTGGCGACGCTCTCCAGGCTCGACAGCGAAGAGCAGCTGTTCTCGCGCGACATCACCGCCATCGACATGCGTTTGCCGGACCGGCTGACGGTCCGCCTGTCGGAAGACGCGGCCAAGGCCCGCCTCGATGCAATCAATGCGTCCAAGCCGAAACGCAAGGCGGGTGACGCATGACCGGTCTCGATCGCCGCCAGACTCCGAAAACGCGTCAGATGCCGCCGAACAAGACGGCACTGGTGGCCGCGCTCGATATCGGAACCAGCAAGATCGCCTGTCTGATCGCCCGCCTGAAGCCATGCCCGCCCAGCGAAGCGCTGCGCGGTCGCAGCCACACCGTGGAACTGATCGGCATGAGTCATATCCGCTCGCGTGGCGTCAAGGCGGGCGCGGTCAGCGATCCGAACGAATGCGAGCATTCGGTGCGGCATGCGGTGGCGCTCGCCGAGCGCATGGCGCGGGTCAGGGTCGAATCCGTATTGCTGTCGGTATCGGCGGGACGTCTGAACGGCCAGCTCATCGAAGCCTCAGCCGAAATCCGCAGTGGCGCGGTCGCGCAGTCCGATATCGACCGTGTAATCGGTGCCGGCATGCGTCATGCCACCGCGGAAGGGCGCACCGTTTTGCACGCGCTGCCGGTCAGCTATTCGCTGGACGGCGTCAAGGGCGTACGCGATCCGCGCGGCATGGTGGCAAGACATTTCGGGGTGGACATGAATGTCGTTACCGCCGACGCATCTGCAGCAAAAAACCTGATGCTGGTGGTCGAGCGCTGCCATTTGAACGTCGAGGCCATGGCGGCGAGTCCTTATGTCGCAGGTCTCGCCCTTCTGACTGACGACGAAGCCGATCTCGGCGCCGCCGTGATCGAGATGGGCGCGGGCACCACCACGATCGCGGTCTTTTCCGGCGGCCAATTCGTACATGCCAGCGGATTTGCGCTCGGCGGGCAACACGTCACCATGGATCTTGCGCGCGGCCTTGGCACTTCCATTGCGGATGCCGAGCGAATCAAGACGTTATATGGCACCGTGCTCACGGGCGGTTCCGATGCGCGCGAGGTGATGAGCGTGCCGGGGGCAGGCCGCCACGAGCGGGATGCGCCGCAGATAGTCTCCCGCGCCACGATCGCGAACATCGTCCGGCAGCGGGTCGAGGAGACTTTTGAAATGGTCAGGGACCGCCTTGCGGAGTCCCCCTTTGCGGCAGAGCCGCGTGCGCGAGTCGTCCTTAGCGGCGGCGCGTCGCAATTGGCTGGTGTTCCCGAATTGG
>JAIERI010000040.1 GCA_019747015.1 Xanthobacteraceae bacterium
ATCGACATCGAGGAATTCCTCGATCTGCGCAAGAACACCGGCGACGACCGCCGCCGCACCCACGACATGAACACCGCGAACTGGGTGCCGGACCTGTTCATGCAGCGCGTCGAAGCCGACGGCGAATGGACGCTGTTCTCGCCCGACGAGACGCCGGACCTGCACGATCTCTACGGCAAGCCTTTCGCTGAGCGTTACGCCTACTATGAAGAGAAGGCCGCGCGCGGCGAGATGCGCGTGTTCAAGAAGCTGCGCGCCAGCGATCTGTGGCGGCGCATGCTGACCATGGTGTTCGAGACCGGTCATCCCTGGATCACCTTCAAGGATCCATGCAACCTGCGCTCGCCGCAGCAGCATGCCGGCGTGATTCACTCCTCGAACCTGTGCACCGAGATTACGCTCAACACCTCGGATGACGAAGTCGCGGTCTGCAACCTCGGCTCGATCAATTTGCTGCATCACATCGCCGATGGCGGCATCGACAATGCGCGCCTGCAACGCACCGTGACCACCGCGATGCGGATGCTCGATAACGTGATCGACATCAACTACTACACCATTCCGGAAGCGCGCCGCTCCAACCTCAAGCACCGCCCCGTCGGTCTTGGCCTGATGGGCTTCCAGGACGCCATACAATCGCTGCGGATTCCGATGGCCTCCAACGAAGCCGTCGCCTTCGCCGATCTCAGCATGGAAGTGATTTCGTACCACGCGATCTCGGCCTCGGTCGATCTCGCCGCCGAGCGCGGCCAGTACCCCTCGTTCCAGGGCTCGCTGTGGAGCAAGGGCATCCTGCCGATCGATTCGATCGACATTCTCGACAAGGCGCGCGGCGGTCTTGACCTCGACCGCTCCGCGACGCTGGACTGGGCTGGCCTGCGCAAGAAGGTGAAGACCTCCGGCATGCGCAACTCCAATGTAATGGCGATCGCGCCGACCGCGACGATCTCCAACATCTGCGGCGTCGCGCAGTCGATCGAGCCCGCCTATCAGAACCTCTACGTTAAATCGAACATGTCAGGCGATTTCACCGTGGTGAACGAGTTCCTGGTCCGTGACCTCAAGGCCCGCGGCCTGTGGGACGAAGTGATGGTGTCGGACCTGAAATATTTCGACGGCAGCGTCGGCTCGATTGACCGCGTGCCTGACGATCTCAAGGCGCTCTATGCAACGTCATTTGAAATCGACAGCGCCTGGCTGATCGAGTCGGCGGCACGCCGCCAGAAGTGGATCGACCAGGCGCAGTCGCTCAATCTTTATATCGCCAATCCATCGGGCAAGAAGCTGGACACGCTGTATCGTCTGGCCTGGCAACGCGGGTTGAAGACCACATATTATCTGCGTTCGCGCAGCGCCACCCATGTCGAGAAATCGACGCTGAAGGGAACCGACGGCAAGCTCAACGCCGTCTCGTCTTCCTCGGGGGTAGCAGCGAGCGGGCCCATTCTCGTCAAGAACAAGTCGACCGCGCCTGACCTGTCGGACGCCGTCGCCTGTTCGATCGATAATCCTGACTGCGAAGCGTGCCAGTGAGCATGGTCTCGAAGACAACGGAGAATACCCATGCTTGACTGGTCCGAAGCCTCCTCCAACAAAGCGATTCATCTATTGCCGCAGATTCTGAAACAGACCGAGACCGAACAGGCAGGCGATCAGGCCGGAGACCAGACCGGTCTCGGCGCGATCGACCGCTCGGGCGGACGCGTGTCGGTTGACGACAAGGCGATGATCAACTGCCGCGCCGACGTCAATCAGCTTCTGCCGCTGAAGTACAAGTGGGCGTGGGAGAAATATCTCGCCGGCTGCAACAACCACTGGATGCCGACCGAAGTCTCGATGCAGGCCGACATCGCGCTATGGAAATCGCGCGACGGCCTCACCGATGACGAGCGTCACGCGATCAAACGCAATCTTGGCTTTTTCGCCGCGTCGGAGAGCCTTGTCGCCAACAACATCGTGCTGGCGATCTATCGCCACCTGACCAACCCCGAATGCCGGCAGTATCTGCTGCGTCAGGCGTTCGAGGAGGCGGTGCATACGCATACTTTCCAGTACATCGTCGAAAGCCTCGGCCTCGATGAGGGCGAGCTGTTCAACATGTACCGCGAGGTACCGTCCATTACTGATAAAGCGGCATGGGCGCTCAAACACACGCAGAACCTCGATAACCCGGACTTCAAGACCGGCACGCCGGAAGCGGATCAATCGTTCCTGCGCGATCTCGTTGCGTTCTATGTAATCTTTGAGGGGATGTGGTTCTACACAGGGTTCGCGCAGATTCTCTCGCTCGGCCGCCGCAACAAGATGGTCGGCATCGCCGAGCAGTATCAGTATATCCTGCGCGACGAGAGCATCCATCTGAACTTCGGCATCGACGTGATCAATCAGATCAAGATTGAGAATCCGCATCTGTGGACGGGCGAATTTCAGGAAGAAGTTCGCAGCATGATCCGCACCGCCGCGGAACTGGAAGCAGCCTATGGCCGCGATACCATGCCGCGCGGTTTCCTCGGGCTGAACGCGGCGCTGTGCGAACAGTACATGCACTTCATCGCCAACCGCCGCTGTGCCCAGCTTGGCCTGACGCGAGTGTTCGACGAGACGGAAAATCCGTTCCCATGGATGTCAGAAGCGATGGACCTGAAGAAGGAAAAGAACTTCTTCGAGACCCGCGTGATCGAATATCAGAATGGCGGCGCGCTGAGCTGGGAGTAACTCTCGCTCTTTGATTCGATAAAAAGCCTCTGCATCGTTCGATGCAGAGGCTTTTGTTTGTCCTGCGTGTCTCAACAAGCGATCAGTTCGCTTTCTTGCCGTCCTTGCCGAACTGCTTCAGGAACGCGGTAAGATCCTTGATCTCCTGATCGTTCTTGACGCCGAAGAACGCCATCTTGGTGCCGGGCACCTTGGCTCTTGGATCCTTGATGTATTCGGCGAACGTCGCCTCGTCCCATGTAATGCCGGAGCTCTTGTTGGCGTCGGAATAATTATAACCCTCCACAGATCCGGCCTTGCGGCCGATCACGCCATTCAAGACCGGGCCGACGCTGTTTTTGGCTGTTTCGCCGATCTGGTGACAGGCGCGGCATTTGGCGAATGATTTTTCACCGGCGGCGACGTCCTGCGCATGGGCGGCATTGTTGAGAATAATCAAAGCAAAGGCGACAGCCACCGGGCGAACGATCATGATGTTCATTCCATTCTAGAAGCGTTCTATCAGAATACCGCCCTCGTTCGGCACTAACCAGTATTTGTTTCTCCCCGGTCGTTGTTCACACAACAGATGGATTCAGAAGTCATGCGCTGCAGGAGAAAAAACGGGACGCAATCGCTCGCGTCCCGTTTACCGTCGCATCTGGAGGTTTGGCAGATGCGATCAGAACCTTGCGGTCGTCGATACGCGGAAGGTGCGCAGTCGGCCGGGTGAGATGTTGTTATTGCCGTCAGCCGATGCCCAATAACCTTCGTTGAATATGTTTTCGACACTGAGCTGGCCGCTCCAGGTTTCGTCGTACTTGAAGTACAGCCCGGTATCGACGCGAACCCACGACGGCAGCTTCACAGTATCGTCGGAAGATGCATACGAGTCACCGAGATAGAGGATGCCGATACCGAGGGCCCAGCGCGGATCGATCTGGTACTTGTTCCACAACGAAAACTGGTTGTACGGCACGAGCTGAACGCGCTTGCCCGGTGTCACGGTCGTCGAGGTGGCGCTGGTGATGCGCGCGTCGGTATAGGCATAACCAAGCGTGGTCTGCCAATCATCGGTGACGTAGCCGGTCACGGCAGATTCAAAGCCGCGTACTTTGGTACTTCCGGATGCGAAAAAGAATCCCGGATTGTTTCCGTCGGCGATCGGCTGATTGGTGCGATTCAATTCATATATCGCCGCAGTGAGCTGCAGTTTCGGATTCGCATTCCATTTTACACCGAACTCGGTGTTCTCGAATTTTTGCGGATCGAGGATCAGCGTGCCGGGGCTCAGCGAACTGAACTGGTCGCCCGATGCCGGCAGATAGGAAATGCTGTAGGCGCCGTACACCGACATATTGTCAGCCGGTTTAAGGACGACCCCGGCGCGCGGCGACAACTTGTCGTCGGTGCGCGCGCGATGAGTGCCGGTGTTCTGATCGAGCGCCGCGAGATCGAAACGGTCGAAACGCACGCCGCCGATCAGTTGCAGCCAGCGGGTTACATCGATCTGGTCCTGTACGTAAGCGGAATCGGTGAACAGGCGATAGGTGCTGTTCGAGTCCGGATTGACGACGCCGATGGCAGGATTCGCGACGGACTGATGAGCAAAAGCGACCGGTCCGAAGAAGGTGGGATTGAACGGACCGTTGCCGGTCACCGAAGCCGCCTCCGATGCCATTCCATTCTGGAAAATGCCGGTGTTACGCAGGCCGATGCCGGTCTGTTGGCCGAATTCCGTTCCGAACGCGAGGGTATGCCGTACAGAGCCAGTATAGGTTTTGTAAGTAAAATCCGTCTGGTTGAACAGGTTCGCGCGGTTGGTCGTGTTCTGGTAGGCCGCGTAATTGAAATCGGTCTGCGCTGCATTGACCGGGCCGCCCGGATAGACGTTGGTGTAGCCCCGGTCGAAATTGGCGTACATGGTCGAGTTCTTGGCGGTCAGTCCGCCGCCGAAATCGTGTTCGATCACGGCCATCGTGGTCTGAATGTCGGCGTGGGTGCCATTGTAGATCGGGCTGCCGAAGAACTTGGTGTAGTCGCCGTTGGGCACGAACGGAATGGCGTTGCCAGCGGGACCAAAAGACGGATTGCCGCGATCGGCCAGTTCCCTGTCATGATAATACTCGTAGCTCAGCTTGACCTTGGTGTCGTCGGTCGGCCGCAGTGTGATCGTCGGATTGAAGCCATAACGTTCGAGATTGCCGAAATCGCGGAACGTGTCTGAGCCTTCGTAGAAAGCATTGAACCGCACAGCGACATTCTCGTTGATCGCCTGGCCGGCATCGAGTGAGAAGCGCCGGTCGCCATAAGAGCCGGTCTGCGCCGTCGCCTCATAGATGCGCGTGCCGTCGGCTTCTTTCAGCGTGCGGTTGACGAGACCGCCGCCCGCACCGCGCCCGAAGATCAAGGCGCTCGGCCCCTTCAGCACCTCTATGCTCTGCGCGTTATACAGATCGCGGAAATACTGTACGTCGTCGCGGAATCCGTTGACGAAGAAGTTCGCGCTGGAGTCGACGCCGCGGATCACGAGTTCGTCGCGGTTGCCTTCACCCTGATGAACTGTGACGCCGGGAACGTAACGTACCGCGTCCGTAATATTCGAGATAGCCTGATCCTTGATAAAATCCTTGGTCAGGACGCTGACCGACTGCGGAATATCAAGCAGCGGCGTGTTGGTCTTGGTCGCGACCGAGGTGCTGTTCTGGTAGTAGCCGAACGTGCCGGTACGAACGTTCTGGGCTTGGCCGGCCCATGCCGCGTCGACCGGGTTGGTCTGGGTGCGCGACGGAGTCTGCGCCGCGCGGCGTGTGCGCGAGGCTGACTCACTTGCCTGACGAGGCTTTTTCTTCGGCTTGTTCTCGCTCGGGCTCACCACCACCGGCGGCAACGTGCTTGAGCCCGACTGACCTTGCGTCGTCTGCTGCGCGATGGCATCGCTAGTAAACAACGCCAGGCTCATCGCCAGATAGCTGACCGCGTGAAGCGCTGTCCTGGAAACCGAAAGAGCCTGCCCGCGAACGCGATTTTTATCCGTCACCACTTAACCCCCAAAGCAAAAACGTCGTCGTGCCCATGACGATTGGTTGCTATTGAAGGAAGCGCGACATTTCGTCCAGACCTCCGGACCATGAATGGAATGCTTCAAAGCCGGGAATAAAGATTTGACAGTGTCCTTTAGAAGAACTCTAAGCAAGATAGTACAAAAACTCATATAAAATAGGCATTTCTGAAAACAGAGACGCGCGCAATCAGATACTCGCGCCCCGTTTTCCATTTTGGTTTTGAGCTATTCTAGATTGCGGTGAACCTGGACCGCGCGCACCGAAGATGCGTATGCGTTTTGTGCGCTAAACGTCGCCGGAAAATTTTAGAACCGTTTTAAGCAGCCCGGGAAATCGCGCGTTGATGTCCGCCTCGCGGATTTCGTTGCGATGCTCGACACCTTTCTTGGAAGTGCGGATCAGACCCGCCTCACGCAAGATGCGGAAATGGTTGGACAGCGTCGACTTCGCCATTTTCGGACACGGCGCCGCCTCGGTGCAGGACATGCAGTCCTTCTGACCGATCAGGCTTTTGACGATGCTGAGCCGCGCCGGGTCCGACAGTGCTGCAAGAACGCCGGAGAGCGTAATATCGTCCGCGGCGGGGTGAACGAACTGAACCATACTTACTTATAGCATACGCCTTGACACGGTTCAATAGTTCGTTATTTATGAACTATTGAATTATGGACCAAAGGGACAACAATTATGGCCGGAAAACTTGAAGGCAAGGTGGCGCTGGTGACGGGTGCCTCGAAAGGCATCGGCGCGGAAATCGCCGTCCAACTCGCCGCGGAAGGCGCCGCCGTCGCGGTGAATTACAGTTCCAGCAAGGAAGGCGCCGACCGCGTGGTTGCGAAGATCGCTGCCAAGGGCGGCAAGGCCGTCGCGGTGCATGGCAATCTCAGCGAGGCCAAGGCCGCGAAAAGCGTCGTGGCTGATACCGTGAAGGCGCTCGGTCCGATCGATATTCTCGTCAACAATGCAGGCATCTACGAATTCGCTCCGCTTGAAGGCATCACGTCCGAGCACTTCCACAAACACTTTAATCTCAACGTGCTTGGCCTTCTGCTGGTGTCGCAGGAAGCCGCCGCGCATTTCAATCCGAAGGGCGGCAGCATCATCAACATCAGTTCCGGCGTGACGAAGATTACTCCGCCCGGCAGCGCCGTCTACACCGCGACCAAAGCATCGGTGGATGCCATCACCCAGGTTTTGTCAAAGGAACTGGCTCCGAAGAAAATTCGCGTCAACGCAGTCAACCCCGGCATGATCGAGACCGAAGGCGTCGTCGCCGCCGGCTTCCATGAGAGCGACATGCGCAAATGGATCGAATCCGTCACGCCGCTCGGCCGCATCGGCAAGGTCAATGAGATCGCACCGGCCGTGGTGTTCCTCGCTTCGGATGGCGCATCGTATATCACCGGCGAGACCATGCATATTACCGGCGGCCTCCGCTAACGCCGCCGCAAAGGAAGGGGACGTCCCCCTCGCGTCCCCTTCCTTCTCCGCTCATTCCCTTCCGTTGCGGCGTTCAAACGGCTAGTTTCGCCGGATTACAACGGAGGGCGACGCGTGTCGGACATTCCCAGATCGACGAAAATCAAGTTTGTTGTTTTCATTGTTGTCATGGCCGTCGCGATTCTTGCACTGAGGGCCTTGTCCGGAAGCCACTAGTTTCAAGATAGCAGACAGCCGCGGAAACCGCGCTTTATTCGGGAAACCGTGGCAGCGGCATGCCATCCTTCGGAATCTGGTAGCGCGCCGTGTTCAACTGCATCGCCAGCAATGTGTAGTAGCCGTTGATACCGACAAGATCGACGACACCGTTTTTTCCAAAACGTTTTTCGGCCCGTGAGAAAGTCGTGTCCGACACGCCTTTGTTCTTGTGCAGTTCAGTCGAGAAATCATAGACGATTTCCTCGTCCTCGCTCATGCCCACCGGTCTGCGGCCGCCTCGAATGGCATCGACGATCCCGGGCTTGATTCCGGCCTTCATCGCGATCGGCGCGTGGAGCCACCATTCGTAATCCTGCGTCCATTCCCGCGCCGTGATGATGATGGCAAGTTCGGACAGCATGTTGCCGATCGCCGATTTGTAGCGAAGGTAATCACCCATCGCGCGCGCCTGCGACATTACCTCCGG
>JAIERI010000077.1 GCA_019747015.1 Xanthobacteraceae bacterium
TCACCTGCTGCACTTGCGGCGCGTTGAACCATTTGAAGGTCAGCATGCCGCGCTTGCTGTTACCGAGCGTTTCGGCGACGCGCTGCTTGATGAGATCGCCGTTGGCGCGGAACGCCGCGACACAGGCTTCGATCTCGGCGCGATGTTCGGGCGGCAAATCCTGCGGTTTGTAGATGCCGATATTTTTCATCGAGAACAAATCGGCGAGCAGATTGAGCGGCGACAGCATCCAGGTCAGCAACCCGTTGCCCATGAAATACTTCTCGATCATGTCGTAGGTGATCTTGTGATGCCTGCCGACATCGAGGGCGCCGCAGACGAAGTAAAACAGCGTCAGCCACGGCAGGAAATAAAACGCCGGAAGAAAGATCAGGGCAAACAGGCCGCAGCGGCGCAGACGTTTTTTGAGCATGGGATCCATGGTGCACCCGGTGGTTTTTGCGCTTCGCATGACCGCGTCATCGGCGCAGGTTAATGTTGTGTCCGCGGCGGCTCGATATGAGTGGGGAGGGGCCGCATTTTGGGGCCTTGATGTCCCACTTTGGGGGCGGCGATCAAGGATTATCTGCCGCGCAAGGGAACGTTGGGCGGCATATAGGCGAGGTGAGTGTGTGGGTAAGCGCCGCCCCGGCCATAAGGCAACACTTGCGTCATTTGTGCAACGCTTAAGGTCCAAACGATTGTCCGCCAACCCGTTTCATCGTATGCGAAACTTATGATTGACACAGTGCAGCAACGCGGATTTGGCGCTCACCGTCCCGCTCCCAAGCAAGGCGGCCGCAGCCTTGTGACCGTGCTGAATTTCGTGACCGAAAGCCATACGCGCGCGGTGGCATTGCTCGTCGTCTGCGGCGCGCTGTTCTTTCTGCCGGGCCTGTTCAATATCCCGCCGATCGACCGCGACGAAGCGCGCTTCGCGCAGGCGTCCAAACAGATGGTGGAGACCGGCGATTTCGTCGACATCCGTTTTCAGGATGAGGTGCGCTACAAAAAGCCGGTCGGCATCTATTGGCTGCAGGCGGCGGTCGTCGAATCCGCCTCCAAGCTCGGCCTGCCGCGCGCGCAAATACGCATCTGGCTCTATCGCATTCCCTCGCTGATCGGCGCGATCGGCGCGGTGCTGCTGACCTATTGGGCGGCCCTGGCGTTCGTCACACGGCGTGGCGCGGTGCTCGCCGCGCTAGTGATGTGCAGCTGCGTGATGCTGGGCATCGAGGCGCGGCTTGCGAAAACCGACGCCGTCTTGCTGATGACGACCACGGCCGTGATGGGTGCGATGGCGCGGGTGTATCTGTCATGGCAGCGCGGCGAGGAGTCCTCGCAATCCTTGGCATTGCCCGCGATTTTCTGGACCGCGATTGCCGGCGGCATCCTCATCAAGGGACCGCTCATTTTGATGTTCGCCGCGCTGACGATCGTGGCGCTTGCGATTCGCGATCGCTCGCTGGAGTGGATCTCGCGCTTGCGTCCCATTGCCGGAATCGCATGGGTGCTTCTGATCGCGCTGCCGTGGTTCGTGGCGATCTACCTGAAATCCGGCGAGAGCTTCTTCGCCGATTCACTGGGCGGCGACATGCTGAACAAGATCAGCCGCCCGCAGGAGGCCCACGGCGCGCCGCCGGGATATTATTTCCTGCTGTTCTGGCTGACATTCTGGCCGGGCTCGGCGCTGGCCGGCATGGCCGCGCCTGCGGTCTGGCGTGCCAGGCGCGAGCCGGGCGCGCAGTTCTTGCTCGCATGGGTCGTTCCGGCGTGGATCGTGTTCGAGATCGTCATCACCAAGCTGCCGCACTATGTGCTGCCGCTTTATCCGGCGCTCGCCATCCTCATTGTCGGCGTGCTGGAGCGCCGTATGCTGGCACAACGACCCTGGATGGTGCGCGGCACATCATGGTGGTTCGTGTTGCCGACGATCCTGTCGGTTGCGTCGATCATCATGGCCATCACGCTGCTGCGCCAGCCCGCTTTCGCCGCGTGGCCGTTCGCCGCTGCCGCGATGATTTTCGGGCTGTTCGCCTGGTGGATGTATGACGATTATCGCGCCGAACGCTCGCTCCTGAATGCGGTCGCAGCGTCATGGGCGCTCGGCACCTGCGTGTGGGGCATTGTCGTGCCCTCGCTGACGCCGCTGTTTCCGAGCGTGGAGATCGCCCGCGCACTGCGCAACGTCGAATGCGTCGGGCCGGTCGCGGCCGCCGCCGGTTTCGGTGAGCCGAGCCTTATATTTATGGTGGGCACGCAAACGCTGCTGACCAACGGCTCGGGTGCGGCGGATTTCCTCCAGCAGGGAAGCTGCCGCTTCGCGCTGGTGGAGTGGCGCGAGGAGAAAGCCTTCGCGCAACGCGCCGAGACCATCGGCCTGCATTACGCGGTGACGACCCGGATCGAAGGCTATAATTATTCGATTGGCCGTTCGGCCTCGATTGCCGTGTTCCGCTCGGAAGACACCCAATGAGAAAACACTCAACGGGATTTGGCGCGACCGGGATCGTCGCGCTTCGATGAGATATTTTCGTCAGCTTGCGTCGATGACGTGGCACACATTGGCGCAGCTCGTTCGCGCGCCGACGCATTCGCGCCGTGCGCTTGCCCGGGAATATCTCGCGCGCCGATGGTTTATTGCGGTTGCCGCCTGTGCTACCGTGACCGCTGTGCTGATGTTCGTGTTCGATGTTGGCGCGATTATACTGATGCCGACGCGTGGCACGCCGGCGCTGGCGCCGCTGCGCATCCTCACCGATTTCGGCAAATCGTCCTATGTCCTCGACACGCTGGGCTTTGTGCTGGTTGCAGTCCTGCTGATCGCACCCGCACTGCGCGGCATGGCGCAATCGCTCGTGATCGGCTTCGGACGCCGTGTGCAGTTCATCTTCCTTGCCGTGCTGTTGCCGGTTCTGGCCGCAGAACTGATCAAGGGCATTGTCGGGCGCGGGCGGCCGTTTGTCGGCGGCGGCCCCAATGCATTCAACTATTCGCCTTTTGCCGGGACCGAGGCCTATGCGAGTTTCCCCTCGAGCCATGCCGTGACGGCCTTTGCGCTGGCATTCGCGGTGTCGGCAGTATGGCCGCGGCTACAGGTCGTGATGTGGACTTACGCCGTCATGATCGCGATCACCCGCATGGTTCTGCTGGCGCATCATCCGAGCGATGTGGTGGCCGGTGCGCTGCTCGGCGTGGTCGGCGCGATGGCCGTACGCTACTGGTTCGCCGCGCGGCATCTGGTGTTTGCCATTGGGGCGGAGGGCAAAGTTAAACCGCTCGCTGCTCCATCATTTCAGCGTCTGAAAAGGGTTGCCCAAGGCCCTTTCGCGCCATAAGAAGCGCCGCATGACCTCCCGCGTCACCTTGCCCAACGGCGCGACAGATTGATCGATTTTGATGACCACCCAGCCTGCATCTTCCGACACCACCACATCTTTCGGCGCGAGCGGACCCGCCGTGTCGATTGTAGTTCCGGTTCGTAACGAAGCCGACAACATCGCGCCGCTGATCGCCGAGATCGCCGCGGCGCTGGGTACGCGCTGGCTCTACGAGATCATCTACGTCAATGACGGTTCGACCGATGCAACCGCAGATCGCCTGGCCACCGAGATGAAACAGCGCCCCGTGCTGCGCCAGATCCGTCATGCGGTCTCAAGCGGACAATCGGCCGCGGTGCGAACCGGCGTTCGCTTCGCGCGCGGTACGATCGTCGCGACACTCGACGGCGACGGACAGAACGATCCGGCATTTCTACCTGACCTGATTGGCGCCATCGAGAAGGGGGGCGCGCGCGTCGGTCTTGCCGCCGGTCAGCGGGTCGGCCGCAAGGATACGGGATTCAAGAAAATCCAGTCGCGGATAGCCAATGGCGTGCGCAACGCGATCCTGAAAGATGGAACGCGCGATACCGGCTGCGGGTTGAAGGCATTTCGCCGCGAGGTGTTTCTGTCGATGCCGTATTTCGACGGGCTGCATCGATTCCTGCCGGCGCTCGTCCGCCGCGAAGGTTTCGACATCGTCTATGTCGATGTTGTCGACCGGCCGCGCTATTCGGGCGTGTCGAACTACGGATTCTTCGACCGGCTCTGGATCGGGATCATGGATCTGGCCGGCGTGTGGTGGCTGATCCGCCGCAAGAAGCCGACGCCTGCCGCAACCGAGGTGCACTGATGCTGATTCACTGGGGCCAGGAATTGAGCGATTACATCTACGATGTGTTCATCGCCAAATTCGATTTCTGGCTGGCTTTCGGCCTGATCGCGCAGTTGTTCTTCACTGCCCGTTTTCTGGTGCAGTGGATTTCCAGCGAGCGCGCCGGCAAGAGCGTGATTCCGATGGCGTTCTGGTTCTTCTCGATCGGCGGCGGCATCATGACGCTGATCTACGGCGTCGTGAAACGCGAACCGATCATCATTCTCGGCCAGGCGCTGGCGACGATCATCTACATCCGCAACATCATGCTGATCGTGAAGAACCACAAGCAGTCGCAGACACTCGACAAGTGAACTTTCTTAGAGTGCGGCCTTGAGCGCGGCAAAACCGCGGTCGAGATCGGCTTTCAGATCGTCGGTGTTTTCCAGTCCGATATGAAAGCGCAGCGCAGGGCCGCCCGGTGCCCATGTCGTGGCCGTGCGGTACGGCGCACAGTCGAACGGGATCACGAGACTCTCGAACCCGCCCCACGAATACCCCATACCGAACAATGTCAGCGTGTCGAGCATTGCATCGACCGCTTTGTCCGGTACTGGTTTCAGCACCACGCTGAACAATCCGCTCGCGCCGGTGAAATCACGCTTCCAGATGGCATGGCCCGGATCGCTTTCAAGCGCCGGATGCAGCACGCGTAGTACTTCGGGTCGCTGCGCGAACCAGCGCGCCATCTCAAGCGCCGATTTCTCGTGATGGGCGAGCCGCACCGCCAGCGTACGCAGGCCCCGCAGTGCCAGGAACACATCGTCCGGTCCGGCGCAGATCCCGAGCAGCCGGATACCCTCGGCAATCGCGGGCCATGTTTTGGAGTTGGCCGAAATCGTGCCGAACATGATGTCGGAATGACCGCCGATATATTTGGTCGCCGCCTGAATGCTGATGTCGACACCCTGATCGAGCGAGCGATGATAGAGCGGCGTCGCCCATGTGTTGTCGTCCACGACGATCGCGTCCTTGGCGTGCGCCACGGCTGCGATGGCGGGAATGTCGGGCATCTCGAAGGTCTGCGAGCCGGGCGCCTCGACCAGAACCGCCGTGGTGTTCGGCTTGAACAGCCGTGCGATGCCGCCGCCGATCATGGGATCGAAATAGGTCGTCTCGACGCCGAGGCGTTTCAAGATCGTGTCGCAGAAATTGCGGGTCGGGCGGTAGGCGCTGTCGATAACCAGAAAATGATCACCGGCTTTCAACACCGCGAGCAAGGCGGTGGTGATCGCGGCGACCCCAGACGGAGCAAGCCCGACCCCGGCGCAGTTCGGACCCTCCAGCGTCATTAAAGCGTCCTGGAGCGCCTTGGTCGTCGGTGTGCCTTGCCGCCCGTACTGGAACTCACCGCGGTGCGCGCGAAGGTCCGCAGCCGACGGATAAAGCACCGTCGAGCCATGGACGACCGTGGGATTGACGAAGCCGTGCTGCGCCTTGGTGTCGCGGCCAGCCGTAACAAGCCGGGTTGCCGCATCTTGCGGTAGGCCGGGAGGGCCGGAATTGCTTGGACCGGAGTTGCCTGGAGATGTCATGTATGGATCATAAGAGGGCGGCGAAGCCGAACGTCAACCCCTTGACCCTTTTCGCCCGCCGTTCTGAAATGGACGCAGCGTCAGTATCATTGTGATAGCGGTGTCGTTGTGAAAGGTTATTCCATGAAACGCATTTTCTTCGGGACCGTCCTCCTTCTTGGCATTTCCGCCCTTCAGCCTGCATCCGCGCAAACCCTCAAGGCGGTGCAGGACCGGGGCATGCTGTCCTGCGGCGTCAGCCAGGGCCTGCCGGGATTTTCCGCGCCCGACGACAAGGGCAACTGGGTGGGCCTCGATGTGGACGTGTGCCGTGCCATCGCGGCCGCGGTGCTGAACGATCCGACCAAGGTGAAATTCGTGCCGCTGTCCGCCAAGGATCGCTTCACGGCATTGCAGTCCGGCGAGATCGACGTGCTCTCGCGTAACACCACCTGGACCGTGTCGCGCGATTCCTCGCTTGGGCTGAATTTTACCGGCGTGACCTATTATGACGGGCAGGGTTTCCTGGTCCGCAAGTCGCTCAAGGTCAACTCGGCGCTGGAACTGAACAGCGCTTCGGTCTGCGTTCAGACTGGCACCACCACCGAACAAAACCTTGCCGACTACTTCAAGGCGAACAACATGAAGTATGAGGTGATCGCCTTCTCGACTGCCGACGAAACCGTCAAGGCTTACGAATCCGGCCGCTGCGACGTCTTCACCTCGGACGTCTCCCAGCTTTATGCCGAACGCCTGAAGCTGACCAATCCTGACGATCACGTGGTTCTGCCGGACGTGATTTCGAAAGAGCCGCTCGGCCCGCTGGTTCGCCACGGCGACGACCAGTGGTTCGACATCGTGAAATGGACGCTGTTCGCGATGGTCAATGCGGAAGAACTCGCGATCACCCAGAAGAACGTCGAGGAAATGTCGAAATCCGACAGGCCTGAACTCAAGCGCGTGTTCGGAACCGACGGCAGTCTCGGCGAACAGCTTGGCCTGACGAAAGACTGGGTGAAGCGCATTGTCGCGGCAGTCGGCAATTACGGCGAATCGTTCGACCGCAATGTCGGCGCCGGATCGAAGCTCGGCATCTCGCGCGGTCTCAACAAGCTCTGGAATCAGGGCGGCATTCAATACGCGCCGCCGATCCGCTGACGTCCCGGTAGTGTGGTGGTCCGCAAATCCGCATCATTGTTCGACCCACGCACGGTCTGCGGACTTGCGAACCTAAGCCACACTAGAATCGTAAATTTCCTAGTGTCCTTTCGAATCCGAAGTTCGTTACGGAGGGGGCTGTAAAATGGGGCGAACTTCGGATTCGGGACACTAGGGTAATGGCGATCGAACCGCGAAAGCCGCCGCTGCAACTGATCGCGCGGCTGCGGCGTTTTCTCGGCGGCCGGGCCGGGTGGAGCGGTTTTCTTCTGCAGCTGGCGTTCGCGGCGCTGCTGGTCTGGGTCGGCTATGAGATCATCGCCAATGCCCGCGCCAATCTGCAGGCGCAGCGCATCGCCTCCGGCTTTGGCTTCCTGTCGAACACCGCGGGCTTTGGCGTCAGCCAGTCACTGATTCCTTATTCAGAAAGCGACACTTACACACGGGTGTTCGTTGTCGGTCTTTTGAACACGCTGCTGGTGTCGGTGATCGGCATTGTCCTTGCCACCATCATCGGGTTCGCGGTCGGGCTCGGACGGCTGTCACCAAACTGGCTGCTCGCGCGGGTGTCGGGCGGCTATGTTGAACTGGTTCGCAACATTCCGCTGCTGTTTCAAATTCTGTTCTGGTATGTCGGCGTGCTGGCGACGCTGCCAAATCCGCGCCAGAGCATTTCCCTGTTCGGCTCATTCTTTCTCAGCAATCGCGGCTTCGTGGTGCCGAAACCGATTTTGCAGGATTCATTCAGCACCTTCGTCGTCGCAATCCTGATCGGCCTGTGTGCCACGATCGCGATGCGCGCCTATGCGCGACACCGGCTGTTCGGCCGCGGCGAGAAACTGACGATCTGGCCTTACGTGCTGGCGATGCTGTTCGGCCTGCCGCTGCTCAGTGTTTTGATATTCGGCACACCGATGCGGTTCGAAATGCCGGAACTGAAGGGCTTCAACTTCTCCGGCGGCTCACGGATCATTCCCGAGTTCGTCGCACTCACATTGTCACTCTCGATCTACACCGCTGCATTCATCGCCGAGGTGGTGCGCGCGGGAGTTCAGTCGGTGCCGAAAGGTC
>JAIERI010000157.1 GCA_019747015.1 Xanthobacteraceae bacterium
GACGCCACCCTGGGCGAGAATCTTCCCGGCCTCGCTGTCCTTGTCGACCGCGAGCGCCAGCAGCAGCCGTTCCACCGTGACGAAACTATCGCTGGCCTTTTCAGCCGCCTTTTCGGCGGCGTCGAAGGCGCGCGCGGTTTCCGGCGCAAGATAGATTTGCCCGGCACCAGCACCGGAGACTTTCGGCAGCTTTGCCAAAGCGGCCTCGGTCGCTTTCAGAATGGCGCGTGAGTTGCCGCCGGAGCGGTCGATCAGCCCGCCCGCCAACCCTTCGCTGTCGTCGAGCAGAACTTTCAGTACGTGAAGAGGCGAGAATTGCTGATGGCCCTCGCGCAGCGCCAAAGATTGCGCCGACTGGATAAATCCCTTCACGCGGTCGGTATATTTTTCAATGTTCATTCGTGTCTGTCCCTCAGCCTGCCCTGACGCCCCGAAAGCACGTCAGCAGCATCTTCAATGGGGTTCCGCGCCGCGCATTGATGTCCGTCAAGCCGGGTACGGTCGATCGCCGGATTACGCCAGCTTGGCGCAAATGTGGGAACCCAAGACGGATTACGGAAGAGGCAGGCCTCCAAAAGATGGAGGCAGGCCCATGAATTCAGCACTATAGCGCGCCGGCCTCGAACATCTTAAAAAATATCATGCTTGATGCACCTTCCACCCTCGCCGGCCTTTACCGTTACCCCGTCAAGGGATTGTCACCCGAGGAACTGTCGCGGACGACGCTGGAGCCCCGCAAAACCCTGCCTTCCGACAGGCGCTACGCCATCGAAAACGGGCCGATCGGCTTCGATCCCGACTATCCGAAATATTTTCCGAAAATCCGGTTTCTGATGCTGATGCGCAACGAGCGGCTGGCGGCACTGCGCACCCGCTACGACGATCAAAGCCACGTGCTGAGTATTATGTATAACAACGCCGCGGCCGTTCGGGGTGATCTAGAAACCGTGCAGGGGCGTAGTGTCATCGAAGAATTCTTCGCGGCGAATTTCGCCGGCGAATTGCGAGGACCGCCAAGAATCCTCGCCGCGCCGGGCCACAGCTTTTCGGATGTCGCCGCCAAGGTGGTGTCGCTCATCAATCTAGCCAGCGTTGCGGCCATCGAAGACACCGTCGGACGGGCCGTCGATCCGCTGCGGTTTCGCGGCAATCTTTATGTGAAAGGCTGGCCGGCCTGGCGCGAGCGCGAACTCATGGGACAAGAATTAAAAATTAGAGACGTCCGCCTGAAAGTGCTCAAGGAAATCGTGCGCTGTGCGGCGGTCAATGTCGATCCGACAACGGCGGAACGCAATCTGGATATCCCGCACATGATGAGCCGGACATTGGGTCATGATTTTTGCGGCATCTATTGTGAAGTTGTCACCGGGGGCGAAATCGCCCCCGGCGATGCAATCGGGATCGTCGGATAACGACCCTCAAACCTCAAGGCATGACGTAAGCGTAGATACGTCCGCGCTGATAGACCGATTCCGCGACGCGGTGGCCGTGGTTTCCGGAAATCACAATCGGATTGCCGTTGGCGTCGATGCCGCTAACAACGCCGACATGCCCGCCGCCACGGCGGCTCATCACCGCAATCGCACCAACTTGCGGACCGGAAATGCGCTGACCGTAGCCCGCGAACGAGCTTGCCATGTCCGAACCGGTGCCACGATAGCCGCTGTGTTGCAGAACAAAGTTCATGAAGCGCGCGCACCACAGGCGCGAACGGCCAGTCGGATTGCCGCCGATGTAACGGCGCGCTTCGTCTACGACGTTCGACGCACCAAAGCTCGTCCCGCTGAAGCCTCCTGCCGTATCGCCCATTGACGCGTTGGCATTGGCGACATTCCTCGAACGTAGCGATCGTGCGCTTCGCTCCCAGCGCGATATATGCCGCCCATGACGATGCGCATGATGACGTTCGGAGTGATAAGAGTGAACATGCCGCTCTCCCCGATGATGCGGCCTTGCCGAAACCGGCAACGTAAGCGCAAGCGCGCCGATCGCAGCCGTACACATTGCAGCGGCAGCAAGCCGCCATACCGAAAACGATTTAGTCGATAGAGTCATCCATTCGTCCTTCGTAACACCCCCATGCCCTCGAACCGAATCTCGGATCGATATTCAAGGTGCGTGAAACGAATTGGATGTGGCGAGAAAGCGGCGCGACGGCTGCATGGCAGCTATTCAGCGCTCCACAATGCAAGGTCATTTCGTGACGATGAGAAGGCAAGAAGTGCCCGATTTCAGCCGATATTCTTAATCGTTACTATGATCGGCGAATCAGGAATTCTGGTCACGGCGACTGAGCAGAAAGACGCCCTGCTCGCCGAACATATTCCAGAACCACCACGGCGCATGCAGGCGCAGCGGTCGGCCATACAGATCGAGTGCGACCGCGCGCTCCATCTTCACGTTGATCTCGTTGCAGAGCTGGACGAAATCCTTGATAGTGCAAAAATGAATGTTCGGCGTGTCATACCACGACGCCGGAAGGTTCTCCGTGCGCGGCATCTGGCCTTTCACAAGCAACTGCAGCCGCATTTTCCAGTGACCGAAATTCGGGAACGACACGATGGCGCGGCTGCCGATCCGCAAAAGATTCTCCAGCACCACCCGTGGCTGGCGAGTCGCCTGAAGGGTCTGCGACAGGATCACATAATCGAAGGCGTCATCGGGATAGTCGGCAAGGTCGGTGTCGGCGTCGCCCTGAATCACCGCGAGACCCTTGCTGACGCAACTGTTCACGCCCTCGCGCGACAATTCGATGCCGCGCCCGTCGACGCCGCGCGACTCCAGAAGGCGCAAAAGATCGCCCTCGCCGCAGCCGACATCGAGCACGCGCGAGCCGGGTTCGACCATCTGTGCCACCAGCAGATGATCCCCACGCGAATCGCCTATCTTCGGCAAGATCGCCGTGGGCCGAAAGGATTCCTGAACAGCCATCTTTAGCGGACCACCGAGGTCAGGCCGTGCGCATGCGCGCCGGATTCAAGAAAGGCGCGCGAGATGGCGAAGAACTCCGGCTCCTCGAGCAGGAACGCGTCGTGCCCCTTGTCAGTCGCAATCTCCGCGAACGACACCCGCGCGCTGGTGGCGTTGAGCGCATGAACGACATCGCGCGATTCGGAGGTCGGAAACAGCCAGTCGCTGGTGAAGGACACCAGGCAAAATCGCGTCGTGGAGCCGCGATAGGCTTCCGCCAGCACGCCGTTATGATCGGCCGCCACGTCGAAATAATCCATCGCGCGGGTCAGATAGAGATAGGAGTTCGCGTCGAAGCGCTCGACAAATGATGACCCTTGGTGACGCAGATAGCTCTCTACCTCGAAGTCCGCATCGAACGAGAAAGTCGGCACCGCACGATCCTGCAACCTGCGACCGAACTTGCGATGCAACGCCGCGTCGGAAAGGTAGGTGATATGCGCTGCCATGCGCGCGACACCAAGGCCGCGGCGCGGATGGGTGCCTTCATCGAAATAGCGTCCGCCGCGCCAGTCCGGATCGGCCATCACCGCCTGACGGCCAAGCTCATGGAACGCGATATTCTGAGCCGAATGGCGCGTGCTGCATGCCACCGCCAGCGCGGAAAACACGCGCTCGGGATAGGCCGCCGCCCATTGCAGCACCTGCATGCCGCCCATCGAGCCGCCGACCACAGCGAATAATTTGTGAATGCCGAGGTGATCGAGCAGCATGGCCTGCGCACGCACCATGTCAGGGATGGTGATGACGGGAAAATCCAGTCCCCACGGTTTGCCAGTTGCCGGGTTGGTCGAGGACGGCCCCGTCGAGCCCATGCAACCGCCCACCGCATTTGAACAGATCACGAAATAACGTTCGGTATCGACCGGCTTGCCGGGTCCGACCAGTGTCTGCCACCAGCCGGGCTTGCCGGTAACGGGATGGATATTGGCAACATGCTGGTCGCCGGTCAGCGCATGGCAGATCAGGATCGCGTTGGACTGATCGGCGTTGAGTTGTCCGTAGGTCTGGTATGCGATCTGGAATGGAGCGAGATCGACGCCGCAATCCAGATGCAACGGCTTGTCGGCGCCGAACGCGGCAACCAGCGACGACGGATGATCCGCCTCGCGCGCACGCTCTTCGCTTCGGGTCTCTTTTCTTTTTGCCGACTGCGCGGTCTTCACAAACTCGGACATCGTATCTCCAGACCATCAGGTCCAAAAAAACCGGCCAGAACAAATTGTTCGGCCGGGATCCAACGTGTCCCCGGCCTGTTTAGCGAGTTTTTTAACGTGGCTGCAAGCCGGCCGGCTCAAATGACCACGGAACAGACAAAAAGCTAGTCCTGCGAGGCCTGCCCGTCAAGGCAGCGGCGTAGGCAAACCGGGACCGGATCATGTTTAAGTTAAAGGTTTTCTTTGCATTTCGGCACCGTCTTTCCTAATCAAGGCCGCTGTTTTGGAAGCTATCCAATGTCGAATACATCGCCCATTATACCCTCCCTGCAAGACCTTCGCCGCGAGATCGACACCATCGATGAGCAGGTGCACCGTCTGCTGATGCAACGCGGCGACATCATCGATCGCCTGATTTCGGTGAAGCAGACGCAGGAAGTCGGCTCGGCATTCCGCCCGGCGCGCGAGGCGGACATGATGCGCCGTCTGGTGGCACGCCATCGCGGCATCCTGCCGCTCGATACTGTGGAAAGCATCTGGCGCGTCATCATCTCGACCTTCACTTATGTGCAGGCGCCGTTTTCCGTTCACGCGGATTTATCATCGGGCGAATCCGCGATGCGGGATTCGGCGCGGTTTCATTTCGGTTTCACCGTGCCGTTTCTGGCGCATTTCAGCGCCGCAGCAGCCGTCGATGCCGTGGCGAAATCGCGCGGCGATCTCGCTTTGGTGTCCGCCGCAGGTAGCCAGACTCCTTGGTGGACCGCGCTTGAGCCAACAAGCGCGCCGAAGATCATCGCGCGGCTGCCTTTCGTCGAGCGCGCGGATCATCCTGCCGCTTTGCCGGTGTTTGTCGTCTCCCGTGTCGATGTTGAGACGATGGTGACGGAAGTGGAGATGTGGAGCATCCATGTCTCAAACTGGAGCGCGGACGCCGCACACGCCATTTCGCCGCTCGCCGGGATCGTTGCCGTGCCTGACACGGCGTCCGGCGGTGCGGCGCTGCTGGCGTCGCTATCCAGCACCGATGGCATCGATAAAATCGCATCTGCGCTCATCGCCGCAGGCGCATTGGTCCGCTCATCCGCCCTCGTCGGGAGCCACGCGACGCGCTATACGGTGGATGCAAAAAACCCCGCCGCGAAGGCCTGACCTTTTCTTCAAATCACCGTTCCGGAATTTTCTTCAATGTCACGTCCTGTCCCGAAACCCGGCATTCTCGACATTGCGCCCTACACGCCCGGCAAAAGCGGCGTTGGGCTCTCGGGGCGCGTGTTCAAACTATCCGCCAATGAGTCTGCGCTTGGGCCGTCCGTGAAGGCTGTCGAGGCCTTCAAGAACGCCGCGGGGCGCCTTGAAGATTATCCCGACGGCTCCGCACGCCTGTTGCGGGAAGCCATCGGCCGCACCTTCGACATCGATCCCGCGCAGGTCGTATGCGGCGTCGGCTCGGGCGAACTTTTGCACTATCTTGCGAACATCTATCTCGGGCCCGGCGACGAGGCGATCCACACCACGCACGGCTTTTTGCTGTATCCCATCGCGACGATGAGCAACGGTGCAACCAATGTCGTTGCGCCGGAAAAGAACCTGACGGCGAATGTGGATGCGATCCTGAGCGCGGTCACACCGCGCACCAAGCTCGTCTGGCTCGCCAATCCGAACAATCCCACCGGCACCTATGTGACGGCGAGCGAGACCAGGCGGCTGCGCACGCAATTGCCGTCCAACGTACTGCTTGTGCTGGACGCGGCCTACGCGGATTTCGTCACCACCGACGATTACGAGGCCGGCGTCGAACTGGTCAAAAGCACCGACAACACGGTGATGGCACGCACATTCTCGAAGATTTACGGTCTCGCTGCCGCGCGTCTCGGATTTATCTACGGCCCCGCACACGTCATCGACGTGGTCAATCGTACCCGCGATCCGTTCAACGTCAACGGTCCGGGCATGCATGCCGCCATCGCGGCGCTGGCCGACACCGCGCACTATAACGCGGCGCGCGCACATAATGAAAAATGGCGCGCGTGGCTGACCGATGAGGTGATGGAGCTTGGCCTCAAGGTGACGCCGAGCGTCGCTAACTTCATCCTGATCCATTTCTCCGATCAAAAGGGAAAATCCGCCGAGGACGCGGATGCGTTTCTGACCAAACACGGACTGATTTTGCGCGCGGTAAAGGCCTATAAACTGCCGCAGGCGTTACGTCTGACCGTTGGCACCGAAGAAGCCAACAAGCTTGTTATCGCGGCCTTGCGCGATTTTGTGAGTTCAACGTGAGCACCATTCAGTTCCAGCGCGTCACCATCATTGGACTGGGTCACATCGGCTCGTCGATTGCACGCGCGGTCAAACAGCTTGGCCTCGCCGGCGAACTGGTCACGACCGATGCCTCCGCCGCCATTCGCAAACGCGCAGCCGAGATCGGTCTTGGCGACCGCGTCGCGGAAACCAATGCCGATGCGGTCCGTGACGCAGATCTGGTGATTGTGTGCGTGCCGGTCGGGGTGTGCGGCAAGGTCGCCGCCGACATCGGCGCTCATCTGAAAGCGGGCGCCATTGTCTCGGACGTTGGCTCCGTCAAATCCACCGTGCTGCGGGAAATGTCAGCGCATCTGCCATTGAACGTGCATTTCATCCCTGCGCATCCGGTAGCGGGCACCGAGGATTCCGGCCCCGATTCCGGATTCGCCGAACTGTTCATCAACCGCTGGTGCATTCTCACGCCGCCGCCGGACGCAGACCCCACAGCCGTCGAGAAGCTCGCGACGCTCTGGCGCACCATTGGCGCTAATGTCGAGATCATGACCGCCGAACACCATGACATGGTGCTCGCCGTGACCAGCCATCTGCCGCATCTGATCGCCTACACCATCGTCGGCACGGCCGATGAACTAGAGAACGTGACGCAGGCGGAAGTATTAAAATTTTCCGCGGGCGGCTTTCGCGACTTCACCCGCATCGCGGCGTCCGATCCGACGATGTGGCGCGATATTTTTCTGGCAAACAAGGACGCGGTGCTGGAAATGCTCGGCGCATTTCAGGAAGACCTGTCGAAACTCACCCGCGCAATCCGGCGCGGCGACGGCGAAGTGCTGTTCGACCACTTTACCCGCACGCGCGCGATCCGGCGCGGCATCGTGAATCTCGGACAGGATGCCGCGGGCGCGGATTTCGGCCGCCCGCATGCGCATCTGCCACCGCAAAAGTCCTAGAACATCGCCGGCGTTTGCGCCACGCGTAGCGGTCCTAGCACGATTGCACCATCCACGAATTTCAGCGTGAAAGATCGCGCCGGGCGGTCTTCAAGCATGGTCGGCTGACCGAGCAGATTGATGCCGGCGATAACGCCGGCATTCGCATTCTTGCGCACCACATTGCCCAGCCCCGGAATCATCCGGTCGAGCGCGCCGATCACCTTGTCGACCTTCTGGGCGGTCGCGGACGGAGGCTGGTCCGGCGATGACTGCGCGTTCTCCGCGAGCAGTTTGTCGAGGCCGAACGCGGGAACGAGCCGCTCGAAACCGGCGACGGTCATCTGCAGCTCGCCTTCCAGATATCCGTTCGGCGTGAGGCCGAGCGCACCGGCCGCTACCGCGATGGTGTCGCCCTGCTGGATACGCGACTGGGTGAAATCGATCCGGCCACCGGACTGCTGGATGTCGCGGAACCTTGCCGGCCAGGGTTTCGGTGAAAAATCCTTTAGCCCCCGCAATTGCGCATGGATGTCGGCATCGAACGGCTCTGCCAGCAGCGGATGCATGTCCTGTACGCTCGCGGCATTGAGTTGAAGCACGGTTT
>JAIERI010000193.1 GCA_019747015.1 Xanthobacteraceae bacterium
ATCATGGTGATCGAGGTGATCTCGTTCCTGTCGCGGCCGGTGTCGCATTCGGTGCGTCTGTTCGCCAACATGCTGGCCGGCCACATCACCCTCAAGGTGTTCGCGGGCTTCGTCGCTTCGCTCGGCGCGCTTGGCGCGGTCGGCATTTTCGGCGCCGCGCTGCCGCTGGCGATGACCACAGCGTTGACCGCACTCGAATTGCTAGTGGCGTTCCTGCAGGCCTACGTGTTCGCCATTCTGACTTGCATCTACCTTAACGACGCGCTTCATCCCGGACACTGAATTTAAGACCCGGACCGGATTTCACACTTCGTATCATCGAACACACCAAGAAGGAGTTTCACCATGGATCCAGTAGCAGCAAAGTACATCGGCGCGGGCCTTGCCACCCTCGGCATGGGCGGCGCCGGCATCGGCGTCGGCATGATCTTCAGCCAGTTCCTCAACGGCGCGCTGCGCAACCCCTCGGCTTCGCAAGGCCAGTTCGCAAACCTGATCTTCGGTTTCGCCGTGACCGAGGCGCTCGGCATTTTCTCGCTGCTGGTCGCGCTGCTGCTGCTGTTCGCCGTCTAAGTTAAATCCGCGGGCCCGAGCGGTCCGCGATTGACGCCAACAGGAGACGTCCATGGCAACCGAACAGGGCCACGCAACGGGGACGACCGCCCACACCGAAGCCGAAGGTCACGGCAAGGGCGGGTTTCCGCCCTTCCAGAAAGAGACCTTTGCTTCGCAGCTGGTGTCGTTCGCGATCGCCTTTGCGCTGCTCTATGTCATTGTCTCGAAGTTCGCACTGCCGCGTGTGGGATCGCTGATCTCGACGCGTGAGGGCATCATCGATGGCAATTTGTCCGAAGCGCAGAAGCTGAAGGATGAATCGGACGCGGCGCTGAAAGCCTACGAGGCGGAACTGGCAGCCGCCCGCGCCCGCGCTCAGGCAATCGGCGCTGAAACCCGCGACAAGCTCGCTGCGCAGTCCGAAACCGAACGCAAGGCGCTAGAGGCGAGCCTCACCGCCAAGCTTGCGGACGCTGAAAAGACAATCTCCGCGATGCGCGAGAAGGCAATGGGCAACGTCAAGTCCATCGCAGCGGATGCAACCGCCGCCATTGTCGAGCGTCTCACCGGCACGGCTCCCGACGCCAAGACCGTCGACGGTGCCGTCGATGCATCCCTGAAAGTATAAGCCGATGCTGCATGAAGCTGAATTCTGGGTTGCCGTCGCATTCGTCATCCTGCTTGGCGTATTCGGTTATTTCGGCGTTCATCGCATTATCCTGAAAGCGCTGGATACGCGCAGTGACCGGATCAGGAAAGAACTCGACGACGCCCGCCGGCTAAAAGAAGAAGCGCTCAAGCTGGTCGCGGAATATCGCGCGCGCCGCGAGAGTGCCGAGCGCGAGGCGCAAGACATCGTCGCCAGTGCCAAGGCCGAAGCCGAGCGTATCGCTGTTGAGGCCAAGGCGAAGATGGAAGATTTCGTCGCGCGCCGCACCAAATCGGCCGAGAACAAGATCACGCAAGCCGAACTTCAGGCCGTCGCCGACGTTCGCGCGGCAGCGGCGGATGCAGCGGTCGCAGCAGCAACCAGCGTGTTGTCGCAGACCGTGAAGGGATCGGTCGCCGATGGCCTGCTCGAAAAAGGCATCAAAGACGTTCGCGAGAAGCTGAACTAGATCGCGCGATCAGGCTCTCGCAGATACGCATCAACGACAAAGCCGGTCTCATAGGAGACCGGCTTTGTCGTTGGTGGAATCTTAAATAGCGGCATCAGCGCGGATAAGACCGTGTCAGCCCTTCGACCGTTTGCCGGCCTTGGCACGCGGCTCCGGCTTGAGACCTTCTGGATCGAACCCGACATAGAAGACATAGGAATCGCCGTCCGCCCCCGGCGGTACGGGATAGATGATGTCTTCGGCAACCATGCTAAAATCGGCGTTCGGCGCGCCGGATGGAATGTCGACCGTGGTGCGGAATGCCTTGGTAAAGATCACTTTCGGAGTCACGCCTTCCTTCACCAGAGCGACGCGCATCGGTACATCCACGGTCGGCGGCGCGCCCGCCGGTCCCACGATGACGCGGCCCTGAATGCCGACGCGTGCCTTGACCTGACCGGCAACCAGATTGCAATCACGCGCGGTGCGGATCACGCTGGCCTGATAACGCAAATCGTTACCGCTGGCGGGCTTGCCGGGAAGACCGACCGCAAGAGTCGATGCGCCAAAACGGATGGCGACGCTTGGGCAAGTCGGCTCATCGGCGTCGGGCGGGGGCGCGGTTTCGCCGACCGCCTGCGATTTCGAACCAAAAATCTGGCCGAAACGGTCGCCGAGAGACGGGCTGCTCGACGATGACGGCCCTGACGACGAGCCGAACATGCTGCCGCCGCCGCAACCAGCAAGAAGCCCGCTCATTGCCACGGCCAGCGCGGGGCCGGCCCATGCCTTCGGGATGGCAAGATTGAAAATCTCGTCGCGCTTCATTGAGGGCTACCGGCGGGCATACAGGGGATAACAGGTTGAGGCTGCTGCCTTATAACAGGGCAATGGCGGCGAACCCAAGGCACAACAAGGCACATGGGAGCGCATTGGGAGATATCATCGTCCCGTGAAAATAGGGTTAGCCACGGAAATCGTCGTCCAGCAGCCCGTAAAGATAGTGGTCCTGCCAGACCCCGTTGATGCACAGATAACGCCGGGCCAGGCCCTCCCGGGCGAAGCCGCATTTTTCCAGCACCCGCGCCGAGGGCGTGTTGGTGGGAATGCAGGCCGCCTCGACGCGGTGCAGGTTAAGCTCGCCGAACAGCGTCGGCAGCAACACCCGCAGCGCCGCCGTCATATAACCACGATGCGCGAATGGCTGTCCGATCCAGTAGCCGATGGTGCCGCTCTGGACGATGCCACGGCGGACATTGGCGAGAGTGATGGCGCCGATCAGCGCATTGTCTTCCTCGCGAATTATGATGAAGGGGTAGGCGCGGTCTTCAAGAATGTCCTCGGCATAGCGGCGTAACCTGCGGCGGAATCCCGCGCGTGTCAGATCGTCCGACGGCCAGATCGGCTCCCAGGGCGTCAGGAACGCGCGGCTGTGCTCGCGCAGCTCCGACCATTGCGTGTAGTCCGACAAATCCGGTGCACGCAGCAGTAAGCCCCGGCCGCGCGGCGCGAGTGCGGGCGGCGATGCCGAAGGCAAACGAAACAGGGCCATCGCTCAACCCTCCTTCACCTCGTGACTGTCAAACATGCAACGTCGACTCTTTATTATTTAATGCAACAGCGCGCGCGCCTTCGGTTTCGACAATCCTTCGGCATAAGCCACGGCCTTGTCCAGTCCCCGGCCGCTGCCGAGCGCCACTACCGCCGGCCGGCTACGGCTTAGCAAATCGCGCGCCGAATCGCGCGTCGAGACGACAGTCACTGCATTAATGCGCGCGATCAGTTCATCGACCGTCAGCGGGCGTCCGTAGGACAGGATATGGCGCGCCATCTGCTCGGCGCGCGCGCTGCAACTCTCCAGCGCCATCAGAAGCCCGGCCTTCATCTGCGCCTTGGCCCGCGCGACCTCAGCCTCGGTGAGCGTCTCGACGGCTTCGTTCATCTCGTCGACGATCACTTCCATCATTTCCGGCGCGTCGGCGGGATCGGTTCCGGTGTAGAGACCGAAAAATCCGGTATCCGAATAGGCCGCATGGAAAGTGTAGATCGAATAGCAAAGCCCGCGCTTCTCGCGCACCTCCTGGAACAGCCGCGACGACATGCCGCCGCCGAGGATATTTGTGAACACCTGAAGGCTGAACAATTTTTCGTCCTTCTGCGGCAACCCTTCGAGAGCCAGCGTCAGATGCGCCTGCTCGAGTTCACGCTTCACGACCCGCGAGCCGCCTTTGCCGAATGAAGCCGGCGCGGGCTTGGGCGCCGTCGTTCCCTCAAATCCCGCGAATCGCGCCTGCACCTCGGCAACCACACGTTCATGATCGACCGCGCCCGCGGCGGCGACCACCATGTCCGGACCATGATAATGAGTCTTCAGATAGCCGCGCAGCATGTCGCGATCGAACGTGCTCAGCGTCTGCGCGGTGCCGAGCAGCGAACGCCCCATTGGCTGGTCCGGGTATGAAATCTCGCTGAGATGCTCGAACACCAGATCGTCCGGCGTGTCCGCGGCCGCGCCGATCTCCTGCACGATCACGCTTTTCTCACGTTCCAGTTCCTCGGCATCGAAGGACGGATTGGCGAGAATGTCCGACAGCACGTCGATGGCGAGCGGCACGTCGTCTTTCAGCACCCGGGCGTAATAGGCCGTCGTCTCGCTGCTGGTCGCGGCGTTCAAATCGCCGCCGACCGCCTCGATCTCTTCGACGATTTCACGCGAGGTGCGCTTGGTGGTGCCTTTGAAGGCCATGTGTTCGAGAAGATGCGAAATGCCGTGTTCATTCGCCTTCTCGTCGCGGCCGCCGACTCCAGTCCACACGCCGAGTGCTGCCGTTTCCAGATGCGGCATCACATCGGTGATGACGGTAAGACCGGAGGCCAGTTTGGTGATGTTGACGCTCATCCTGTGATTCCTTGTTTCGCGGCACGGCTCACGGAGAGCACAAATTTTTCGATGGCCGACTGATCGCTCTTCATGACCTTGAAATGTTCCGGTTTCGTCATCAACCCGTCCAGCCACGCCGGCAATTGCGGGCGCACACCGCAGGCAGCCTCCACGGCATCGGGGAATTTCGCGGCGTGGGCGGTGGACAAAACTACATCGGGAATTTTCGAATCGGCATTATCGCGCTCAGCCACTGCCAGCGCCACCGCGGTGTGCGGATCGACGAGGTCGCCCGCCTCGCGCCACGCCGCACGGATCGCGCTGGTACATTCGGTCTCATCAGCGCGGCCGGCGTCGAAATCGGCGCGGATCGCAGCGAGCAGCGTATCCGGCAGAACGAAGCGGCCGGATTGCGACAGCGACGCCATCAGCGAACGCACCAATGCACTGTCGCGGCCGGAGGCCTCGAACAGCAGACGCTCGAAATTCGAGGAGATCTGAATGTCCATCGACGGCGACTGCGTCGCCTGAACCTCGCGCACCTCATAGATGCCGGTCTTCAGCGTACGCGCGAGAATATCGTTGACGTTGGCGGCGACGCGCAACCGCCTGACAGGAAGCCCCATGCGCTTGGCGACATAGCCCGCGAAGATGTCGCCGAAATTTCCGGTCGGCACGGTGAAGTCGATCTGCCGCGCCGGTGCGCCGAGCGCCACTGCCGACGTGAAATAGTAAACCGTCTGCGCGACGATGCGGGCCCAGTTGATCGAGTTGACGCCGGAGAGTGAGACTGAATCGCGAAATGCATGGTGATTGAACAGGCCCTTCACGATGGCCTGGCAATCGTCGAATGTGCCCTCGACCGCGAGCGCATGCACGTTCGCCGCGTCGGCCGTTGTCATCATGCGGCGCTGCACGTCGGAGATACGCCCGTTCGGAAACAGCACCACGAGATCGACATTGCCCAGCCCGGCGAAAGCATCGACGGCCGCGCCGCCGGTGTCGCCCGAGGTCGCGACCACGATGGTGGTGCGCTGGTCACGCTTGGCCAGCACATGATCCATCAGCCGCGCCAGAAGCTGCATCGCGACGTCCTTGAACGCCAGTGTCGGGCCGTGAAACAGCTCCAGCACGAATTGATTGGTGCCGCTCTGACGCAGTGGCACCACGGCGGGATGACGGAAAGTTGCATAAGCCTCGTTGGCCATCCGGCCGAGATCAGCGTCGGAAATTTCGCCCGCAACGAATGGGCGGATCACCTCAACCGCAACTTCCCAATAGGGCCGGCCGAGGAAATCGGTGATGGTCTGCTGGCTCAGCGTCGGCCAAACCCGCGGCACGTAGAGGCCGCCATCGCGGGCGAGCCCGGTCAGCATCACATCGCAAAAGCCAAGTTTTGGAGCCTCGCCCCGGGTCGAAATGTAGCTCGTCAACACACCCTCCAAAGGCTCGGGGTAATCTACAAGCCTTTGATAAAATTATATTATTTAGCCGTCTGACGGCAGATTAGCGCTGCACTTTACCGGCTGCGCCAAGCCTTCACAAGGAAGGCTGCCCTATTCAGCCGCTCAATGCGGCTGCATTCAGGCGTGGCGCTGGCCTGCCAGCCAGATGGCGAAAGCAATCAGGACAGCGGCCGCGAGGCCAAACCAGGTGATGGCGTATTGCAGATGGTCGTCTTTGAGATGCATCTGGAGCGGACCGGGTTTTGGCACGCCTGACACTGGCGCCGGACTCTCGAGGTCGAGATAAAACGGCGCCACCTCGCCCCAGCCCAATGCTTTTGCCATCGAACCCTGATCACGGGCGAACCACAGCCGCTTGCCTGTATCCTCATGCGGCGTCAGCACACCGGCGCTTTCGGGAAAACGCAGATAGCCGGTCAATGTCACCGGCGCGCCGGTGACGAGGCGACCCACCGCGCGATCCTGCTGGGCGCGATCCTGCATCGTGTTCTGCACAAAGCCGGCATTGACCGCGATCACGCTGCCGTCCGCCAGACGCGCGGGCAGGAATGCCCAGGTGCCGGGTCCGGAAATATCCTCCCGCACGGCGGAGCCGGAACTATAGACCATGGCGTCCGGCTGTTCGAATGTCGCGCTGAACCTCACACGGCGAAATTCGTCATGCGCCGGCGACAGATTTTTCCATTCAGACAATGGCGGCAAGGACACGGGTGCGGCCGCAAGACGCTCGGTGAGTGCCGCGATCAGTGCATGTTTTTCAGTACGCCTTTGGAGTTGCCACACGCCGAGCCCGACCAGCACCGCGATCATTACGAAAACAATGACCGCCATGCCAAATGCCCCGCGCGGCCGGGCGGCCTTCTCCGTCATTGGGAATCCCGTTTCACAAGCCGCCCTTCAGCGGCCTTGTGATGATATTGCAAGGCGATCAACAATGATTTCATCGGGCGCAGCGGAAGCAGCGTGGTCGCAGCAATCAGCGGCAGCCATAGCATCGCATGCACCCAGAACGGCGGCTGATATTTGATCTCGACCACAAGCGCCGCGCCGACGACGATAAAGCCCGCGATCATGATGATGAACACTGCCGGACCGTCGCCGGCGTCGATAAAGGAATAATCGAGTCCGCATTGATCGCAGCACGGCCTCAGCTCGAGAAACCCCTCGAATAACTTGCCCTCGCCGCAGCGCGGGCACCGGCATGTCAGCCCGGCGACGAAGGGCGAGACTTTTTGCGAAGCGGCTTGATTCTGGACGGCAGGTTCAGACGATGGTTCAGTCATGCGGCGTGTTTCCAAACAAACCCGGTTATCCCAAAGAAAGCCCACGATGTCTTGGCTGATCTTTGGCCAGAAACCGTTGCACGGAGAAGTGAGAGATGATCGAGGCTTACGCCACCGTTGAACGCTGGGCGGTGCATTTCAACGCCGGCGACAGTGACGCCGTGGCGCGCCTCTATACACAGGATGCAGCGCTATGGGGAACGCTGTCACGGGACATAACGGCCAGACCGGACGACATGAAGGCCTATTTTGTCGCAGCCGCCGATCTCGGCCTCACCGTCAAACTCGGCGGCTATGAAGGGCAGGCGCTGTCCGGCGACGTTGTCGCCATCACGGGACACTATGATCTATTCAGAACGCTGGACAAGCGTACGGCGTTGTTTCCTGCGCGCTACAGCTTTGCGCTGGTCAGGCAGAACGGCGAATGGCTGATCGCGCAACATCATTCATCGCTCAAGCCGGCCGCTGACGCCGCGTTTGAAGCACATGACTGACATCGCTCAATAAAAAAGAGTCATTGCAACCGTATCAGTGCGCGGCGTGAGCCATGGTTTCCGCACCGTGACCCCAGACATAGATGCAGATGAACAGGAACAGCCACACCACGTCGACGAAGTGCCAGTACCAGGCCGCGAATTCGAAGCCGAGATG
>JAIERI010000006.1 GCA_019747015.1 Xanthobacteraceae bacterium
GATAAGACAAGGAGAGCGTGCCCTTCGCCTGACGCTCGGGGTCTTTCGCCAGCGCGATGGTCGGCGCGCGATCGGGCACCGCCTGGAACGTCCATAGCGGCTGCGAGGATGGCGAGCGCACGCGGGCTGTGCCGTCGCCTGCGATAGTGAACCGCCGCTCGTCGGTGCCCTGCGGCACCTGATCGGTGACCGGCGTTTCGGTGACCCCGCCGCTGATACTGACATCAAGGCCGCTGCCGCTGGCGCGGGTAACAAGCACGCTGCCGACCGGCACCGCGATCGGCGTATCGGAGGATGGCGTGTCACGGGCCGCCGTCAGAATGACCGGCGGGCGGCTGGTATAAGGCGGCGGATTGATCCACGCATCGACGCGGACGTTGGCGCCGCCGAACGCACCGTTCCAGTCGAACGCCGCCGCGACACGCTCGAGGCGCTCATCTCCGGCGGCAATGAAGGTCGCGACCATCAGCATCGCGACCAGCGTGCGCAGTGCCCATGGATCGTGAAGCGCAAGGCGTGGCGAGGGCAGTCCTGCGCGGATGCGCTTGAGCGAAGCGAGTGTGCGCGTGCGCTGCGCCTGCCATAGCGCCAGCGACACTGGATCTTCCGACACCAGCGTATCGGTCAGCGCCGTGGCGGGGCGATGCGCGATACCGGCATTTTGGTCCAGACGCCGCAGCGCGTCTTCTCGCGTCGGCCAGCGAAAGCGAACGAGTGGCGCAAGCGCGGCGACGCCGAGTACGATGAACAGAGCAAGGCCTGTTGCGCGAAGGATCGACGGCAACGCGATCCACGCGCCCGCCCACGCCACCGCGAGAAACAATCCGGCGACCGTCAGAAGCCGCGCGAGGGCCGGCCACAGCCGTTCCCATGCGATCGCGATCCGCGCCCGCCGCAAGGCACGCGCGATCTCGCGCCGCGTATTTGCTTCGGGATCGGAAGCGCCAGTTGGATCGGATGCCGGACCGCTCACGCCGTTCTCCAAGTGATAGCCGAATTCAGCCTATCACAACGGCGTCAATGAGGCACGTCCCAAGCCTTATATGACGGCCACTTTCCGCCGATTGATGTGCAGAAGTCGGGGCGCCAGCCCCACGCGGCTCAAAGCCGGATTACAGCCAGGGTGCGACCTGATCCATCGCGATCAGTTGCTCGGCTGTGATGCGGGGGCGCACCAGGGCGTACTTGCCGTCCTTCACCAGCACCTCCGGCACCAGCGCACGGGTGTTGTAGGTGCCAGCCTGCACCGCGCCGTAGGCACCCGACGACATAATGGCGAGCAGATCGCCCGGTCGCGGTTCGGGCATTTTCCTGTCCAGCGCAAGATAATCGCCACTCTCGCACACCGGCCCGACCACGTCGGCCGTGATGGCAGGGGCGTTGTTCACCGCCTCGCGCACCGGCAAAATCTCGTGATGCGCCTCATACAGTGTCGGGCGAATGAGATCGTTCATCGCCGCATCGATGATAACGAAATTACGCGCGTCGCCCCGCTTCAGATAGATAACGCGGGTGACGAGAATCCCTGCATTGCCGACGATCATGCGGCCGGGCTCGAACAACAGTGTGCAGTCGAGACCGCGCGCCACGCGCTTGACCACTTCGGCGTAAGCCGCAGGTGTCGGCGGCGCGGGTAGGCCGTTCTCGTAGGGAATACCGAGACCGCCACCAAAATCGACGTGCGCGATGGTGTGGCCGTCGGAGCGCAACGTTCCGACGAAATCGACCAGCAAGTGGAACGCGGCCTCCATCGGAGCCAGATCCGTGATCTGGCTGCCGATATGCATATCGACGCCAGTGACCTTGATGGCGGGCAGCTTGGCCGCGCGCGCATAGACCGCACGTGCGTGACTGAGCGGAATGCCGAACTTGTTCTCGTATTTTCCGGTGGAAATCTTGGCGTGACCACCAGCGTCGACATCCGGATTGACGCGCAATGAGATGCGCGCGGTGCGGCCCATCGCGCTGGCCACCATTGAGAGCAAATCAAGTTCGGGTTCGGATTCGACGTTGATGCACAGGATATCTTCGGCAACGGCCTGACGCAGCTCGTCCTCGGTTTTGCCGACGCCGGAGAACACAATCCTGTCGGGCGCGATGCCCGCCGCGCGCGCGCGCTTGAGTTCGCCGCCCGACACGACATCGGCGCCGGCGCCTAGCCGTGCCAGCGTGCGCAGTACCGACTGGTTGGAATTCGCCTTCATGGCGTAGCACACCAGCGTCTTCATGCCGGCGAACGCGTCCACGAAAACCTGATAGTGACGTTCAAGGGTTGCAGTGGAATAACAATAGAACGGCGTCCCGACGCTCGCAGCAAGTGCGCTCAGGTCAACGTCTTCGGCGCGCAAGACGCCGTCGCGATAATGGAAATGATGCATGACCTGCTCAATCCAGAATTGGATCGAGGATAATTCGTTTCTTCGGGCCTTTCGGCGCGGCTCTCAGAGGATCCTGACCCGGCGTCGCTTCGAACACATTGCCTTGCGACGTCGCCGCTCCGGCGGGACTGTATTGCGAGTCCGGATTCGATTGCGCGGAGTCTGGTGCGGCCTGTGCACCCGCGCCGGGCGGCAGATCAAGCCCGCCTTTGCGGCCGCAGCCGCCAAGGGCGCATGCGGCAACGATCAGCGCCGTTACTGCGAGCTTTGAGACTGAATTTGAAATGCGGCTCACGATCCTGTCCCCGAATTCGGCGCCACCATACAAAGAACGTCTCGTGAAGGCGAGACCTGCGAGAGAGCAAATTTTTGCGGGATCAGCCCGAATTTTGCTCTTTTTCCAGCCGCTTGAGCCAGGTTTTGGCCTGCTCGCGGACATTGGCGGGGGCGGTGCCACCGAAACTGGTCCGGCTCGCCACCGACGCCTGCACCGACAAGACCTCCAGCGCCTGCGCGGTGATCCGCGGCTCGATCGCCTGCATGACATTCAGCGGCATTTTGTGAAGCGGCAAGTTGCTCTCTGACGCCTTGGCGACAATCCGTCCGGTGATGTGATGTGCCTCGCGGAATGGCATTTTCAGTTCCCGCACCAGCCAGTCGGCAAGATCCGTCGCGGTCGCATATCCTTCACCGGCGGCGACCTTCATGCGCGCCTCGTCAGGCTCAAGATCTATCACCATGCCGGTCATCGCCCTCACAGCGAGTGAGAGCGCGGCGAACGCTTCCATCGCGCCGGCCTTGTCTTCCTGCATGTCCTTTTGATAGGCGAGCGGAAGGCCCTTCATCACGATCAGCAGCGCGGTGAGTGAACCAATGATGCGGCCCGTTTTGGCGCGCACCAGTTCCGCAGCATCGGGATTGCGCTTCTGCGGCATGATCGAGGAGCCGGTGGTGAACTTGTCCGACAGCCTCACGAGACCGACAAGCGGCGAGGTCCAGATCACGATTTCTTCGGCGAAGCGCGACAGATGCATCGCGGCGATCGATGCCCCGGACAATGTCTCCAGCACGAAGTCGCGATCCGACACCGCGTCGAGCGAATTCGCCATCGGACGCTCGAAGCCGAGCGCGTGCGCGGTGGCCTGGCGATCGATCGGGAACGAGGTTCCAGCGAGCGCGGCAGCGCCGAGCGGACTTTCGTTGAGCCGCCGGCGCGCATCGGCAAAACGGCCGCGGTCGCGCGCGGCCATCTCGACATAGGCCATCAGATGATGGCCGAATGTCACCGGCTGCGCGGTCTGCAAATGAGTAAAGCCCGGCATCACGGTGTCGGCATGTTCGAGTGCGCGATCGACCAGCGCACGCTGGAATGCGGCGAATGCCCGGTCGAGTTCATCGATCGTGTCGCGCACGTAAAGGCGAAAATCGGTCGCGACCTGATCGTTGCGCGAACGCGCAGTATGCAGCCGGCCGGCGGCAGGACCGATCAATTCGCCGAGACGGCTCTCGACATTCATGTGAATGTCTTCGAGCGCGCGCTTGAAAGTAAAACCGCCCTTGCTGATCTCTGACAAAATCGTGTCTAGACCGCTGGCGATGTTTTTTGCATCGTTCGCCGTGATAATACCCTGTGCGGCCAGCATGGCCGCATGCGCCTTGGAGGCCGCGATATCCTGGGCGTAAAGATGCCGGTCGACGTCGATCGAGACGTTGATCTCTTCCATAATTGCATCGGGGCTTTCACCGAAGCGTCCGCCCCACATCTTGTTGCTCATAATTCGCTCGCCAATCGACTTCAGTTCACTTCTTCCGTTCGCCTGCATACAGCGATAGATAAGCACTTATGACCGATCCAAATCAGCCCCAGAATCAATCATTGCCCGCCCGCCCCCGCCGCATTCCGATGGTGCTTGCCGCCGTCATTATGGGGGTTGGGATCGGATGTATCGGGGTATACGGGATCGGCGGGTTCATGCGCAATGCGTCAGGCGATCCGGCCTGCCGTCCGGCAGTCGATCTGGCCAGGAAAATCGCGCCGCTGGCCCATGGCGAGGTCGCCGCATTAACCATGGCCACCGATCCGCTGCGTATTCCGGACCTGGCCTTCGACGATGCCGATGGCAAGCCGAGGAAGCTGTCCGAATTTCGCGGCCACCCCGTACTCGTGAATCTGTGGGCGACGTGGTGTGTGCCATGTCGCAAGGAAATGCCCGCGCTGGATGAATTACAGGGCAAACTGGGCGGCCCGAAATTCGAGGTGGTCGCCATCAATATCGATACGCGCGATCCCGAAAAGCCGAAAAATTTCCTGAAAGACGGAGGACTGACACGGCTTGGCTTTTTCACCGATGTCAAGGCGAAGGCGTTTCAGGATCTCAAAGCCGTCGGCCGCGCGATCGGCATGCCGACATCGGTCCTGATTGATGGCGCCGGATGCGAGATCGCCACCATTGCGGGCCCGGCCGAATGGGCAAGCGATGACGCCGTGACGCTGATCAAGGCCGCCAGCGGACAATAGGCCGCAGTGTCATTTTTCTCGAGATCGTCGAACGATTGCTGCTTTACCGTCTTATTGTATCGAGCTGACCCATAGATCGGCCGCCAGGGAGACCCCTCATGCAATATGTCGACGGATTCATCGTACCGGTACCGAAGAAGAATATCGCCGCCTACAAGGCGCTCGCGCGCAAGGCCGGCAAGATCTGGAAGGAATACGGCGCACTCGATTATCACGAATGCATTGCCGAGGACGTCAAGGTCGGCAAGCTGACCTCTTTCCCGCGCAGCGTCAAATTGAAACCGAACGAGACCGTGGTGTTTTCATGGATCATCTACAAGACACGCGCGCATCGCGACCAGGTCAACGCCAAGGTCATGAAGGATCCGCGGCTTGCGAGCATGATGGACACAAAATCGCTGCCGTTCGACGGCAAGCGCATGATCTATGGCGGGTTCGAAACGCTGCTGAAGCTCTGATTAAATCCGCATTAAACGTGGATTAAACCTGCGTTACATTCACATTACGCAAAAAGATCGAGAACGCCGCCGATGCCGGGCGCGTTGTTCGCCGCCGGGGCGTTTTGCGAGGGCTGCAGCAACTGAAGAACGGACGATTGGGAATCGAGATTCTGTTTCAGAACAGCGGTGCCGATCTGCTGCTGCGTATTGCCGGCCTGCATGGCCATCGCAGCCATCACCAAACTCATGTCCATGACGGCGCCCGCACCCGGGGTGACTGTACCGGCGGGCGGTTAATAATTTCTGTGAAGGCGAAAAAGAAAAATCAGCGCGTCGGCACCGGCTTGTCGCCGCGATAATCGTAGAAGCCGCGCTGGGTTTTGCGGCCGAGCCATCCGGCCTCGACATATTTCACCAGCAGCGGGCACGGCCGGTATTTCGAATCCGCCAGCCCTTCATGCAGCACCTGCATGATCGACAGACAGGTATCGAGGCCGATGAAATCCGCCAGTTCGAGCGGACCCATCGGGTGATGCGCGCCGAGCTTGAGCGCCGCGTCGATGGCCTGCACGTTGCCGACGCCTTCATAGAGGGTGTAGATCGCCTCGTTGATCATCGGCAACAGAATGCGATTGACGATGAAGGCAGGGAAATCCTCCGACACCGAGATCTGCTTGCCGAGCTTGGTCACGAATTCACGCGACGCTTCGAAGGTCGCGTCATCGGTAGCGATGCCGCGAATCAGTTCGACCAGCTCCATCAGCGGGACCGGATTCATGAAATGAATGCCGATGAATTTTTCCGGCCGGTCCGTCGATGCGGCAAGGCGGGTGATCGAGAGCGAAGAGGTGTTCGATCCGATGATCGCGTCGGGCTTGAGCACGGCGCACAGATCATGGAAAATCTTGCGCTTGACATCTTCCTTCTCGACCGCGGTCTCGATCACGAGGTCGCATCCCGACAGGCCGTCGATCGAGTCGGCGGATTCGATCTTCTTCAGCGCCGCCTGATGCGCGGCCTCGGTAATCATCTTTTTGGCGACCTGGCGCGACAGATTGCCATTGATCGTGGCCATCGCGGACTTAAGACGGTCGGCCGAGACGTCGTTGAGAATGACTTTGAAACCTGCGAGCGCCGCAACATGGGCAATGCCGTTGCCCATCTGGCCGGAACCAATCACACCCACCGTCTGAATCTTCATCGCCATTTTTCCATCGCTATCAGCCGATCCGCATTCTCAATACACCAAACACCGCCTGGGTGCTTGTCATCCACTCCACTAGCGGCGCTTTCCGATTTCCTCGGTGAGTTCGGGAACCGCCTGAAACAAATCCGCGACCAGGCCGAAATCGGCGATCTGGAAGATCGGCGCGTCTTCATCCTTGTTGATGGCGACGATCACCTTGGAATCCTTCATGCCGGCAAGATGCTGGATGGCGCCGGAGATGCCAATGGCGATGTAAAGATCGGGCGCCACGACCTTGCCGGTCTGGCCGACCTGCCAGTCATTCGGGGCATAGCCGGCATCGACCGCGGCGCGCGAGGCGCCGACGCCCGCGCCGAGTGCGTCCGCCAGCGGCTCGATATATTTACTGAAGTTCTCGCGGCTCTGCATCGCGCGCCCGCCCGACACGATAATCTTCGCCGAGGCCAGCTCCGGACGGTCGCTTTTGGCGACGTCCTCGCCGGCAAAGCTCGACAGTTTTGGATCGGCCGCCGCGCTGACGTTCTCAACCGGAGCCGAGCCGCCTTCGCCTGTTGCGGTGAAGGTCGAGGTCCGCACCGTGATGATCTTCCTGGCGTCCTTCGATTTCACGGTCTGGATCGCGTTGCCGGCATAGATCGGACGCTCGAAGGTGTCGGGCGCGATCACCTTGATGATCTCGGACACCTGCATCACGTCGAGCAGGGCGGCGGCGCGCGGCATCGCATTCTTGAAACGCGAGGTCGCCGGCGAAACAATCGCGTCGTAGCCCGGCGCGAGCGACACGATCAGGGCAGCGAGCGGTTCGGCCAGATCGTGGGCATAAGATGTATCGTCAGCGAGAAGAACTTTTTTCACGCCGTTCAGTTTGGCGGCGGCGTCAGCGGCGCCTTTGGCGCCCTGGCCCGCGACCAGCACATGCACGTCGTCGCCCAACGCCAGCGCGGCGGTGAGCGCCTTGGCGGTCGAATCCTTCAGCGCGGCATTGGTGTGTTCGGCAATGAGGAGTGTCGTCATTAAATCGCTCCTGCCTCGGCGAGCTTCGACACCAGCTCCGCCGCTGAGGCGACCTTGATGCCGCCCTTGCGTCCGGCGGGCTCGGAAGTCTTCAGGATCTCGAGACGCGGAGTCAGGTCAATTCCAAACTGTTCAGCGCTCTTCTCGTCGATCGGCTTTTTCTTCGCCTTCATGATATTGGGCAGGCTCGCATAGCGCGGCTCGTTGAGGCGCAGATCGGTGGTGACGACCGCAGGGCCCTTCACGGTGACGGTCTGCAATCCGCCATCGACCTCGCGCGTGACCTTGAAATCCGATCCATCGACTTCAAGCTTCGAAGCAAAGGTTGCCTGCCCCCAGCCGAGCAGCGCCGCCAGCATCTGGCCGGTCTGATTGGAATCGTCGTCGATCGCCTGCTTGCCGAG
>JAIERI010000120.1 GCA_019747015.1 Xanthobacteraceae bacterium
ACGCCGCGTTATTGCGAGGCCGATCCGTTCGAGGGCGGCAAACAGGCGGTGGCGGAAGCCTGGCGCAACATCACTGCGGTTGGCGGCAGACCGCTCGCGATCACGGACAATCTGAACTTCGGCAATCCCGAACGGCCGGAGATCATGGGCCAGTTCGTTGGCTGCCTCAAAGGCATCGCCGAAGCCTGCCGCGCGCTGGATTTCCCTGTCGTGTCCGGCAACGTGTCGCTCTACAACGAGACCAATGGGCGCGGCATTCTGCCGACGCCTTCCATAGGCGGTGTCGGACTGCTGGATGATTTCAAGAAATCGGCCACGCTCGCGTTCAAGGCCGCTGATGAAGCGATCCTGCTGATCGGCGACACGCAAGGCTGGCTCGGCCAGTCGGTGTATTTACGTGACATCTGCGGGCGCGAAGAGGGGGCGCCGCCGCCGGTCGATCTCACGGTCGAGCGGCGCAATGGCGACGTCGTGCGCGGCATGATCAAGGGCGGCACCGCAAGCGCGGTGCATGACGTGTCCGACGGCGGTCTGCTGGTTGCGCTGGCCGAGATGGCGATGGCGAGCGGCATCGGCGCGATCCTCGATGCGCCGCCCGAGGAGCTTGTGCCGCATGCGTATTGGTTCGGCGAGGATCAGGCGCGCTACATCGTAACCGTGCCGGAAACGCATCTGCTCACGGTGCTGAGCAAGCTCAAGGCCGTCGATGTGCCGTGTCATGTGATCGGCAAGACCGGCGGGCACACGATCGCCGTCGAGGGCGAGACGCCGGTGGCCATTGCAAAACTCAGGCACGGCTTCGAGAGCTGGCTGCCGGATTATATGAGCGGCAAGAGCTAGAGCACTTTTTTCGCGCCGGGCAATCGCAACAATGCGAGTGTCACGGCCCAGCTCACGCCGAGACCGACCACGAACGAGATCAACGCCTTGGCATAGGCCGAGCGGTCGAACGACAGCAGCCAGTATTGCGTCCACAGCACCGGCACATAGTGAATGAGAAAAATGCCGTAGGCGGCCGGATGCATGGCATCGAGAATTCCCCAGCCCGGCCGGTCGAAGCGGATGAACCAGGCTAAAATCGCCAGCGCGATCGCCGCGCTGAACAGCGGAAGTGCAAACGCGTAAGCGACCTGCCACCACTCGGGCAGCATGTCCGGGTTGGGCAGGATGGCGCGGCGGTAATACACCAGCGCAACGATGATCAGATAGGCGGCGAAGGCCGCGAGCACCCACGTGCCCCAGCGTTTCGCCAGATTGCCGGCGCTCGACAGCAGGCCCTGCTGCACGTTGGCAAGACCGACACCTGCGCCGATGAAGAAATAGCACGCGTAGAAAAACACGCGGCTCGCCTGCACGCTGAGCGGACCAAACTCGAACCATTTGTTGACGCCGAAGGTCAAGCGCATCGGCACATAGGCCAGCGCCGTGATTGCGAAGAATGCGGCGAAGAACACGATCGGCCGGGTGAACGCGATCTGGGAGAGCCGGTTGATGGGCGCGAGGCAATCCGGCGCGAGGCGAAAAGCAAGCGCGGCGATAACGTCGAACGCCAGCAGCACCCAGACGAACCAGACGGGTCCGCTCGGCCACGGGCCGACCGTCACTGTCTTCCACCAATAGTCCGCGAAGCTGGTGTCCGAATGGCGGAGTTCAATCGAATAATAGGCCAGCGGCATCAAGACCAGTGCCGCGACGAGAAACGGCAGGCCGAGCCGTAAAAAGCGGTCGCGCAGGAAGCTGCCGATGGTCTTGTGCTGCAGGCTCGGCCAGGTGAACAGGCCCGAGAGGAAGAAGAACAGCGCCATGAAGAAGCTGTCGTTCGCCAGCACGATGGCGTCGAATCCGAGCCATTTCTTGGGGTCGGTGTGTCCGAAATAGGTGTAGGGAATAACCGCGTGATGGATCACCACCAGCACGGTCAATGCGGTTCGCGCACGGTCGAGGGCGGCGTTACGTCCGGACATCGAGTGTTGGCTCCGTCAAGCGGAACCAGCCGTATCAGGCGGCGTATCGCCGCGCAATCGCGGTCTGACCCACCGTGGTCAGATCAACTCCTCGATGGTGACCTTGTCGGGATAGAAGGCGAGGTGACCTTCGATCTCCTTGACAGCATCGTAAGGTTGCTCGTAGGTCCAGATCGCGTTCTCAAGCGTCTTGCCGCCGGGCGTATTGATGGTGAAATAGCCGGCATCGCCCTTGTAGGGGCAGTGGGAGCTGTGGGCGGTCCTGGTCAGCAGGTCCATCTTCGCATCGCCGCGCGGAATATATTGCACCGGCGGGTATGATGCTTCGTGCAGCGTTAGCGCATGCGTGGTTTCGGCGATGACAACGCCGCCGGCGCTGATCCGCACCCTTTTCGGATTTGGCGAAATGGTGATGGGATGGTCGGGGCCGGGAATTTTGACGGCTTTATTCATGACATGACTTTCTGGCAAGGTTCAGTTTCGAACCCGATATAGGGACGGTTGCGACGAATGCCCGCGTGACCTCGACTATAGTTGAGGGTAAAATTGGCATAAGAGATGCTTCGCTGAGGGCGCAGATGGAGCGATTCCGGCGGGACGAAAAGGAGCTACCTCAATGCCGATGGATGCCCGGGACATCGAAACCATGATCAAGACCGCGATTCCCGACGCGACAGTGACGATCCGTGACCTCGCAGGCGACGGCGACCATTATGCCGCGACGGTGATCTCGGAATCGTTTCGCGGCAAATCCCGCGTCCAGCAGCACCAGATCGTCTATCAATCGCTGAAGGGCCAGATGGGCGGCGTGCTGCACGCGCTGGCCCTGCAAACCGGCGTACCTGAATAGCCGGACGCATCGTGCCGCATTCCCGCCAAACCCTGCTGCGCGAGCGCGATCCGCATGGCCATTTGCGCGTCACCTACGTCGAATTGTTTTTCGATCTGGTGTTCGTGTTCGCGATCACGCAGATTTCTCACACGCTGCTGGCGCATTTCACCCCGATCGGCGTTTTGCAGACCGCGATCCTGTTTCTGGCGGTGTGGTGGGTGTGGATCTACACCACATGGATCACCAACTGGCTCGATCCGGAGCGCACGCCGGTTCGGCTGATGCTGTTCGGCCTGATGATCGCCGGGCTGCTGCTGTCCACATCCATTCCCAAGGCGTTTGAAAGTCGGGGTCTGGCTTTCGCGCTCGCCTTCGTCGTCATGCAGGTGGGCCGCTCGGTCTTTACATATTTGTCGATTCCGAAATCACAGCCCGCGTGGCGGATGAATCTGCTGCGGATCACGATCTGGCTGTCGTGCAGCGGCGTGTTCTGGATCGCGGGCGGGTTTGCCGACAGTGCGGCGCGTCTTGTCCTCTGGGCCATCGCGGTCGCCATCGAATATGCGGGACCGGCAATGCGTTTCCGCTGTCCGGGCATCGGTGCGTCGTCCTTGCAGGATTGGGATGTCGAGGGCGGACACCTGGCGGAGCGCTGCGCCGGTTTCATCATCATCGCGCTCGGCGAATCCATCGTTGTCACCGGCGCGACCTTCGCCGAGTCCGAGTGGACCGCGGCGGTGATGATCGCGTTCGCCGTGGCGCTGATCGGCAGCATCGCGATGTGGTGGATTTATTTTCATCTCGGAGCAGAAGCCGGCTCTGACCGGATTTCAGAGTCCGAAGAGTCCGGCCGGCTGGCGCGGATCGCCTATACCTACATGCATCTGCCGATCGTCGCCGGCATCGTGGTGTCAGCGGTGGGCGACGAAGTGCTGCTGGCGCATCCGGATGGTCACACTGATATGAGGGCGGTCCTGAGCATCATCGGCGGGCCGCTGGTGTTTCTGATCGGCACGATTTTGTTCAAGCGCGTGATCCGGGGTCTGTTCCAGTTATCGCATCTGGTCGGCATCGGACTGCTGATCGTGCTGATTCCGTTAGCACACTTTTTCTCGCCGCTTGAGCTGGCGGCGCTGACCACGCTTGTTCTGCTGATCGTCGCAGCGTGGGAGGCGATTTCACTTGGAGCTATTGGGTTTTAGCTGACGCGCAGCGCGTGAACCGAAAACAGTTTTCCTTCGTCGGTCCATGTCGCCTGCGGTGTCCACCCGGCGTCCCGCGCCAGCGCCTGCAACCGCTCGACGCTGTATTTGTAACTCGACTCTGTGTGGATGCTTTCACCGGAATGGAATGAAAATGTCTGCCCGCAGACATGCGCCTTCTGGGCTTCGAGGCTGACCAGATGCATCTCGATGCGATGGTGCTCGTCGCTGTAGATGGCGCGGTGGGTGAACGCCGACAGGTTGAAGTCGCCGCCGAGTTCGCGGTTGATCCGCTGCAATACGTTTTCGTTGAATTGCGCGGTGATGCCGGCCGCGTCGTTATAGGCGGCGTGTAAAACGCGCTCGTCCTTTTCGAGATCGACACCGACGATCATGGTCGCACCATCGCCGAGAATTTCGCGGGCGCTGCGCAGGAATGCGATAGCCTCGTCCGGGTCGAAATTGCCGATGGTCGAGCCGGGAAAAAAGCCGACCTTGGGCATGTCCTTCACCGCTTCAGGCAGCGTGAACGGCGTTGTGAAGTCTGCGACAACCGGATGCACAGCGAGATTGGGAAAGTCGCCGCGCAGCGCATCGGCCTGACCGTTCAGGAACGCGCCTGAAATATCGACGGGCACATACGCGTCGAACGCGCAATGCTGCAGCAGAAGGCGCACTTTCGTCGTCGCGCCCGCGCCGAACTCGACCAGCGCTGCGCCCTGCGGAATGATGGAGGCGATATCGGTGCCGCGATCGCGTAAAATTTTCAGTTCGGTGCGGGTTGGATAATATTCGGGTAGCAGCGTGATCTGCTCGAACAGATGTGAGCCTGCCTCGTCGTAAAAATATTTCGGCGGCAGCTGCTTGGGTTGCTGACTCAGACCCTCGACGACATCGCGCGCGAAGGCGAGGCGAACATCATCGTGAGCATTGTTTCTCTGCCGCTTGGCAACATGAATGTTCATGCGGTTTTCATCCAGATTTAATGTGGCCTGTCAGGCGGAATAATCGGCCAGCCGGAGGCCGGTGAATTGCCAGCGGTGATGGGGATAGAAGAAATTGCGATAGGTGACGCGCGTGTGGCCATCCGGCGTTGCGACGGAGGAGCCACGTAGCACATATTGATTGACCATGAACTTGCCGTTGTATTCGCCGAGCGCGCCCTCGATGGCGCGGTAGCCGGGATAGGGGGCGTAAGAACTGCGCGTCCATTGCCAGACGATGCCGTAGGCGTCGTTGAGTTCGTCGGCGCGGGCGGCGACTTCCCACTCCATCTCGGTCGGCAGATGTTTTCCGCTCCAGCGCGCGAAGGCATCGGCTTCATAATAGCTGACATGTGTGACAGGCGCGTTCGGATCGACGGGTTGCAATCCCGCCAGTGTCATGATGTGCCAACCCTTTTCAGAATTTGTGCTATCCGCGTTGCGCCAATGACCCGGCGCGTCCCATGCCTCGCGCTCGGTGGTGGCAAAGCCGTCCATCAGCCACAGCGCCGGGTTGCGATAGCCACCGTCCTTCATGAACTCAAGCCACTGCGCGTTAGTGACGAGATTGCGCGCGAGCTTCACCGGGCCGACCAGGGCGCGGTGCGCGGGCTTTTCATTGTCGAAATGAAAGGTGTCGGCGCTGTGCCCGATGGTGTGGATTCCCTCGGTCAGCGTCACCCAGTCCTCGCCGCCACGCTGTGATGCGGGCAGGGACCATGTTTCATCATAGGCGGGCGGGATCGGATTCTGCGCGAAGGCATGGAGAATGTCGGTCAGCATCAATTCCTGATGCTGCTGCTCGTGGTTGAAGCCGACTTCCATCAGCGGCGCGATCTCACGCAGCTTTTCTTCGCTGGCTTCAGTGAGGAATTTCGCCATCGCGGCGTCGACATGCGTGCGATAGGCTGTCACGGCTTCGGCACCGGGGCGGGTCAGGTGGCCGCGCTGGGCGCGGGCATGCCGGGGTCCGGCGCTGACGTAATAGGAATTGAACAGATAGGCGTAGTCGGGGTGGAAGACCTTGTAGCCCGGCACATGTTCGCCAAGCACGAACTGCTCGAAGAACCATGTGGTGTGGGCGCGGTGCCATTTCGCGGGGCTGGCGTCGGGCATCGATTGCACGAGCTGATCCTCGGGGGAAAGCGGTGCGGCGCGTCGCTCGGTCTCCTCGCGGACGGTGCGGTAAGCCCGGAGCAGGGCGCCGGAGAGGCCGGATTCAAGGCCAAAAGAGGTTTGGGCTGCGGTCGGCGCAGTTGCTGCTTTTGTCACGAGAATCTCCGGTTTGGAGGAGAACGATGCTTCGCCGGATCGGTTCCGGGACAAAGCCTTCCCCAGATGGGGTCTACATGGAAATACGGAAGACCCCGCAGAATGTTTCACGGTCCAATTCGAGGCCGGAAAGCGGCCGAAAGCCGCCTCAAAATGCCGTCAACTTGACCTTGAGATAAGCGATTTGATTGGATGGCGGTCCGATTCCGGCTACATATATTGGTAACGTGGCGGACGGCCCGTGGTGATAGGCACTCAAGGCCAGGCGCTCCAGAGGACGGAAGATGAGCATCGAGCAATTCATCGACAATGAAGTGAAGTCGAACGACGTCGTGCTGTTCATGAAGGGCAGCCCGCAATTTCCCCAGTGCGGATTTTCGGGCCAGGTGGTCCAGATACTCGATCACGTCGGCATTCCCTACAAAGGACTGAACGTACTGGAATCGTCCGAATTGCGCGACGGCATCAAGCAGTATTCGAACTGGCCGACCATCCCGCAGCTTTACGTCAAGGGCGAGTTTGTCGGCGGCTGTGACATCATCCGCGAGATGTTCCAGGCCGGCGAATTGCAAAAGCTGTTCGCTGACGCCGGCGTTTCGGTCCAGCAGCCCGCGAGCTAAATGTTTGGCGGCTTCGCGGCGCGTGGCGCGAGCCGTGCGAGGATCGTCTTTTGAGCCGGATATTTCTATCGCCGGCCCGGACCTGTGTTCGGGCTGGCTTTGTTTTATCGTTAGCGATGACGCTTGTGGACGCGCCGCAAGGCGCGCGGGCGCAGGCTGTGCGGCCTCAAGGCGCATCCTCCCCCGCCGTGCTGCGCGTGCTGCTGCCGAGCGCCCAGCTCCCCGTACAACGGCTGGAGCAGATCACCGCCTATTTCAACGGCGAGGTCTCAAGCGGCAAGATTCCCGGCGCCAATGTGGTGATCCAGCGTCACGGCGTGCCGGTCTATGCCCGCTCCTTCGGCAAGACCGATGTGACCACCGGCGAGCCGATGCGGCCGGAGACGATTTTCCGCCTGCATTCCCTGAGCAAGCCGATCACCAGCGTGGCCGCGATGCTGCTGGTCGATGACGGCCGCATCAAGCTGGACGATCCGGTCTCAAAATATATTCCCGCCTTCGCCGACGAGATGGTCGGGGTCGAAGGCAAGGCCGACAATGGCGATGATACGCTGACGTTTGAAAAGCCTGTACGGCCCATCACCATCGCCGATCTGCTGCGGCATTCGGCTGGCATCCCCTACGGTTTCTACGGGGAGAGTTTGGTGCGCGCGGCCTATAACGACGCCGATTTGTATGCCGACGACATCGACAACAAGCTGCTGGCGGACAAGATCGCCGCGCTGCCGCTCGCCGAACAGCCGGGCACGGTTTGGGATTACGGTCATTCCACCGATGTGCTCGGACGGGTGATCGAGGTCGTATCGGGCAAGCCGCTGTACGATTTCGAGCGGGAGCGGCTGTTCGGCCCGCTCGGCATGATGGACACTGCTTATTATGTCGCCAATCCCGCAAAATATCGGCTCGTCGCCGAGCCGTTGCCGAGCGACACGGATTTTCGCACCGGCAACGCGCCGGATCCGAAGGTTGCGCCGAAATGGCAATCGGGTGGCGGCGGCTTGCTCTCGACGGTGGGCGACATGGCGCGGTTCTGCCAGATGGTCCTCAATGGCGGCACGTTCAAAGGAAAGAAATACCTCTCCGAAGATGCCGTGAAACAGATGAC
>JAIERI010000137.1 GCA_019747015.1 Xanthobacteraceae bacterium
CGCAGTGCGCTATCGGATCTATTCGGCGTGGGGCCTGACCGCGATCGATGTAGCGAAAGTCTGCTTCCTCGCCGGCCTGACGTTCTGGCTCGGCAACGCGGCGGTGCTCGGTCTTGGCGTCGCCTATCATCCTGAAGCGGCATCCTCGATCGACCGGCTGCCCGCATCGCTTAATCGCATCGCTGCGCTGGGAATCCTCGCCGCCTTGGTCGGCTATGTCATATGGGTCTGGCAAAAGCCCCGGCCGGTCGGGCGTGGCAGCTGGACGGTCATGCTGCCGGACGGGCCGCTGACTCTGCTGCAAATCGTCATCGGCATCGTTGATCTCGGCTGCTGCGCGCTGGCGATGTATATTTTGATGCCGGATGAGCCCTATGTCGGCTTTGTGGTCGTCGCCGTGATTTTCGTGTCGGCGACTCTTTTGGGATTTGCCAGTCATTCGCCGGGCGGGCTCGGGGTGTTTGATGCCGCCATGCTTTATGGAATCCTGCATTTCGACAGGCAATTCGACAAGGAAGAGCTGCTGGCCGGGATGCTGCTGTTCCGGATGCTCTATTATATTGTGCCATTCGTCATTTCGGTCATCCTGCTGACGTGTCGCGAGATCATCGTTGGAGCGAGGGCGCGGCGCATGGCAGCTTCGATGGGTAAACTTGACGATGCCACTACGCCGGAATCGCTCTAAACCTTGAATCATAGAGGCGACGACGCCAAGTGTGTTCAAAGGCAAGTGTGTTTGAAAGAAGCCATTTGACAGGAAGCCATTCGATCCAATGGTGATGAACGCTTCGCCTCCCTATCAGCCACCACAGCCATGGTCTGACCGGCTGCGGCGCTCCGGTCTTGTGGTGGTGGCGACTGCTGTCGCGTTGACCGCGCTGGTGGTCCTCAACGATCTGACAATCACGCGGGCACTTCTGGTGTTCATCTGCATCGCCGGAGCGTCGCTGGTTCCGCTGCAGCTTCATGATGTGGTCAGATCGCGCGACGAGGCTGCCGAAGCGCGGCTGGCCGAAGGCGCCGCGGTGCGCGCCATCGTCGCTGGCATGCCGGATCCAGCGGTGCTGCTCGACCGCGTCGGCCGCGTTTTGCATATGAACGCGCAGGCCGCGCAGTTGGCGCCGGCGCTGCGGCGCAATGAACTGGCGCTGTTCGCTCTGCGTTCGCCGGAAATCATCGCCGCCTTGCGCGCCTCGATCGCGACCACGCAGATGCAGCGCGCGACCTATGTCGAGCGTGTCCCCGTCGAACGATGGATGGAACTGGTGGTTTCGCCGGTCTCAATGCCCACCGAGTTCGGCGGCATCGACAATTGTTTCCTGATGACATTCCACGATCAGACGCAGCTTCGTCGTGTTGAAGAAATGCGCGCCGATTTCGTCGCCAATGCCAGCCACGAACTGCGAACGCCGCTGGCGGCGCTCTCCGGATTCATCGATACTTTGCAGGGACCGGCGCGCGATGATGTGAAAGCGCGCGAGCGTTTTCTGAGCATCATGCATGCACAGGCAACCCGCATGGCGCGGCTGATCGACGATCTGCTCTCGCTGTCGCGGGTGGAATTGAGCGCCCATGTGCGCCCCGATGCACGGGTCGATCTTGTTCCCATCCTGCGCCAAGTGGTCGACGGGCTGGAAGTCTTGGCCCGCGAACGGCAGGTGACGGTCGAAGCCAACCTTCCCTCGCGGCCGATTTTCATCGCTGGCGAGACCGAGGAATTGCTGCGGGTGTTCGAAAACCTGATCGAGAACGGTTTGAAATACGGCGCCTCGGGCGGGCGGGTCGTGGTGTCATTGGCGCAGGCGACTGAAGGTGACAGCACTCCCGAAATTCGTGTTGCGGTGCGGGATTTTGGTCCCGGCATCGCACCTGAGCACCTGCCCCGCTTGACCGAACGCTTCTACCGGGTCGATGTGGGTGACAGCCGCGCGCAAGGTGGCACAGGTCTCGGATTGTCGCTGGTCAAGCACATCGTCAACCGCCATGGGGGACGGCTCCTGATCGAGAGCGTTCCGGGTAAGGGCGCGACCTTCATCGCCTGTTTTCCACCGGTTCGGGCGGCCACTGAGGGCTGAAACGTCAGTTAATTCAGACTGATGCCCGCGTCATATGACTGTCATCCAACTATCATAAAAGCTGCAACGTTCCGCTCCTAAACGGGCGGTGTGAGCGCAATCGGGCGTCATCCAGCGCTTCGCTCACTTTCATGGAGACAGCCAGTGAATTTTATCAAAACAATCGTCGTTGCCGGCCTTGTTGCCGCATCGACGGCCGCGATGGCGGCCGACATTACGGGCGCGGGCGCTACTTTCCCGTTCCCGATCTATTCGAAGTGGGCCGATGCCTACAAAAAGGAAACCGGCAATGGTCTGAATTATCAGTCGATCGGTTCGGGCGGCGGCATCAAGCAGATCCAGGCCAAGACCGTGACTTTCGGCGCGACTGACATGCCGCTCAAGGTCGATCAGCTTGAAAAGGACGGCTTTGCTCAGTGGCCGATGGTGATGGGCGCGATCGTTCCCGTCGTGAATCTCGAAGGCATCAAGCCAGGCGAGCTCGTGTTTGACGGCCCGACGCTTGCTGACATCTATCTCGGCAAGATCACCAAGTGGGATGATGCTGCGATCAAGAAGCTGAATCCGAAGGCGGCTCTGCCGTCCGAGGCGATCACCGTGGTTCGTCGTTCGGACGGCTCGGGCACGACCTTCAACTTCACCAACTACCTTTCTAAGGTTAGCCCGGATTGGAAGGCAAAGGTTGGCGAAGGCACCGCCGTTGAATGGCCGGCCGGCGTTGGCGCCAAGGGCAACGAAGGCGTTGCTGGCAACATCAGCCAGACCAAAAACTCGATCGGCTACGTCGAGTATGCTTACGCCAAGCAGAACAAGCTGACCTACGCTGCAATGGTCAACAGCGGTGGCAAGACCGTTCAGCCAACCGTCGCTGCTTTCCAGGCTGCGGCTTCGAACGCTGACTGGGCGCATGCTCCAGGCTACTACGTCATCCTGACCAACCAGCCGGGCGAAGCCTCCTGGCCGATTACTGCCGCGACCTTCATCCTGATGTACAAGGAGCCGGTCGACAAGGCAGCGTCCGTCGAAGCCATCAAGTTCTTCAAGTGGTCGTTCGAAAAGGGCGGCAAGATGGCTGAGGAACTCGACTACATTCCGATGCCGGAAGCTGTCGTGAAGCAGATCGAAAAGACCTGGGCTTCGGACATCAAGAGCTAAGATATCTTGGAGGAGAGGCTTGCCTCTCCTCCATCTTCCTGATGTGCGATAACAAAATCGTCTGTTCAAACAGACTCTCAGTTTCGGATTTGTAAGGGGATTGGCGTGGCAGACATGGCGGTTCAGGGCACTTCGATGGAAGCGACGGGACCATACGATCGTGCCCAGGCCCTGAAAGCATTCAGGTTCGGCGACATCGCATTCTACTGGACCACGCGAATTTCGGCGATCTCGGTCCTGCTGATTCTCAGCGGCATCATCATCTCCCTCATCATCGGTGCCTGGCCCGCGATGAAGGAATATGGATTTTCCTTCTTGTGGACGTCGCGCTGGGCGCCGTCCGCCGATCCGCCGGTCCTTGGGGCACTTGGGCCGATCTACGGCACGCTTCTCACTTCGTTTATCGCGATGGTTATCGCGATCCCGGTCGGCATGGGCATCGCGATTTTCCTGACCGAACTGTGTCCGATGTGGTTGCGCCGTCCGATTGGCATGGCGGTCGAACTGCTCGCCGGCATTCCGTCGATCATTTACGGCATGTGGGGTTTCTTCGTGCTTGGCCCGTTTTTGGCCGATCATTTCCAGCCTTTCTTCATTAAGGTTTTCGATGGCATTCCGGTGTTGGGTACGATTTTCGCCGGTCCGCCGTCCTATCTCAGCCTGTTCAACGCCGCGCTGATCCTGGCGATCATGGTGCTGCCCTTCATCACGGCGATTTCGGTCGATGTGTTCAAGACGGTGCCGCCGGTTCTCAAGGAAGCAGCTTATGGTGTCGGCTGCACGACCTGGGAAGTGGTGAAGAACGTCGTCATCCCTTACACCCGCGTCGGCGTGATCGGCGGCATCATGCTGGCGCTCGGCCGAGCGCTCGGCGAGACGATGGCGGTGACCTTCATCATCGGCAATTCGTTCCGCATCTCCGGTTCGATCTTCGGTCCGGGGACCACGATTTCGGCCGCCATTGCCAGCGAATTCGCCGAAAGCGACGGCTTGCACCAGTCCGGCCTGATCCTGCTCGGCCTGCTGCTGTTCGTCCTGACCTTCTTCGTTCTTGCGGCCGCTCGCATCATGCTGCTGCGTCTCGAAAAGAAAGCGGGCAACTGACATGAATCCGATTTACGTGTCCCGCCGCCGCACCGACATCATTGTGCGCTTTCTGTGTCTCGGTGCCGCGATCTTCGGCGTCACTTGGCTCGCGCTGATCCTGTTCACGCTGTTCTATAACGGTCTCGCTGGTCTCACTCTGGCAGTCTTCACCGAGAATACGCCGCCGCCCGGATCGACCGACGGCGGTCTGCTCAACGCCATCGTTGGTTCGGTCATCATGACCGTCATTGGAGTTGGTATCGGCGCACCGCTTGGGCTGTTCGCCGGCACCTATCTGGCCGAATACGGCAAGCACGACAAGCTGACCGAGGTGATTCGCTTTATCAACGGCATTCTGCTCAGCGCGCCGTCGATCATCATCGGTCTGTTTATCTACGGTCTGGTCGTGGTGCCGATGGGTGGCTTCTCGGCGCTTGCCGGCGCTCTTGCGCTCGCCGTCATCGTGATCCCGGTCGTGCTGCGCACCACCGAGGACATGCTGGCACTGGTGCCCAATCCACTGCGCGAAGCAGCGTCGGCGCTCGGGCTTCCACGTTCAATGGTGATCAAACGCATCGCCTATCGCTCGGCACGAGCCGGTCTCATCACCGGTGTCCTGCTCGCGACCGCGCGTGTCGCCGGCGAAACCGCGCCATTGCTGTTCACCGCGCTCAGCAACCAGTTTTTCAGTCTCAATCTGACCAAGACGATGGCCAACCTGCCGGTGACCATCAACAACTTCGTGCAAAGCCCTTATGCGTACTGGAAGCAGTTGGCATGGAGCGGCGCCTTGCTCATCACTCTCACCGTACTCGCCCTGAACATTGGCGCGCGCATCCTTGGCGCCGAGAGGACTGCAAAATGAACGAACTTTCGTCTTCAGTGACCATGGCCCGTCCAACCGTGCCTCCGTCGATGGTTTTACCTGACTCTCCGGCCAAGGTGACGGCGCGTGACCTGAATTTCTATTACGGTCAGCATCATGCGCTCAAGAACATCAACCTGACGCTTGGCGCCAATCGCGTCACCGCCTTCATCGGCCCGTCTGGCTGCGGCAAATCGACGTTTCTGCGCATCTTTAACCGGATGTACGATCTTTATCCGGGTCAGCGCGCCGAAGGCCATGTGATGCTCGACAATACCGACATCCTCGATCCGAAGCTCGATCTCAATTTGTTGCGCGCACGCATCGGCATGGTGTTCCAGAAGCCGACGCCGTTCCCGATGACAATCTATGAAAACATCGCGTTCGGTATCCGGCTTTATGAAAAAATCTCGCGGTCGGAAATGGACGACCGCGTCGAGAAGGCGCTGCGAGGCGGCGCGTTGTGGAATGAAGTCAAGGACAAGCTCAATGCGAGCGGTCTGAGCCTCTCCGGCGGCCAGCAGCAGCGCCTGTGCATCGCGCGCACCGTTGCGGTCCGTCCCGAGGTGATCCTGTTCGATGAGCCGTGTTCGGCGCTCGATCCGATCTCCACAGCCAAGGTCGAGGAACTCATCACCGAGTTGAAGGCCGATTACACAATCGCGATTGTCACGCATAATATGCAGCAGGCCGCGCGCGTCTCGGATTACACGGCGTTCATGTATCTCGGCGAACTGATCGAATTCGATGAGACCAACAAGATTTTCACCTCGCCTACCGATCGTCGTACTCAAGATTATATCACCGGCCGGTTCGGCTAACGCGCAACGCGGGGACAAATATCATGGCTAACGAACATACCGCCAAGGCGTTCGACGAAGACCTGCAGGAACTCACGCGCCTGGTCGCTGAAATGGGCGGTCTCGCTGAGCGTCAGATTGTGGACTCCGTCGACTCGCTGATCCGGCGCGATGTCACCTTGAGCATGCGCGTCGTCGCTGCAGATGTCGAGCTCGACAAGCTGCAGCATCTTATCGAGGAGCGTGGTGTTCTCACCATTGCTCGCCGTCAACCGATGGCTGTCGATTTGCGCGAGATCGTCGGCGCGCTACGCGTGGCGATCGATCTGGAGCGCATTGGCGATCTGTCGAAGAATATCGCCAAGCGGGTCGCCGCGCTCGACAGCGATTTCCATCCGCTCAAATTGATCCGCGGTCTCGAGCACATGACCGATCTGGTTCAGTCGCAGGTCAAGTCGGTGCTCGATGCATATGCCGCGCATGATCTTCCGGCCGCGATGGCGGTCTGGAAAGGTGACGAGGAAGTCGATGCGATCTGCACCTCTCTGTTTCGCGAACTTCTGACCTACATGATGGAAGATCCGCGCAATATCGGCTTCTGTATCCATTTGATGTTCTGCGCCAAGAACATCGAACGCATCGGTGACCACGCCACCAATATCGCCGAAACCGTATTTTATATGATTGAAGGCCAGGCCATCACCGACCAGCGTCCTAAAGGCGATATGACAACCTTCGCCAACGCCTCGCCTGTTGGCTGATTGAAAGGCATATTATGAGCGCGCGCATTCTGGTGGTTGAGGACGAAGAGGCGCTGACAACGCTTCTCCGATATAACCTCGATGCAGAAGGCTATGACGTCGAGACAGTGGCTCGGGGTGACGACGCTGATACGCGGCTGAAAGAGCGCATTCCCGATCTGATCGTGCTCGACTGGATGCTTCCCGGTCTGTCCGGCATCGAATTGTGTCGCAGATTGCGGGCGCGTCCGGAGACCAAGCAGCTTCCCATCATCATGCTGACCGCGCGCGGCGAGGAAAGCGAGCGCGTGCGCGGGCTCGCGACAGGGGCAGACGATTACATCGTCAAGCCGTTCTCGGTGCCTGAGCTGTTGGCCCGTGTGAAGGGTCTGCTCCGTCGCGCCAGTCCGGAACGGCTGGCGACGGTTCTCAACTACGGCGATATTGAGCTCGACCGCGAAAAACGCCGTGTCGCGCGTTCGGGACGGCCGATCGATCTCGGCCCGACCGAATACCGTCTGCTGGAATTCTTCCTCGAACATCCCGGCCGCGTCTTCAGCCGCGAGCAATTGCTCGACGGCGTATGGGGCCGCGACATCTACATTGATGAGCGCACGGTGGACGTCCACATCGGCCGCCTGCGGAAATTGCTCAATCCCGGCCAGGAGCAGGATCCGATCCGCACTGTGCGCGGCGCGGGCTATGCACTCGACGACCGCTTCGCCAAAGCCGCTGAATAAAGCCGCATAAAAAAGCTGCGGAATTCATGTTCCGCAGCTTTCGTCCGTCATTCGCAATTGAAAAGCTGTCAGCGGCACCATGCGCTATGCAGGCGCATTAGCGGGTCGTTTTCGGCTGCTGCTGCCGCCGCCGCTCGCTTGCCGGCTGATAGGCCACGCGCGAATGGTGCGCGCAATAGGGCAGGCTTGCCACCGCCTTGCCGCCGCAAAAGAAGAATTCCGAGCTGCTGGGATCACCGATCGGCCAGTGGCAAGTGTCCTCGGTGAGCTCCAGCAAGGTGCGGCGCTGGCTCATGGGCACGACATTGTCGAACGCGATCGGATCGGGTTCGGGCTCGACCTCGAACACATGGGCCAGAGCGGTGTTGCCGCGTGACATCGGCCGGCTGATCCGCATCATGTTCTGGGCCGGTCGCACCTTACGCTGGCGGGGCGCCGCTGAGGACGGAGACTTGGCGCGTCCCGACAGGCCCAGGCGGTGGACCTTCCCGATCACGGCGTTGCGCGTGATATTGCCAAGCTCGGCGGCGATCTGGC
>JAIERI010000098.1 GCA_019747015.1 Xanthobacteraceae bacterium
GCACGCGATGGGTTTACGGCTTGCTGCGTGATCTCCCCGGTGGCCGCACGCTTTGCGTCACCGTCGCTTGCGGCTTGAAAGCGTTCGCGCCTTCGGTTGAAGGGCGCGCGCCACAGCAAGCTTGACACCACGTCCGGGGCGTCAGGACCATACGCCTTGGGCCGTCCGCGACAACATCGTCGTCAGCGCGAACATCCGCAGGTCACGCCGCCCACTTGAAAACAAGGCGACGCCCTCCCGCATCATTCGCGCCTGACGCTGCCGCGTCCACCGCATCCCGCCCCGCGTTCGTGACGATCGCGAGCGCCCCTCAGGTGAGGCGAGACGAAGCGGAATATAATCCTATTATGAAGAATGTCAAGAGGCGGCGAATTGAAGCGACTTGTGTAGTCGCGAAGGAGGCATTCTGCCGCTTGGACAATGCGGTGAGTTGGCCCATTATGTCATTGAATAGTCACGACGTTCGCAGATGATCCAGTGCGCTTGCGCAGTTGCGTCACCAAATTCGATTGAGATGGGCCGTTTTGATGGATACCCCACAAGCCACTGTTCGACATAATGAAAACGAAGCAGACGCGGTTGAGTCATCAGTCGCTGGCAGCCCGGAACGCTTCATCAACCGTGAGCTGTCGTGGCTGCATTTCAACCGCCGCGTCCTTGAGGAATCGGTCAATCCGAACCATCCGGTACTGGAGCGGGTGCGGTTCCTGTCGATTTCGGCGAACAACCTCGATGAATTCTTCATGGTCCGCGTCGCCGGCCTCAAAGCGCAAATCCGCGAAGGCTTCAACGAGCGCAGCCCCGACGGCCTGACGCCGGCCGAGCAGCTTGTCCTTATCAATGAAGCAGTGTCGAAGCTCGCGAAAGACCAGCAGGCGATCTGGCGCGACCTGCACGCCATTCTGTCCGATGCGGGCATCGTGCTGGTCGATGGCCGCGACGTCACCAAGTCGGAAGCGGCGTGGATCGAGGATCACTTCCTTCACAACATCTTCCCGCTGCTGACCCCGCTGGCGATCGATCCGGCGCATCCGTTCCCGTTCATTCCAAGCCTCGGCTTCACCATCGCGCTGCATCTGCTGCGCACCTCGGACGGCCGTTCGATGAACGCGCTGATCCGCATGCCGGGCAAGATCGACCGCTTCATCCGCTTGCCCGCCGGCAAGGATGGCGGCATCCGCATGATTACGCTGGAGCAGGCAACATCGCTGTTCATCGGCCGGCTGTTCCCCGGCTACACCGTCAAGGGGCAGGGCGCGTTCCGCATCATCCGCGACTCCGAACTGGAAATCGAGGAAGAGGCCGAAGACCTCGTGCGCCTGTTCGAGACCGCGCTGAAGCGCCGCCGCCGCGGATCGGTGATCCGCCTCGAGATCGAAGCGGCGATGCCGGAAGATTTGCGCGCGTTCGTGCAGCGCGCTCTCTCCACTCCCGACGACGATGTGCTTGTGGTGGACGGCGTGCTGGCGATGAACGAATTGTCCCAGCTCACCCGTGTCGATCGTCCCGATCTGGAATTTACGCCTTACGTTCCGCGCCATCCCGAACGCGTGCGCGATCATGGCGGCGATATTTTCGCGGCGATCCGGCAGAAGGATCTGATCGTTCATCATCCTTATGAATCGTTCGACGTTGTGGTGCAGTTTCTGCAGCAGGCCGCGCGCGATCCGGATGTGGTCGCCATCAAGCAGACGCTCTATCGCACCTCTCGCGACTCGCCGATCGTGCGAACGCTCGCGGAGGCCGCGGAGGCCGGCAAGTCGGTGACCGCTTTGGTGGAGTTGAAGGCGCGCTTCGACGAGGAAGCCAATATCCGCTGGGCGCGCGATCTTGAGCGCGCCGGCGTGCAGGTGGTTTACGGCTTCCTCGAATTGAAGACCCACGCCAAACTGTCGTTCGTGGTGCGGCGCGAGAATGGCGGCCTGACCACCTATGTTCACACCGGCACTGGCAACTATCATCCCGTCACCGCCCGCATCTATACGGACTTGTCATATTTCACTTCGGATGCCGTGATCGCTCGCGACGCCGCGCGGGTGTTCAACTACATCACGGGTTATGCGGAGCCGAGCGATATCGAAAAGATGGCGGTGTCGCCACTGACGCTGCGCGGGCGAATTCTCGAACACATCGAGGCCGAGGCCGACTACGCGCGCAAGGGCAAGCCCGGCGCGATCTGGATGAAAATGAACTCGCTGGTCGATCCCGACATCATCGATGCGCTCTACGGCGCCTCGCAGGCGGGAGTGGCGATTGACCTTGTGGTGCGCGGAATTTGCTGTCTTCGCCCCGGTGTTGCCGGATTGTCAGAAAACATTCGTGTCAAATCGATCATCGGGCGATTCCTCGAACACGGGCGAATCTACTGCTTCGGCATGGGCCATGGTTTGCCGAGTGAGAAGTCCGCTGTGTATATCTCTTCGGCCGACATGATGCCGCGCAATCTCGACCGGCGTGTCGAGGTGTTGTGCCCGCTGCAGAATCCGACGGTGCATCAGCAGGTTCTCGAACAGATCATGGTCGCGAACCTGAAAGACAATGAGCAGAGCTGGCAGTTGTTGCCGGATGGGTCGTCAACGCGTATGAAGGCCGGGAAAGGCGAGGAGCCTTTCAACGTACATAATTATTTCATGACAAATCCGAGTCTGTCCGGCCGTGGAAAGTCGCTTAAAGAATCTTCGCCGCGCCGTCTTACGCGCCGTTCAGAGCGTTAGTGCCGTCGAGCCGGCCGCGCAGGCGGCCGCTGCTGCCGGTTTTCGTCCGCGTGCGCCAAGGCCCCGCAAGCCCACGCGCACCGTTGCCGTTATCGACATCGGATCGAACTCGGTTCGTCTCGTCGTCTATGAAGGGCTGACGCGCAGCCTCGCGCCGATCTTCAACGAGAAGGTGTTGTGCGGTCTGGGCCGCGCGGTGCAGAGCACGGGCCTGCTCGGCGAAGCCGAAGTCGAGAAGGCACTTGGTGCGCTGCATCGTTTCCGCGCGCTCATCAGGGTGATGAAGGTCGGACGCGTTTACGCCATCGCCACCGCCGCCTGCCGCGACGCATCGAACGGTCCGGATTTCATCGCCAAGGCCGAACGCCTGTGCGGCTGTACCATTGAAATTCTATCAGGCGCGCGCGAGGCAAAACTCTCCGCGCTCGGCGTGATCTCGGGCGTCTACAAGCCCGACGGGATTGTCGGCGATCTCGGCGGCGGATCGCTGGAACTGATCGACGTTCACGGCCACCGTGCGCGCGCCGGCGTGACGCTGCCGCTCGGCGGCCTCGCGCTGCAGGACGCTTCGCAAAAGTCGCTGAAAAAAGCCGAGCGTATCGTCAAGGAGGAGATCTCCGCGGTCACGCAACTCAAGGGAGGCACGGGGCGCACCTTCTACGCGGTCGGCGGCACCTGGCGCGCCTTCGCACGCATCCACATCATCCAGAGCGGCTATCCGCTGCGGGTGATGCACGGTTACAGCATCCCCGCTGCCGATGCGCTCGATTTCGCGCGGCGGGTGCGCCGGCTCGTCGCCACCAACTCGCTGGCCGATATCGAGACCGTGACCGAAGCGCGCCGCCCGCTGCTCGGTTATGCCGCGCTGGTGATGGAATACATTATCATGACCGCCAAGCCGAGCCACGTGGTGTTCTCGACCTATGGCGTGCGCGAAGGGCTGCTGTTCGAGATGCTGCCCGAACGGCTTCAGCTTGAGGACGGGCTGATCGCCACCGCGCGGATGCTGAACAATCTGCGGTCGAGATCGCCCCGGCACGCCGAGGATCTGGTGGACTGGACCGACCGCTTCATGAAGTCCGCCAAATTGCGCGAGACCGATGAAGAGCGCCGCCTGCGCCATGCGGCGTGTCTGCTGTCGGACATCGGCTGGCGCGCGCATCCCGATTATCGCGGCGAGCAGACACTGCACATCATCACCAACGGCAATTTCGGCGCGGTCAGCCATGAGGGCCGCGTATTTCTGTCCCTGACGGCCTACTATCGCTACGCGGGTCTGGGCGAGAAGAACGAACCGGCGAGCGAGCTCCGCTCATTGCTGACGCCGGCGATGGTGGAGCGGGCGCGTCTGATCGGCGCGGCGTTCCGTGTCGCCTTCCTGATTTCGGCGGCGCATCCGGGCGTCCTGTCTATGACGCATTTCCGCAATTACGCCGACAAGTTCATTCTCGCGTTCGATCCGAAGATCGAGAGCCTCGTCTCCGATCGCATCAACAACCGCTTCCGGCAGCTTGCGCGGTTGATCAAGCGAATCGGCGTGATTCAGGCGGGGTAGGCATGATCCCGGAAAGTGCGAACCAGTTTTCGGATAAGATCATGCCAAGACAAAAACTAACTTTTATTCGCCGGTTTTCTCGGACAGCACGACGCGGCCCTTGTCGATGCCGAGCGCGATCTTGCCGTGCTTGAGCGCCAGCGCGGTTTCGCCGAACAATTCACGCCTCCAGCCATGCAGCGCGCCGACATCGGCGTGATCGTCGGCGGCGATCTGTTCGAGGTCGTCCACCGTCGCGATCACCTTGCTGGCGACTGCGTGACGCTCCGAGGTCATGCGCAGCAGCACTTTAAGGAGCTCGACGGTCGCGGCACCATTGCCGTTGCCGCGTGACTTTTCGATCTTGGGTAGCGTCAACGGATCGCGGGCAAGACCGCGCTGCACCGCCGCGACGATGTCCTGCCCCCATTTGGATTTGTCGAAGCCCTTCGGCAGCGAGCGCAGATTGGCCAGCCGCTCCAGTGACGTCGGGGCATGGGTCGCGATGTCGCCGATGGCGTCGTCTTTGAGGATTCGGCTGCGCGGCACGTCGCGGGTCTGCGCCTCCTGTTCGCGCCAGGCGGCGACCTCCATCAGAACCGCAAGCTCTTTCGGCTTGCGCACCCGCGTGCGCAGCCGCTCCCACGCGCGTTCCGGACTGATGTCATAGGTGCTCGGCGAGGTCAGCACTTCCATTTCCTCGCTGACCCAGTCGCTGCGGGCGCGCTTTTTCAGGTCGGCATCGAGCGCGGCGAACACGTCGCGCAGATGGGTGACATCGGAGACGGCGTAGGTCATCTGGTCCATGGTCAACGGACGGCGCGACCAGTCGGTGAAACGATGTGTCTTGTCGGGGCGGTGGCCGGTGATGCGCTCGACGAGCTGGTCGTATGCGATCGAATCGCCGTAACCCAGCACCATCGCCGCGACCTGGGTGTCGAACACCGGATGGGGGACACCGCCCGACAGATTCCAGATGATTTCGATGTCCTGCCGTGCGGCGTGAAAGACCTTCAGTACTTTCTCGTTCCGCATCAGGGCGAAAAACGGCGCAAGGTCGATGCCCTCGGCCAGCGTGTCCACCACCACGGCCTCATCCGCGCTCGCCATCTGCACCACGCAGAGCAGGGGATAATAGGTCGTCTCGCGCAGGAATTCGGTGTCCACCGTGATCACGGGGTGCTTGGCGAGGCGCTCGCAAACGGCGGATAATTGGGCGGTGGTGGTAATGAGGTCCATGGACGCTCCATATCCGTTCTTTTTGCCCTTGTCGCCCCACCCAGTGTCCTGAATCCGAAGTTCGCCCCTTCGTGCAGCCCGCTCCCTAGCGAACTTCGGATTCGAAAGGACACTGGCAAATTTATGATTCTGGTGTGGTTTAGGTTCAGAAGTTCGCTTGCCGACCCCGCAGAAGCACTAAGCGAACGTCTGAACCACACACCAGCCGGGGGACTGCCTTGTTTTGACCGGGCTTTTTCGGGCCGTTATGCGCCGGCGAGGGGTTGCCGGACGGCCTCATTCGGTTGCCGCCTTGGCCCGGCTCGGCTAAACCCTGCGCGCGCGCTCTGCCGCGCATCCCCTTGATTCCGCATTCGAGCGCCTTTTTCAGGATTTCCATGCATCGCTACCGGTCCCACACCTGCGGCGCGATCCGCGACACCAATATTGACGCGAATGTCCGCCTGTCCGGCTGGTGTCATCGCATCCGCGACCATGGCGGCTTGCTGTTCATCGATTTGCGCGATCATTACGGCATGACGCAGTGCGTCGCCGATCCGGATTCGCCGGCGTTCAAGCTCGCCGAAACCTTGCGTGCGGAGTGGGTGGTGAAGATCGACGGCAAGGTGCGCCGCCGCCCCGCCGGCACCGAGAATCCCGAATTGCCGACCGGCACGGTCGAGGTGTTCATCAACGATATTGAGGTGTTGGGCGAGGCTGCGGAATTGCCGATGCCGGTGTTCGGCGATCAGGAATATCCTGAGGAAATCAGGCTCAAGAATCGCTTTCTCGATCTGCGCCGCGAGCGGCTGCACAAGAACATCATGAAGCGCGGCGCGGTCATCGACAGCCTGCGTAAGCGGATGAAGGAGCAGGGCTTCTTCGAATTTCAGACACCGATCCTCACCGCCTCCAGCCCCGAGGGCGCGCGCGATTACCTTGTGCCGTCGCGCATTCATCCCGGCAAGTTCTATGCGTTGCCGCAGGCGCCGCAGCAGTTCAAGCAGCTTTTGATGGTCTCGGGTTTCGACCGTTACTTCCAGATCGCGCCGTGCTTCCGTGATGAAGACGCGCGCGCCGACCGCTCGCCGGGCGAATTCTATCAGCTCGATATTGAAATGAGTTTTGTGACGCAGGACGACGTGTTCGGCGCGGTCGAACCCGTGCTGCGCGGTGTGTTCGAGGAATTCGCGAACGGCAAATCGGTGACCAAGAGCTTTCCGAAAATCAAGTTCGCCGATGCGATGCGACAATATGGCTCCGACAAGCCGGATCTGCGCAATCCGATCCTGATGCAGAACGTCACTGAATCGTTCAAGGGTTCGGGCTTCAAGATTTTTGCGGGCATGATCGCCGCCGATCCGGCCGTGGAAGTGTGGGCTATCCCGGCGCCGGGCGGCGGCAACCGCGCCTTTTGCGACCGCATGAACTCATGGGCGCAGGGCGAGGGCCAGCCCGGCCTCGGCTATATTTTCTGGCGCGAAGGCGAAGAGGGCGGTGCAGGCCCGCTCGCCAAGAATATCGGCAACGAGCGCACCGATGCCATCCGCGAACAGTTGAAGCTCAAGGTCGGCGATGCGGCGTTCTTCGTTGCCGGCAAGCCGAAGGATTTCGTCAAGTTCGCCGGTCTCGCCCGCAACAAGGTCGGCGAGGAGCTTGGCCTTATCAAGAAGGACTGTTTCGAGTTCTGCTGGGTGGTCGATTTTCCGATGTTCGAATGGAATGAGGACGAGAAGAAGATCGACTTCTCGCACAACCCGTTCTCGATGCCGAATTTCGACGTCGATGCCTTCCTTGCCCTCGATCCGAAGGACGAGGAGACAATTCTCGGCATGACGGCGTTTCAGTACGACATCGTCTGCAACGGCATCGAGCTGTCATCGGGTGCGATCAGAAATCACCGGCCGGACGTCATGCGCAAGGCGTTCGCGATCGCGGGCTATGGCGAGGACGTGCTGGAGGCGAAATTCGGCGGCATGTTGCGCGCGCTGTCGCTCGGCGCGCCGCCGCATGGCGGCATTGCGCCCGGTGTGGATCGCATCGTCATGCTGTTGTGCGAAGAAGAAAATCTGCGCGAAGTCGTTGCCTTCCCGATGAATCAGCGCGCCGAGGATCTGTTGATGGGCGCGCCGTCGGAAGTCACGCTCAAGCAGTTGCGTGAATTGCACATCAGACTCAATCTTCCATCAAACTAAAATCTGTCTCGCACGCCGGGATACATCGGCGGCGGACCTCTCGGGAGTCAGTATGACATCGTCGTTTTCTGAAGAGCTTCGCCAGGCGGCGCTCAATTATCACCGGCTTCCGCGTCCCGGTAAGCTCGAGATCACAGCGACCAAGCCGCTCGCCAACCAGCGCGATCTTGCGCTCGCCTACACGCCGGGCGTCGCCGCCGCCTGCGAAGCCATCGCCGCTGACCCGGCGCAGGCGGCGCAGCTCACCATCCGCTCCAATCTCGTGGCGGTGGTGACCAACGGCACCGCCGTGCTGGGCCTTGGCAATATCGGCCCGCTGGCGTCCAAGCCGGTGATGGAAGGCAAGGCGGTTCTGTTCAAGAAATTCGCCGGCATCGAC
>JAIERI010000069.1 GCA_019747015.1 Xanthobacteraceae bacterium
GTATCGACGCCAGTGCGCTGTTGCTTTATGGCGGGTCGATTGCCTGGGTGATTGGATATGACACGATCTACGCACATCAGGACACCGACGACGATGCGCTGATCGGAGTGAAATCGACCGCGCTGCTGTTCGGCGCGCACACGCATATGATGTTGATGTTGTTCTACGGATTGGCCGTGGCATTGATCGCGCTGTCGCTATTGAGCGCCGGCGCAAATTGGCCCGCTTATCTCGGTCTAGCCGCCTTCGCTGGTCATCTGATCTGGCAGATTACGCGAACAAAAATCAGCGACCCTGCTTTGTGCCTTCGCGTGTTCAGATCGAACCGTGACGCGGGGCTGTTGCTGTTCGCAGGACTTTTGGCCGACGCGATATTGCGAAGCGCCTGACAGCCGATTTCCCTCAATTCAGTGCCGCGCGATGATCTCGCGCTCGTCGCGATGCACAGGTGCGCCCTGCGCCACGTGACCGGCGCGGCGGCGGACGAGGAACTTCGGGCGGCGCAAGCGGATCGCATTGTGGCGGCGCCGGCGCGTGGCAGGCTCACGCACCAGATCGTTTTCCTCGTCGATCTGCGGCAGCGCGAACAGATCGCTCCACAGCGACCAAATCTGTTCGATCTCATCGCCATCGTCGCTCACCAGCAAAGGCACGGATAGCGAGGGATCGCGATGGGTCAGGACGAGCGCCTGTCCTTCATCGGTTTCGCGGCAGGCGATGCCGAGAAATTCGCGGATGCGAACCTGTACGGTCATGCGCATGCCGCGCACCGCACGGCGCATGAGGACGCGTTCGCGATTGATTTCGATATGCCGAAAGCCGCCATCGGCGCGCGTATCGCGCGCCTCAAAGCAGACCGGCAAAGAAAGCGGGTCGAGCCGCAGATTGCGGCCCGACCCGGCGGGTTGCACCCCGCCGACTCCGTATTGACGCCTCACGGCTTTATCTCCCCGCCGGGATTATGTTCCCGGTCGATGTGTGGACCTTGCCAGAGCCGCGTCGGATTCCGCTTAATAAGGCTGGTTAATCGCTTGTTGCAGGCATTGCATCGAATCTCATGATTGATGAGTGGTTGGTGCGCATGATTGACGAGACCTTGCGCAAGCGGCGAAATATCTTCGCCTGACGCGTGAGAAGTGCTTGAAATCAGCGTAAAACAGGCACATCTCATGATCTGGAAAGTTCGACATCAAACGTTGGAATTGTATTTGTGATCTCTTCACCAAGCGCCCAGACATCCTCGCTTTCGACATCTGCAACATCCGATCTGCTCGATCAAACTGCGCTCAGCACGCTCGCGCAACGTCTCGTCGAAGCAGCAAAGCGCGCCGGTGCTGACGCCGCCGATGCGCTGGCGGTGCGCGGCGTTTCGCAGGGCGTCGAGGTGCGCGACGGCAAGGTCGAGGAATCCGAACGGTCCGAGGGCGACGATGTCGGATTGCGGGTTTTTGTCGGCAAGCGGCAAGCGGTGGTTTCCACCAACGACATCGGTGGCGACAATGTCGCAAGGCTCGCCGAACGTGCAGTGGCGATGGCCCGTGTCGCGCCGGATGATGACTTTGTGGGCCTCGCAGACCCTTCGCTGCTGGCGAAACAATTCGCCGATCTGCAATTGCTCGATCCGAAGGCGCCCTTGACCGACGAACTGGAGCGGCGCGCGCAGGAAGCCGAAGCGGCCGGTCTTGCCGTGAAGGGGGTTGCCAAATCCGGCGGCGCATCGGCCTCTGCGGGCATCGGCGGCATGGTGCTGGTGACCAGCACGGGATTTCACGGCTCTTACTTGCGCTCGAGCCAGGGCATTTCGATGATGGCGATCGTCGGCGAAGGCACCGGCATGGAGCGCGATTACGATTTCACCTCCGCTATCCACGCCTCGGATCTGGCTTCGCCGCAGAGCGTCGGCCGCAGCGCCGGCGAGCGCACGGTCGCGCGGCTCAATCCGCGCAAGGTCGCCACATGTAAGGTGCCGGTGGTATTCGATCCGCGTGTCGCCTCGTCGCTGGTCGGCCATCTGGTCGGAGCGGTGAATGGTGCGTCGATCGCGCGCAAGGCGAGTTTTCTGAAAGATCGCCTCGGCGAGCAATTGTTCGACAGCAGCATCCGTATTATCGACGACCCGCTGCGCGTGCGCGGGTTGCGGTCCCAGCCCTTCGACGCAGAGGGCGTAGCTGTAAAGAAGCTTGCGATCGTCGACGATGGCGTGTTGACCTCGTGGCTGCTCGATTGCGCCACCGCGCGCGAGCTTGGCATGGTCACCACCGGACATGCGCATCGCGGCGTCTCGTCCTCGCCATCGCCGGGCGCGTATAATTTGCATCTCGAAGCCGGTGCGATCACGCCGGCGGAACTGATGTCCGACATCAAAGAAGGTTTCTACGTCACCGATCTGATTGGCTCTGGCGTCAACGGCGTCACAGGTGATTACAGCCGCGGCGCGGCCGGATTCTGGATCGAAAATGGCGAGCTGACCTACGCCGTCAGCGAAGTGACGATCGCCGGCCATCTGTTCGATATTTTCAAGTCGATGAGACCGGCGAACGATCTGACGTTCAAATACGGCGTCAACGCGCCGACGGTCCGGATCGAAGGATTGACGATTGCCGGACGCTGACGCCGAATTCACCAACTACGCGGCGTTACTGAAAGACACGGTACGCGAGGCCGGTGCGCTCGCCCTGCAAATGTTTCGCACCGAGCTGAAGACATGGATCAAGGGTGTGTCGTCGCCGGTGTCCGAGGCAGATCTTGCCGTCAACGATCTGATCGAAAGGCGGCTTCGCGCGGCCACTCCGGAATATGGCTGGCTTTCGGAGGAAAGCACTGAGGATTTGTCCCGCCGCGAAAAGCAATTGACTTGGATCGTCGACCCGATCGACGGCACGCGCGCCTATCTGGCGCGGCAGGATGACTGGTCGATCAGCGTCGCGCTGGTGAGTGGCGGTATGCCCGTTCTCGCTGCGGTGTTCGCGCCAGCGACCGATGAGTTTTACTATGCCATGCGTGGCTGCGGCACCACGCTCAATGGTGGTACGGTCCAGGTAAGCGCGGGAGATTCGCTCGATCTTGCACGGGTCGCTGGGCCTAAGGCGATTGTCGGTCGTCTCCATCAGATTGGCGAGGGCATTAGCGTTCATCCCCGGATCGGATCGCTCGCGCTACGGTTGTGCAGGATTGCCGATGGCCGGATCGATGTCGCTTTTGCCGGCGGCAACAGCCACGATTGGGATCTTGCAGCGGCGGACCTGATTGTGCACGAAGCGGGCGGGAAAATGACTGAAATTAACGGCGATCGCCTTGTTTTTAACCGTTCCGATGTGACGCATGGATTGCTATTAGCAGCAGGATGCGCGCGTCATCGCCGCGTGGTGCAATACTTTCAGAATAACCCGCTTTTTTGATGAGGTCTTTTCGATTTGATGGTTGAATTGGGAACTCAGCCCTCTATTCGAGATGCCTTGTATTCGAGAAGCTTTATATCCGAGCAGTCGATTCAGGAAGCAGACTCATGTCCGATACCGCGCAGCCGCAATTGCTTCATCTTGTGATCGGCGGCGAACTTTCCGATCTTGCCAACGTGACGTTCAAGGATCTCGACAAGGTCGAGATTGTCGGGCTGTTTCCTAACTACGCCGCCGCTCATTTGGCGTGGCGGGCGAAGGCGCAGCAATCTGTCGACAATGCCCACATGCGCTATTTCATTGTTCATATTCATCGTCTGCTCGATCCGGGTCACGACGCGAAGCCTGTCCTTTGAAGTCATTAAGTCGCAAACTGAGAAAGAGCGTTTGGGTTCAGCGCGCCGCGGGTGTTCTCGCGGCCGAGTTTCTGCGTCTGGTATGGTGGACGAACAGATTCACCGCCGACCCTCCCGATATTTACGAGCGCGTCGAGCCGGAGATGCCGCTGATCATGACTTTCTGGCATGGCCAGCACTTCATGATGCCGTTTGTGAAACGCAAGCAATACAAGGCAAAGGTGCTTGTCTCGCGGCACCATGACGGTGAAATCAACGCGATCGCGGCCGAGCGTCTCCATGTTGGAACCGTGCGCGGCTCGGGCGATCATGGCAATTCGTTTCAGCGCAAAGGTGGCGTCACTGCATTCAAGGAAATGCTGCGGGCGCTGGATGAGAAGTTCAACATGGCCGTGACGGCTGACGTTCCGAAGGTCTCACGCAAGGCAGGCCTCGGCATCATCATGCTGGCGCGTGAATCCGGCCGGCCCATCATGCCGGTTGCAATCGCCACCACGCGGTTTCACCGGTTGAAAAATTGGGATCGGTCCGTCATTCATTTGCCATTCGGGCGCGGCGCTGTGGTCGCTGGTGACCTTATTCATGTTCCGCCGGATGCCGATTCCGCAACGATGGAAAATGCGCGGCAGGAATTGGAAACCCGTTTGAACGATGTGACCGGCCGCGCCTATGCCGCGCTCGGGCTGGCCGACGAGGGGCTTCATGGCTAGCGATCTGCCGATCACGCTACGCCTCTACCGCCGGATTTCGCGGCTCGCCGCGCCGTTCGCGGGTATTGTCACGTCACATCGGCTCAAGCGCGGCAAGGAGGATCCGGAGCGGCTTCACGAGCGCTGCGGCATCCCCAGCGTTGAACGCCCGCTCGGAGAACCGCTGGTCTGGATTCATGGCGCCAGTGTGGGAGAAATTCTCGCAGCGGGTGAGTTGATTGAGCGTTTGCGTGCGCTTCACATTCGCATTCTGCTGACTTCCGGCACCGTGACATCCGCTGCGATCGCCGCACGGCGTTTTCCGCCCGACATTATCCATCAGTATATCCCCTTCGACTCGCCGCCATTCGTCGAACAGTTTCTCGATCACTGGCAGCCGGACCTCGCGCTGTTCATCGAATCCGATCTGTGGCCCAATTTGCTGCTCATGAGCGCCGACCGGCGCATCCCGATGGTGCTGATCAACGGGCGCATGTCGCAGCGCTCGTTCCGGCGCTGGAGCCGGGCCTATGGCACGATCTCGACGTTATTGTCCTGCTTCGATTTATGTCTCGCGCAATCGGACATCGACGCCGAACGCTTCGCGGCGCTCGGCAGCCCGAATGTCGTGATCTCTGGCAATCTGAAACTTGACGTAAAAGCGCCGCCCGCCGACCCGACCAAACTCGAACGGCTTAGGCAGGTTACCCAGCGCAGAACGATTTTCGTTGCCGCATCGACGCATCCGGGCGAGGAGGAAATCATTCTCGATGCACATCGGCGTCTGGCGGGACGTATCCCTTCGCTGCTGACAGTGATTGTGCCGCGTCATCCGCAGCGCGGTCCTGCGATTGCGCGCTTGCTCGCGGGAGCGGGCATGCAGGTCTCGCTACGCTCGAAGACGGACCTGCCGAGTGCGAACACGGACATTTATGTCGCGGATACGATGGGCGAACTCGGATTGTTTTATCGCCTCGCTCCGGTGGTGTTCATGGGTGGCTCGCTGGTCGAACACGGTGGACAAAATCCGATCGAGGCCATCAAGCTTGGCGCCGCGGTTCTGCACGGTCCTCACGTGTTTAATTTCGGCGAGATTTACGGCGAGATCGGCGGCAGCGGGGGTGCTCTTCAGGCCGACAATGACGAGCACTTCGTCAAATTGCTGGGTCATCTGCTGTCCAATCCGGCCGCGCGCTCGCGGGTGAGCGGCGCGGGCGCGAGCGTGGTGAACAGACTGGGTGGCGCGCTCGATCGGACACTCGCCGCTCTCGAGCCTTATTTGTTGCAGCTGCGACTTGAGCGGGCTTCCGTCGATGCGTGAGCCCGGCTTCTGGTACGGCTCGCCGTCGCCGCTGTCCTGGTTGCTTTGGCCTGTTGCCAAAATCTACGGTGCGATCACGGCACGGCGCATGGCGCGCAGCGGCATGTCCGCTGGCATTCCCGTGTTTTGCATCGGCAATTACCACGTCGGCGGTGCGGGCAAGACGCCGGCGACATTGGCGCTGGCGAAAATTCTATCAGACATGGGTGAGCGCCCGTTCGTGGTGAGCCGGGGTTATGGCGGTTCGATGCACGGACCTGTGCGTGTCGATGAGCATCGGCATGCTGCGTCCGATGTCGGCGACGAACCATTGATGATGGCCTCGCACCTTCCGGTGGTGGTATCGCGCGATCGCGTCGCCGGGGCGACGCTGGCGCGGGGCGAAGGTGCCAGCGTCATTTTGCTTGATGATGGTTTCCAGAATCCGGCGCTCGATAAAGATGCATCTCTGATCGTGATCGATGGCACCCGCGCGCTCGGCAACGGTCTGGTGTTTCCGTCTGGCCCACTGCGTGCGCCACTACCGCCGCAGCTCGCGCGCACCGATGCGCTCATCGTGATCGGGCAGGGGCGCGCCGCCGCCGACGTCGCGGACAAGGTTACGGCGCGGGGAGGCCTCGTTTTGCGGGCGGTATTGGTGCCGGATCACAGGTCGCTGCAACGGTTGCAGGGACAGCGCGTCCTGGCCTTCGCGGGCATTGGCGATCCGGCGCGTTTTTTCGCGACACTGCGCGCGTGTGGCGTGGATGTTGTCGATGAGCGGATTTTTGCCGATCATCATCCTTTTTTATCTGGCGAGATGGAGGCGCTTGCTTCAGACGCCGCCGCTCAGTCGCTGATATTGATAACGACCGAAAAGGATTTTGTGCGAATCGCCAGCGATCCAATGCTGGAGGGCTGGAGCGATATAATCGTTCCGTTCGCGGTAACGCTTGAGATTGGCAATGAACCGGCGCTGCGTGGATTCTTGGCCGATCGTTTTGCAAAAGCCAGGGGATACGAGACGTTTTAGCTCTTGGCCTTGATCGCGCCGGGATAATGGCGCTTCAGCACCGCCTCCGGCGTCGCATAGGCTTCCTGCAAATCCACGCTCCAGTATTTCAACTCGTCCAGCGGGATATGCTCGCCAGTCACCGCGCAACTGACATAGGAGCCGGGTGCAACGACGCGGAAGTCGCCATCAAGGTATTCAAGCTTGGCTTCGCCGTGGCCTGACGGTCCGAATTTATTGAGCACGCTGTCGTCCTTTTATCCAACTCAATATAAGCAGACGGCGGCAATTGTGAACCCCTCTGAAGGTTCAGAAAAGATCGCCCTGAACCTTTTTGGCGCCTAAATTGGCGGGACGTTTTGGCGCTGACTTTGGTTTCGCCAAGGGTGCCTCACTCTTGACATTTGCAATTGCGCCGATGCGCCCGTCGGCAAATTCGATGCTGAGTGGTGCGCCGGGGCCAATGTCCGCTGCTGCGTGGAGAGGATGCCCCTGACCGTCGCGCACTAGTGCGAAGCCGCGCGCCAGCACGCCCTTATAAGACAAAGCCTTCAGGAGCTGCGAGACGTATCCCAATCGGGTCTCACGTTGGCGTATATGCAAATCCGCACAACGCCGCGTGCTTGTTGCCAGCCTGGCGACCGTTTCCCTGCCACGCGCGATCTGTGTTTTCAGCATGGTGACGGTGAGCCGCCCGGCCACTGCCGATAACCGCCGGTCATAAACATGGGCATTGGCTCGCAGCGCGCGCGGCAGTTGTGCCCCTGCGCGGTCGAGGCGCTGGCGCGGAATGGAAAGAATATCATGTGCCTTGGGCTGCGCGCGCGCCGCACCGCGCAGTTCATTGCGCCGGCTTTCCTGCCCGCGTTGCCAGCAGGAAAAACTGCGACGCGCCAGACTTGAAATTTCCACCGCCAGTTCGGCGCGCACCGGCACCGCCATCTCGGCCGCCGCTGTCGGCGTCGGCGCGCGTTTGTCGGCGGCGAAATCAATCAGCGTAATATCGGTCTCGTGGCCCACCGCCGAGATCAGCGGGATCATGCTCGCCGCCGCCGCGCGCACTACGATCTCTTCGTTGAACGACCAGAGATCTTCCAGCGAGCCGCCACCGCGCGCGACGATGAGCAGATCTGGCCGCGGAATTTTTCCGCCTTCCGGGAGTGCATTGAAGCCGTTGATGGCTGCGGCGATCTGTTCGGCAGAACCCTCGCCCTGCACCCGTACCGGCCACACCAGCACGCGGCGCGGGAAGCGATCCTCCAGCCGGTGCAGAATGTCGCGGATCACCGCGCCGGTCGGAGATGTGACCACGCCGATCACTTCGGGC
>JAIERI010000054.1 GCA_019747015.1 Xanthobacteraceae bacterium
TGATCGTCTGGCGAAGCGCCTCAAGGACAATGGCGACGATGTCGAGGGTTGGCTGCGGCTGGTGCGGGCCTATATGGTTCTTGGCGACACCGACAAGGCGAAGACCGCCCTCGCAGATGCGCGCCAGGCGGTTGCAAAAAACCCCGAACGGCTGAAGCAGCTCAACGACGGGCTCAAAAATCTCGGTTTGGATAATTCCTGATGACGCGCAAGCAGCGGCGACTGGCTATGATCGGAGGCGCGCTCGCGGTGCTGGCGCTCGCCGTCGGTCTGGTGCTCAACGCGATGCGAAGCTCGATCACGTTTTTTGCCACGCCCGGAAAAATCGCCGAGCAGCATATCGTGCCCGGCCAGCGCTTTCGTCTCGGCGGTCTGGTCGAGAAGGGCTCGCTGGTGCGCGGCGATCAGTTGCAGGTTCGCTTTGAAGTCACCGATGGACATGCAAAAGTGCCGGTGACGTATCAGGGCATTCTGCCCGATCTGTTCCGCGAAGGGCAGGGCGTGATCTCGGAAGGCGCGCTCGATACCGGTGGCGTGTTTCGCGCCGATACCGTGCTGGCCAAGCATGACGAGACCTATATGCCCAAAGCCGTGGCTGATGAATTGAAGAAGGAAGGCGTTTGGCGGGATGGCAATGCCGCATCCGGTCTCAAGACGTCTTCCGGCGGCGGAGCGACACAGTGATCGCGGAAGCGGGACATTATGCCTTGGTATTGGCGCTTGGTCTGGCGCTGATCCAGTCGTTCGTTCCCATCATCGGCGCGCGGCTGCACGATCCCGGCTTGATGAATGTCGCGCGCTCAACCGCGCTGGCGCAGTTCGCCTTCGTCGCGGCCTCATTCGCCGCGCTGGTGACGCTGCATGTCACCTCCGATTTTTCGGTGGTGAATGTGTATGAGAATTCGCATTCGCTGAAACCCCTGATCTATAAAATTACTGGCGTGTGGGGAAACCACGAAGGCTCGATGCTGCTGTGGGTGATGATCCTCGGCCTGTTCGGCGCGCTGGTCGCCGCGTTCGGCAATAATCTGCCATTGTCCTTGCGCGCGCATGTGCTGGCGGTGCAGGCGTGGATCGGCACGGCGTTCTATCTCTTTATTCTCCTCACATCGAATCCGTTTGCGCGCATCGCCAATCCGCCGATCGAGGGCCGGGATCTCAATCCGGTGTTGCAGGACATCGGCCTCGCGGTGCATCCGCCGATGCTCTACCTCGGCTATGTTGGCTTCTCTATTTCGTTTGCGTTCGCCGTGGCCGCGTTGCTTGAAGGGCGCATCGACGCGGCATGGGCGCGCTGGGTGCGGCCGTGGACGCTGATGGCGTGGATCTTCCTGACGCTCGGCATCGCGATGGGGTCGTACTGGGCCTATTACGAACTCGGCTGGGGCGGCTGGTGGTTCTGGGATCCGGTGGAGAATGCTTCGCTGATGCCTTGGCTCGCGGGCACCGCGCTGCTCCATTCTGCTCTGGTGATGGAAAAGCGTGACGCGCTGAAGGTCTGGACCATTCTTCTTGCAATCCTGACCTTCTCATTGTCGCTGCTCGGCACGTTTCTGGTGCGCTCGGGCGTTCTCACATCGGTGCATGCGTTTGCCACCGATCCGGCGCGCGGCGTGTTCATTCTTCTCATCCTGTGTGTGTTCATCGGCGGCAGCCTCACACTTTATGCGTGGCGCGCGAGTGCGTTGAAGCAGGGCGGGCTGTTCGCGCCAATCTCGCGCGAGGGCGCGCTGGTGCTGAACAATCTGTTTCTCACCACGGCCTGCGTCACGGTTTTTGTCGGCACTCTTTATCCCTTGGCTCTCGAAATCCTGACCGGTGACAAGATTTCGGTTGGCGCGCCGTTCTTCAATCTGACGTTTGCACCCCTGTTTCTGCCGCTGCTGCTGGCGGTGCCATTCGGCCCGCTGCTGGCATGGAAGCGTGGCGATCTTGCCGGTGCGGCGCAGCGCCTGCTGGCGGCGGGGATTGCGGCGCTCGTGACATTCGCAATTGTCTGGGCGTGGACGCGCGGCGGCAGCGCGCTCGCGCCGCTGATGATCGGCGTCGCGGTGTTCGTGATCGGCGGCGCGATCACCGATCTCGCCCAGCGTGTCAATCTGTTCGGCGCGCCGCTCGCCACATCATTTGCTCGCGCGTGCGGATTGCCCCGCTCGAACTGGGGCGCGGCATTCGCGCATGCCGGCCTCGGTATCGCGCTGATCGGGATTGTCTGTGAAAGCACGTGGAACGCCGAGAAGATCGCCACCATGCGGCCCGGCGACATCGCGCAGGTCGGGTCGTACAGCGCGCAGCTTGACGATGTCGTTCAACAACAGGGTCCGAACTACCGCGAGCAGGTCGCGCGTTTCACCGTGACGCACGATGGTGACGTTGTTGGCGTGATGACACCCTCGAAGCGTAATTTCCCGGCGCGCGGCTCGTCGACGACGGAAGCCGCGCTGCTGACGCGCGGCGCGAGCCAGGTCTATATCTCGCTCGGCGAAAGCAACGCCGATGGCGCGATAGCGGTGCGCGTCTATTACAAGCCGCTGGTGCTGCTGATCTGGTTCGGTCCGGTGTTGATGGCGCTAGGCGGAGTCCTGTCGCTGTCGGATCGCCGTCTGCGCGTCGGCGCGCCAAAGCCGGCGAAGGCCAGCGACAAGAATTCCGGCGCCTTGCAGGCGGCGGAGTAGGGCGATGAAACGCATCTTTATCGCGTTTGTTTTGGTACTGACAATCATGCCCGGCATCGTCCACGCCGTGCAGCCGGACGAGATCATGGCCGATCCCGTGCAGGAACAACGCGCGCGGGCGCTGTCCCAACAATTGCGCTGCATGGTCTGCCAGAATCAATCGATCGATGATTCCGACGCGCCGCTGGCGCGCGATCTGCGCCTTCTGGTGCGCGAGCGGATCGCGGCCGGCAACAGCGACCAACAGGTGATCGATTTTCTGGTGTCGCGCTACGGCGAATTCGTATTGCTCAAACCGCGTGTCGAGGGTCATACACTGCTATTGTGGCTGCTGACGCCTGCAGTGCTGTTCGGCGGTGCCTTCGGGCTTTGGCTGTATTACCGGCGGCGTTCGCGCACCGCGCAGGATGGTGCCCTGTTTGAACTCAGCCCCGACGAAGAAGCGCGGCTGGAAGAGCTGATTGCAGAGAAACCCGCACCGGATCATCTGAACGTCAAGGAGACAACGTCATGAGCGACAAAAGCACCCTGTCTTTGCCGGAACTCGAAGACCGCATCGCCATCCTTCGCGACAATATCCGCCAGCTTGTGGAACAGGCGGCCGCGCAGTCGGGCGGTCAGGATGAGGAGCGCAATGCGGACCGCATCGCCCAGCAAACCGAAGAACTCGAAAAGCTGATTAAAGAGCGAGACGCGCTGGCGAAGTAACGCCATCGGGTGCGCATGAAGCGTCTGTTTGATCGTCCTGCCCGATCGTCACGCCCAAATTGTCGCATCCATATCCGCCCATATTACAAAACATTAATTTCCCCGTCAGCGCGCGGTAAGGCCGCGCGCCTCATCTTCAGGCCGTCAGGTGCCCGCATGGCACCGCGAGATTCCCCACCTCGTTTCCGCCTGGAGATTTTTATGTCCGACCGCCAGTCCGATTTTTCAAACTTCCCGTCTTATGTCGCTCCCCGCCGTTCGCTGTTCTCCGCGCGTAAATTCGCGTTGATGGCCTCGGTGGTTGCGGGCCTCGGCGTCGCCGCCTATGGCCTTGGCGCGCCGCAAGGTGATTTTCTCACCACCAGCGCGCATGCGCAGGTGAACAAGGACGTCCGTCAGGTTCAGCAGCCGGTCGGTTTTGCCGATATCGTCGAGCGCGTGAAGCCGTCGGTGATCTCGGTGCGCGTCAAGATCAACGAAAAGCAGGTCTCGAGCGATAGCACCGATAGCGACAATCCGTTCCCCCCGGGCTCGCCAATGGAGCGTTTCTTCCGCCGCTTCGGCGGTCCGGATGGATTCCCGGGTGGCCGTGGTCCACGCGGTGGCCGTGGCGGTGTCGTGACCGGTCAGGGCTCGGGCTTCTTCATTTCGGCGGACGGCTATGCCGTTACCAACAACCATGTCGTTGATGGCGCCGATACGGTCGAAGTGACCACCGACGACGGCAAGACCTACAATGCGAAAGTCATCGGCACCGATCAGCGCACGGATGTGGCGCTCATCAAGGTCGAAGGTCGCAGCGATTTTCCATTCGCAAAACTGTCCGACGGTCAGCCGCGCATCGGTGACTGGGTACTCGCGGTCGGCAATCCGTTCGGCCTCGGCGGCACGGTGACGGCGGGCATCGTCTCGGCCCGTGGTCGCGACATCGGCAACGGTCCATATGATGATTTCATCCAGATCGACGCCCCGGTGAACAAGGGCAATTCCGGCGGTCCGGCCTTCGACACGCAGGGCGAGGTGATGGGCGTCAACACCGCGATCTATTCGCCGTCCGGCGGCAGTGTCGGAATCGCATTCTCGATCCCGGCCTCCACCGTAAAGACTGTCATCGCCCAGCTTAAAGACAAGGGCACCGTCAGCCGCGGCTGGATTGGTGTCCAGATTCAGCCGGTGACGCCGGAGATCGCCGACAGCCTCGGTTTGAAGAAGACCGAAGGCGCGCTGGTGGCCGAGCCGCAAGCTAATGGCCCGGCGGCGAAGGCCGGCGTCGAATCGGGCGACGTCATCACCCGGGTCAACGATCAGCCGGTGAAGGATGCGCGCGAACTCGCCCGTACCATTGGCGGCATGGCGCCCGGTGCGACGATCAAGCTCGTCGTCTTCCACAAGGGTCAGGACAAGATCCTGTCCTTGACGCTCGGCGAGTTGCCGAACGCCAAGGCCGCGAAGGTCGATCTCGGATCTGACGATGACGGCGGCAAAGCGACCAAGGGCACATCCGTGCCCAACCTTGGACTGACACTGGCGCCTGCGTCGTCGGTTGCCGGTGCCGGCAAGGAAGGTGTCGTGGTCACCAATGTCGATCAGAGCGGTGTGTCCGCCGAGCGCGGCCTCAAGGAAGGCGACGTCATTCTCGAAGTCGCCGGCAAGCTGGTCGGTACACCGAACGAGGTTCGCGATGCGCTCACCGCAGCGCGGGCCGACAACAAGAACAGCGTTCTCGTCCGGGTCCGCACCGGCGACTCTTCGCGCTTTGTCGCGGTGCCGGTCGGCAAAGGCTGATCGCGCGCTGTTCACGAGTTACCTTGCCGCGGAATAAGCCCCCCTCCGTTGTAAGGTTGTGCCGGCGGGCGGTGAAGTTTCCCCAGCTTCACCGCCCGTCTTTTTGCCGACGGGGATGTGCTGTCTTGCTTCAGGGTGGTGTCCGCGCCATGGTGACCAAAAGCGATATTGTTTTTCCTTCGGCCGAATCAGAGATGCGCCTGCTCATTGTCGAGGACGACCGCGAATCCGCCGACTATCTCGTGAAAGCTTTTCGCGAGGTCGGCCACATCGCTGAACTCGCCAGCGATGGCGAGGACGGGCTGGCGCTTGCCGAGTCTGGCGACTACGACGTGCTGGTGATCGACCGCATGCTGCCCAAGCGCGACGGTTTATCGCTGATCGGCACGCTGCGCGACAAGGGCATCCGCACCCCGGTGCTGATCCTGTCCGCGCTCGGCCAGGTCGACGACCGCATCAAGGGCCTGCGCGCCGGCGGCGACGATTATCTGCCGAAACCCTATGCCTTCGCCGAATTGCTGGCGCGTGTCGAGGTTCTGTCGCGCCGTCATGGCGGCCCGTCGGAGGAGACCGTCTATCGTGTCGGCGATCTTGAGCTGGACCGGCTGTCACATGGTGTGACGCGCGGCAAGACCGAGATTACTTTGCAGCCGCGCGAGTTTCGCCTGCTCGAATATCTGATGAAACATGCCGGGCAAGTGGTGACACGCACCATGCTCCTGGAAAACGTCTGGGATTATCATTTCGATCCGCAGACCAACGTGATCGACGTTCACATCTCGCGCCTTCGCTCGAAGATCGACAAGGGCCACGAACGGCCATTGCTGCACACCATTCGCGGCGCCGGATACATGATCCGTGACGGCATTCGGTAAACTGATCCGCACCACGGCGTTTCGGCTGACGCTGGTTTATCTGTTGCTGTTCGCGCTGTTCGCGGCATCGCTGCTGGGCTATTTCGCCTGGAACACGCGGCGCATGATCACCGACCAGATCAGCGAGACGGTCGATGGCGAACTCGTCGAACTCTCCGATCAATTCAAAAGCGGCGGCATTCGCGGGCTGGTGTTCGCCATCGAGAACCGCGCGCTGCGTCCGGGCGCCAATCTCTATCTTGTCACCACGCCACAGGGTCAGGCGGTGGCCGGCAATGTCGGCTCTCTGCAGCCCGGCGTGATGGACAAGCCCGGCTGGGTCGATACCTATTACCGGCGGCTTGATGAGACCGACACGCGAAGCCATTTTGCATTGGCGCGTGTCGCCGAGCTTCCGGGCGGCTTCCGGCTTCTGATCGGGCGCGACCTCGAAGAGCGCCGCCGCCTGTTCGGCATCGTCGCCAAGGCAGCGCAGTGGTCTGTGATTATCGTTCTTCTGCTTGGCCTCGGCGGCGGCGTTTTCGTCGCACGGCGCGTGCTGTATCGCATCGACGCAATGACCGGTACCACGCAGCGGATCATGGCAGGCGATCTGTCCGAGCGCGTGCCGGTGGGACGCAGCGGTGACGAGCTCGATCGTCTCGCGGAAAATCTCAACGCCATGCTGGAGCGCATCGAGGCGCTGATGGCAGGGCTGAAGGAGGTCTCCGACAATATCGCGCACGATCTGAAGACTCCGCTGACACGGCTGCGCAATCGCGCCGAGGATGCGCTCGCCAAATCCAGCAACGAAGGCGAATATCGCGCTGCGCTGGAGCGGACCATCGAGGAGTCCGACGGCCTGATCCGCACCTTTAACGCGCTGCTGATGATCGCGCGCGCTGAATCCGGACAGGCGCGCGACAACATGGTGGATTTCGACGCCGCCGAAATCGCTCATGGCATTCAGGAGCTTTACGAGCCGCTTGCCGAGGATAAGGGGTTGACCCTGTCGGTCGAGGCGCAGCCTGTAACCATTCACGGCAACCGCGAACTCATCAGCCAGGCGCTCGCCAATCTGGTCGAGAACGCGATCAAATACGGCAAGCCGGTCGCCGCGCCGGCGGGCAATTCCGCAGGCGAGACAGAACGTCCCGATATTCTGATCGAGGCACGGCCCGACGGCGCCGGTGTCCGCTTCAGCGTCATCGATCACGGTCCCGGCATTCCCGCCGCCGATCGCGCGCGCGCAATGGAGCGTTTTGTGCGTCTGGAGGCGAGCCGCACCCAGCCCGGATCGGGACTGGGGTTGAGCCTCGCCGCCGCGGTCGCGACCCTGCATGGCGGCGAACTGCGGCTCAGCGACGCCGAACCCGGACTACGTGCGGCCATCACCATTCCTCATGCCCTTCCGCTTGCCGTTCCACTTGCCAGCACCCGCCGTGCCGTGGAACAAACCCTAGCGCCGCCGATCTGAAGTCCCTGATTCACGCGCGGCAAAATTTCTTCAGGAACTTCAGATCGAAAGCGGCGCTAGAATTATAAATTCGCTAGTGCCCATGACTTTCCGAAGTCCCCGGAAAGTGGTTGCGGCGAGCGAGCGCGGACTTCGAAAAGTGGGCACTAGTTATGAGTCTTCTCGCGACCGGTGATGCTGACGGCATCTCTCTGGCCGCGCGCTTCACCACCGGGCCGCAATTATTTGCACCCGACGACGCGCGCCGCCGCATCGCGGACTGGTTTGCAGATTGCCCCCCCGGCCAAGCCCGTATCTTGCAGGACATCGCCGCGCATCATCCGCATGCGAAGGCGATCTTTGAAGGCATCGCGGAATCTTCCCCATATCTTTTCGACTTGATGCGCGCGGACGTGTCCCGCGTCATACGCCTGTTGCAGAGTGATCCGGATTCGCACATCGCCGCGTTGGTCGCGCAGACTGTACGAGACGCGGCGGATGACGCGAATGAAGCCGAGATCATGCGGCTTTTGCGGCGTATGAAATCGGAAGCTGCGCTGCTCATCGCGCTGTGCGATATCGGCGGCGTTTGGCCGGTCATGCGCGTCACCAAGGCGTTGACTGACATCGCGGTGGCGTCGGT
>JAIERI010000223.1 GCA_019747015.1 Xanthobacteraceae bacterium
CGGTGTGGTCGGCACGCTCGTCGGCTTGCTGCTCGGCCTTGTGATCTGCATGAACATCGAGTCGATCCGCCAATTCATCTCATGGCTCACCTCGACCGAATTGTTTTCGCCGGAACTGTATTTCCTCTCCAAGCTGCCCGCCGAAGTCGATTTCGGCGAGACCGCCGCCGTCGTCATCATGGCGCTGACACTGTCGTTCCTCGCCACGCTCTATCCGTCATGGCGCGCCGCGCGCCTCGATCCCATCGAAGCCCTGAGGTATGAGTGAGCATACCGATGGAGCAGGGGAGCAATGACACGCCGGTTGTGTTTCTGCACGACATCCATCGCCATTACCGGCAGGGTGAGGAAACACTGAACATTCTCAAAGGCGCCAAGCTCGCGCTGTGGCCCGGCCAGTCGGTGGCACTGGTGGCGCCCTCCGGCACCGGCAAATCGACGCTGCTGCATATCGCCGGCTTGTTGGAGCAGCCCGATGCGGGCGAGGTTTATATCGGCGGCACCGCGACCTCCAGCCTGTCGGATGCCGATCGCACCCAGATCAGGCGCACCGATATCGGCTTCGTCTATCAGTCGCACCGTTTGCTGCCGGAATTCTCCGCGCTCGAAAACGTCATGATGCCGCAGATGATCCGCGGTCTGCCGCGCAAGGAGACCGTGGCGCGCTCGAAGGAAATTCTCGCTTATCTCGGCCTTGCCGAGCGCGTCACCCATCGTCCCGCCGAACTGTCCGGCGGCGAGCAGCAGCGCGTTGCCATCGCCCGCGCGGTTGCCAACGCGCCGCGGGTGCTGTTCGCCGACGAGCCGACCGGCAATCTCGATCCGCACACTGCCGATCATGTGTTCGGCGCGCTGATGCAGCTTGTGAAGGCGACGCAGGTGGCGATGCTGATTGCGACCCACAACATGGCGCTGGCCGCGCAGATGGACCGTCGCGTGTCGCTCGCCGGCGGGCAGGTCGTCGAGCTGGATTAACTTCGGCTGTGATGCCCAGTGCGGCGATGCTTGTGAGGCCGGCGCGGCTGCGCGGCAGGCTCCTGCACCGTGTAGGGATCGTAAAAGCCGTCGAGATTATGCCGGTAGCGAGGACCAACATAATAGGCGCTTCCCGGCCGGCCCTTATAGAAGGGGTCGAGATAACATTGCGCCGGACGGCCCGACGCCGTCGCCTTGCACTGCGCCATGGTTGAGAAGCTGCAATCGACATACTGATCCCGCGAGTAAACATGGATGCAGTAGGGATAGTCGATCTGGGCACGCGCCGATCCGATATGCGCGAAGGATAATGCGAGTACGCCAAACAGCATCGGTCGCATCATTTGAATTCTCCGCTTTTTGCAGGACAGCTTCCGCTCAAAGTAGCTTCACCGAAGCAACGCGGCCCCGAGCAACTCAGCCTCAATAAACCGCGCGATGGCGTCGTGCGCGGCGCGGCGCATATTCGTATCTGGTGGCGAACGGGTTGACGTCGCAATACATGCCGCGCCCCGCCGCATCGGCGGCACATGCTGCGTAGGTGGGAAATCTGCAATCGCCCACGCCCGGATAATCGCGGCCTTTCATGCAAAACGGCAGATTGTAATTTTCGAAAAAGGCGGCGGCGGGGGTCGGCGACAATGCCGCAAGTGTTCCGAACGCCAATATGCCAAATGCAAAGGCGGCAAGAATCAGGCTGCGCATTGTCGTCTCCTATGTTCAGAACGGTGCCCGTTCCCTCACATCTTTGCCGGTTCCGCGTCAACACACGTTCGCCGGAGAAGTTCAATTTCACGCAGGTTTTTCGGCTTCGTTACGTTTTGTTAGCCTTGTTCGGCACCCGCATCAGGGGGCGGGTGGAGATGCCCTTGACGAAAGAACGAAAAGAGAACATTGTTCTTCTTATGTTCTAGATGAGTCCCGGCATTTTGGGAGTGTTGCAGGACAAAGTCGCAGAACGATGAAGAGGAGCATGAAAATGTTGCGGACATTCGTGGAAGAAGCTGCGTCGCTAACATCGATCGTGTTGTTCGTCGGCATGATCGCGATCTGGGCCCAGTTGATCCCTCAACTCTGAAGGATTGGGCCAACATGAGCGGTCCAATATCAGCGGTCCAGTATCGCCCTTTATGCGTCCTTTGCCCTCTGCTTGGGGAAAAGGATGACAGATAGGTGCCACGCGATGCCGAGCATGGACAGCGCCGTGCCGCATCGTCACCATTGAGCGGCTGAGTCGGCGGTCCTTGCCGATCCCATCTGTTTCCAACTGAAGACATCCATGCCGAATCCCGGATTTGTCCATCTGCACCTCCATTCGGCCTATTCGCTGCTGGAGGGCGCGATGAAAATCGCGCATCTGGCTGAACTCGCCAAGGCGGATCATCAGCCGGCGCTGGCACTGACCGACACCGACAACATGTTCGGCGCGCTGGAATTCTCCGACAAGATGGCGACCTCCGGCATCCAGCCTTTGATCGGCTGCGGGCTGGCGGTGGATTTCGGCGATCAGGATCCGACAGTGCGTAACGCGCTTGGCGCGGCCCCCGCGCGCATCGTGCTCCTGGCGGCGAGTGAAAAGGGGTATCGCAGCCTGATGCGGCTGAACTCGCGCGCGTTTCTCGAGACGCCCGTGAACGAGCCGCCGCACATCAAACTGAATTGGCTGGAGAGTGAGAGCGAGGGTCTGATCGCGCTGACCGGCGGGCCAGAAGGCCCGGTCTCGCTGGCGCTTGCCGCCGACCAGGGCGCGCTCGCCGTTGCACGGACCGAGCGGCTGATGGCGCTGTTCGGCGACCGGCTCTATGTCGAGCTTCAAAGGCATGGTCTCGAGGCCGAGCGGCGCGTTGAACCGGCGTTGATCGACCTTGCTTACGCCAAGGGCCTGCCGCTGGTTGCGACCAACGAGCCGTATTTCGCCACCGCTGACGATTACGAGGCGCACGATGCGCTACTGTGTATCGCGGGCGGACGTCTGGTCGCGGAGACCGACCGTTATCATCTCACCCCCGAGCATCGGTTCAAGACCCGCGCCGAAATGGCGGTGCTGTTCGCCGATCTGCCGGAGGCACTGGCCTCGACCGTCGAGATCGCGCAGCGCTGTTCGTTCCGACCGCAAACCCGCAAGCCGATCCTGCCGCGCTTCACCGTTGTCGGCAGCGCGGACGCTGCGGATGCGGAAAGCGCCGAGGCCAATGAGCTGCGCCGTCAGGCCGAGGAGGGGCTGACCATGCGCCTCGCCGCGCACGGGCTCGCGCAAGGCATGAGCGAGGAGGATTACCGCGCGCGTCTCGCCTTCGAGATCGACGTCATCGCACGCATGAACTACGCGGGCTACTTCCTGATCGTCGCCGACTTCATCCAGTGGGCGAAGTCAGAGGGCATTCCGGTCGGTCCGGGCCGCGGCTCGGGCGCGGGATCGCTGGTCGCTTACGCGCTCACCGTCACCGACCTCGATCCGTTGCGTTTCGGCCTGCTGTTCGAGCGCTTCCTCAATCCCGAGCGCGTGTCGATGCCCGACTTCGACATCGACTTCTGTCAGGACCGCCGCGACGAGGTCATCAAATACGTGCAGCAGCGTTACGGCCGCGATCAGGTCGCGCAGATCATCACCTTCGGCACGCTGCAGGCGCGCGGCGTGCTGCGCGACGTCGGACGTGTGTTGCAGATGCCCTATGGCCAGGTGGACAAGCTCACCAAGCTGGTGCCACAAAATCCTGCGGCGCCGGTGACGCTCGCCGCGGCCATCGCCAGCGAACCGAAATTGCAGGCCTTCGCCGAGGAAGACCCGGTGGTGGCGCGTGCCTTCGATATCGCCCAGAAGCTGGAAGGGTTGACGCGCCACGCCTCGACCCATGCCGCCGGCATCGTGATCGGCGACCGGCCGCTCAGCGAACTCGTGCCGATGTACCGCGATCCGAAATCCGACATGCCGGTGACCCAGTTCAACATGAAATGGGTCGAGCCGGCGGGTCTGGTGAAGTTCGACTTCCTCGGCCTGAAAACGCTGACCGTGCTCGATCTCGCGGTGAAGCTCTTGAGACAGCGCGGCGTCGAGATCGATCTCGCCAAACTGCCGCTCGACGACAAGCCGAGTTTCGAGATGTTGGCGCGGGGCGATGTGGTCGGCGTGTTCCAGGTTGAAAGTCAGGGCATGCGCCGCGCGCTGGTCGACATGCGGCCCGACCGTTTCGAGGACATCATCGCGCTGGTCGCGCTCTATCGTCCGGGTCCGATGGCGAACATCCCGACCTATTGCGCGCGCAAGCACGGCGACGAAGAACCTGAATACCTGCATCCGATGCTGGAGCCGATCCTCAAGGAAACATTCGGCGTCATCATCTATCAGGAACAGGTGATGCAGATCGCGCAGGCGATGGCGGGCTTCTCGCTCGGCGAGGCCGATCTGTTGCGCCGTGCGATGGGCAAGAAGATCAGAAAGGAAATGGAGCAGCAGCGCGCACGCTTCACGTCCGGCGCGGTTGAGCGCAGCATCCCGAAAGGCCAGGCCGACACGATTTTCGAACTGCTGGCGAAGTTTGCCGATTACGGATTCAACAAGAGCCACGCGGCGGCCTACGCGCTGGTGTCCTACCAGACCGCCTACATGAAGGCGCATTATCCGGTTGAGTTCATCGCCGCCTCGATGACGCTCGACATGAACAACACCGACAAGCTGTCGGAGTTTCGCGCCGAGGCGCAGCGGCTCGGCATCAAGCTCGAGCCGCCTTCGATCAATCTGTCCGGCGCGACCTTCACCGTCGGCGGCAACACCATCCATTACGCGCTCTCGGCGCTGAAGGGCGTCGGCGCGCAGGCGGTGGAAATGATCGTCGAGGCGCGCGCCAACGGTGCGTTCACCTCACTGGCGGATTTCGCCTCGCGCGTTTCGCCCCGTGCCATCAACAAGCGCGTGCTGGAGAGCCTTGCCGCCGCCGGTGCGTTCGACACGCTCAACCCGAACCGCGCGGCGGTGTTCGCCGGCGCGGACGCCATTCTCGCTGCCTGCCAGCGCGATCACGCAGCATCGGCCACCGGCCAGAACGACATGTTCGGCGGCATGGCGGATGCGCCCTCGATTATTCTGCCCGCGGTCGAGCCATGGCTGCCGGCGGAGCGGCTGCGCCGCGAATACGACGCCATCGGCTTTTTCCTGTCCGGCCATCCGCTCGACGATTACGCGCTCGCGCTCAAGCGGCTGCGCGTGCAGTCGTGGAGCGAATTCTCCCGCGCGGTGAAGACCGGCGCGACGGCGGGCCGCGTCGCCGCCACCGTGGTGTCGCGCATGGAGCGGCGTACCAAGACCGGCAACAAGATGGGCATCATGGGTCTGTCCGATCCCACCGGCCATTTCGAGGCGGTGCTGTTTTCCGAGGGGCTTGCGCAATATCGCGATGTGCTGGAGCCCGGTACCGCAGTGCTGCTGCAGCTTGCGGCCGAATTGCAGGGTGAAGACGTGCGCGCGCGCATTGCCCATGCCGAACCGCTCGATGCTGCGGCGGCGAAAACCCAGAAGGGTCTGCGGATTTTCGTGCGGGACGAAAAACCGCTGGAGTCGATCGCCAAGCGCCTGGCTGGCGGCGAGCCGGGCCGCGTTGCGCCTGCGGGCGATGTCAGCCGTTTTCCAGGCTCGAAGCCTGTGGCGACGCCGTCCAGTTCGGACGGCGAGGTCACGCTGGTGATGATGCTCGATCTGCAGACCGAGGTGGAGATGAAACTGCCGGGCCGTTTCAAGGTATCGCCGCAGATCGCCGGCGCACTCAAGGCGGTGCCGGGCGTCGAGCGGGTGGAGACGGTCTGACAAAAAGCCGCAACATCCTTTGCATCACGTCTGCGTTGCCTCATTCCAAGCGCTTTTCGTTCAAACAATGTTCAGGTGGATGCGCGCTGGATGTGCGATGATGAAGAGGGGACCGGTTGGATGAAGATGCGTTTGAGCGGAAGCCTTTCGATTGCCGCGGCTGGATCGGCGCTTGCCGGATTTTTGCTCACCGGATTTCTGCTCGGTGGATTATTGGTCGGAAGCGCGCACGCGCAGCAGCCTGCGCCGCCGGATCAGCCGCCGCCACCCTCGGCCCAGCAAACGGAAAAACGCATCGCGCTGGTGATCGGCAACGGGGCGTATCAGAAGGCTCCGCTCGCCACCGCCGCCAATGACGCCGGCCTGATCGCGCAGACCTTGCAGGCTGCCGGATTCGATGTGGTCGGCGCGCGCGATCTTGATGGCAACACGCTGCGCACCAGCTTCCGTGATTTCATCCAGAAGGCCGAGGCTTCCGGCCCCGATACCGTCGCGGTGGTCTATCTGTCGGGTTACGGCCTGCAGTTCAGCGGCGAGAATTATTTCATCCCGGTCGATTCCACGCTGAGCCGCGACGTCGATATCCCGGTCGAGGGATTGCGTATCAGTGACTACATGCGCCAGTTGTCGGCGCTGCCGCTGAAGGCCGGTGTCTTTGTCCTCGATGCCGCGCGCGAACAGCCGTTTATCGAAAGCGCCCCGGGCCAGAAGATCGCCAGCGGCCTTGCGCTGGTCGAGCCAGATCCGCGCCTGCTGATCGCCTTCAACGCCGCGCCCGGCACCGTCGCCCCCGAAGAGACCGGCAATTACGGCGCCTATGCACAGGCCCTGGCGGAGATGATCCGCTCCGGCGGTCTGCCGCTGCCCGAGTTGTTCAACCGCGTGCGGCTGCGCGTCAACGACGTCACCAAGGGCGCGCAGGTGCCGTGGGACACGCAGAAGATCGACTCGCAATTCGTGTTCTTCGACCGCGCGCCGGACGCACCGCCGGAAGCGACACCTGACCAGACCGCTTCGATGCGCGCCAAGCCGATCCGCGATCTGTCGGCGCAGGACGCCTATGCCGCCGCGCTCGATCGCGACACGCTGCAAGGCTATGACGATTTCATCGCGGCCTATCCCGGCGATCCGATGGCCAAGCGCGTTCGGGTCATCGTCGCGGCGCGGCGCGAGGCGATCATCTGGCGGCGCACCTATCGCGCCGATACGCCCGACGCCTATTGGTCCTATCTGCGGCGCTATCCGAACGGCCCGCATGCCGACGACGCACGCCGCCGCCTGTCTTATCTCGCCGCCGCGCTCGAGCCGCCGCCGCAATTCACCATGCTCGATTACGACGTGCCGCCGCCGCCGCCGGATGAATACGCCTATGTCGATCGTCCGGTGCTGATGTTCTCCGATCCTGAATTCGACTTTGCGCCGCCGCCGCCGGCGCCGGTGTATTTCCTGCCGCCGCCGCCGCCGGACTTCATCGATCTGCCGCCGCCGGCCTACGTCGATGACGTCTACGTGCTGCCGCAGCCGATCTTCATTCCGATTCCGATCTTTATCCGTCCGCCGATCTATGTGCGCCCGCCGCAGAACAGCATCCTCTTCGCCAACATCCATAACCGTGCGGTGATCAACAACGTCATCAACCGGCCGGGCGGAGCGAACCAGTTCAACGGTCCGGGCGGTCAACGCGGCCCCCGCGCATTCGCTGCCGGCGCGTCGTTGCCGCCGTCGGTGGCTCAGCGCGCTACTCTGATTCAGGAGGGCAAGGCGCCGCGTCCGCCAAGCGCCATGATCAATCCGCGCGAGAATTTGCGCCCGCCGGGCACGGGCGATCGCGGCGGCCCGCGCGGTCCTCGCGGCTTCGCCAACAACCCGAGCGCGATTCCGAACGCCGTGCCGAATGCTGTTCAGCCCAATGTGATTCAAAAGCCGGGCGGCGGACCGAATGGACTTCCACTAGGTCGCGGACTTCCGAATGCGGCAGCACCGCACGGGCAGCCATTGCCTCCCGGCAATGCCTTGCCGGTGCCGGGCCGGGGAGGCGTGCCGGGCGCACCCAGTCCAAATCTGGCCAATCCGAATGCGGGCGGACCCGATGCCGGAAGAGGCGGGCCGGGACGACGCGGTCCGGGCCGGGGGCCGGGTGCAGAACCGAATGCACCACCGAACTCAACTCCGGGTGCCGGACCGGGTGCCGGATTTGGCCGCAATGGGCCGGATGGCGGCCGGCCGGGGCGAACCCCAAGAGGCACCCCCCAGGTAACGCCGCAAGCTACGCCACAAGTGTCTGCGCCGCCTCGTGTTGCTCCGCCTCCGCGGGTGGCCCCGCCGCGCGCAGCGCCGCCACCACGGCCGGCTCCGGTCGCGCGCCCGGCACCGCCGCCGCGTATGGCGCCTCCGCCAAGACC
>JAIERI010000051.1 GCA_019747015.1 Xanthobacteraceae bacterium
CGGCAAACGCACCGGCCAGTGCGGGACGCGAAGTCGCGCCGCGCCGCAGGGTCGCCAGTGCGGCCGCCAGGAACGGTAACGACAAAAGCGGAATTGCGGTGAGGCAGACCATTGAATTGGATCCGATCAACCGCGTCGCCCATCCCGAACGCTGCTGGACAGCAAGATCGCTGGCGACACCGATGCCAAGAATGCCCCCGGGGATCGCCAAAAGCCACAGCCACCCTTTCAACGACGCATCGGGGCGCGACATATGAAGGCTGAGCGCCGCGGCAGCGGAGGCCAGCGCGAGTGTAATGAGAAATTTCAGATCGAAGAACGGATTGTGGACGGCTGTCGCGATATCAGGCCGCATGCCAAGATTCATCATGAACAGCGAACCGGACAATGGCAGCGCAGCGATCAGCGCGGCCAGCAGCCCGAACCAGACGGGCCGGGGATGCCAGGAATTATCGGCCGCCAGAGAAGCGATCAGATCGTCGGTTTTCATGGTCATTGTTCTTTCTGCATACGCGACGAAAGGCTGGAAAGTCCCCGGTGCAGCGCCACGCGCACAGCCCCTTCGCTCATCGCCAGTTTCGCCGCCGTCTCCTTGATCGACAACCCGTCGACCGAAATCGATTGCAGTACGTCGCGCTGTCCGGCCGGTAGTGTGGCCAGATGGGTCGTGACTTCGGTAGCCGGAATCGTGTCCTCCGCCTGTTCGCCCGGCAGCGTTTCGGCGAAATCGTCGATATTGACGAAGATACGCCGGCCGCGCCTGCGCAGTGCGTCGATGAGCTTGTTGCGCGCGATTGCGAAAAGCCATGGCGCGAACGGGGCCTTATCGTCCCATGTGTGCCGTTTCAGATGCACGGCGAGCAAAATGTCCTGCACGATATCCTCTGCCTGATCCGCACCCTGGCCAGCCCTGACAAGTCCGCGCCGCGCTGTCGCTCGAAGCACCGGGGCGACGGCCCTCAGGAGCCGTTGATAGGCTACGTCGTCACCGGCGTTGGCCGACTGCATCAGGCCGGTCCATTCATCTTCACGTCCGCGCAACAGGCGCTCCTATCGGTTAGTACGTTCACGTTCCTAGGATGTTACAGGTGGTTATGGCAATCGCGCGGATACTGGCGGCCCGGCTCCTGGCGATCATTTTTGCCATCTTTTTGACGGGGTGGACAAAAGAATCCCTTATTTTGCCGCCGTGCGGTCACGCCAGCGCGTTTCTTGGTACCCCGGGGGCATCAAGGAGATCGATGTCATGCACAGGGCAATCGGACGATCACTCGTCGCGGCCGCGGCAATGTCGCTTTGCTTGATCGCGGCATCTGACGCCGCAACCGCCGCCGGGACGCAGGCTTCCGCCGGCAAACCGCTCGTTCTGGTTCATACCGGCAAACGGCATGCGAGCAAAAAATCCGCAAGGCTGCATCAAACCGACCGGAAGCCCGCCAAAGCCGAAGTGAACAAGGACGAGGTGAAACCGGCAAGTCCCACAAACGAGACCACCGAGGATCAGGCCCGGACCGCAAAACAGTCTTCGCTGCCGCCTGCCATCGCCAATGCCCATGCCGAACTGACCCCAGGGGATATGCAAGCGAACGATTCGCCTGCGACACTTGCCGAACCGGATAAGACGGCCGGGATCGAGACAGCCAGCAATGGCGTACAGATCGCCGCCGCCGACCAGTTCAACGATATCGATCGCGACATGATCACCGAAGCACCAGTCTCTGCCGCCCCGGTACAGATGGCGGCGTTGCCTCAAGCCCAAACCGTCATCGCCCAGACCATCTCCGGACAAGACGATGTGTGGAGCAGGGTCGCCCTGATCGGAAAAATCCTCATCGGCCTGGGCGCCACGCTAACGCTCGTCTCCGCCGCACGCATGCTGTTCGTCTGACACATATCTGCCCGGCGCTGCTTCGGCCGGTCTTGCACGATGACCGTCAGCTGTTTCCTGTCTGTGCCAGCGCGGCACGCAGCAGCGTGCGATAAATAAAATCCGACGCCGTCGCGGGCGTGTCGAGTTGCATGCGCGCGAGACACGCGGCGTCATCGGCATTTGGGTGTTTCGCTGTCAGCCCCTGCCACGCAAGACCGGCCAGTTTCGCCGGCGACACCGACGCATCTTTGAGAATCTGCAAGGCCGGAATCAAACGCTGCTCGGTCTCGGTGAAATCGCTTCCGAACGGAAACGCCGGTAGCAGACCCTTCTCGCGCGCGGGCTTAAGTGCCTTGGCGATCCGTTCCGGCACGTTGTCGCGATGGGCTGCGGGAATGTCGTAAGATGCGGGCAACTTTCCGGCGTCCTTGGCCATGCGCATCAGTTCATCCTGAAAGCGCGAGTCGGCAGCGGACAGCATCGCGGCGATGACCTGTGCATCCGACTTGCCGCGCAGATCGGCGATACCGTATTCGGTGATGACGATATCGCGCAGATGGCGCGGGATCGTGATGTGTCCATATGACCAGCGGATGTTCGAGACCAGCTTGCGCCCGCTCTGTCGCGTTGCATCCAGGGTAAGAATCGAGCGAGCGCCTTCCAGCGCGAAGGCCTGCGCCACGAAATTATACTGGCCGCCGACTCCGCTCACGACCTGGCCGTTTTCAAGGCCGTCGGAAATCGCATCCCCCATCAGGGTCGCCATCATTGCATTGTTGACGAAGCGCGCATCCACGCGTGCCTTGCGTTTGGCTTCCTCGCCGCCATAGATCTCATTTGTGAACGACACCGCAGTCATCTGAATGCGTGCCCGCACTTCCGGACTCATTTCGCGCAAGGCGCGGTAGAACGATTTCGGACCCAGAAAAAACGCGGCGTGCAGAACCGCGCCGTCGACCTCACGCTTGATGATGCCAGCCTCGATCAGGGCGAGAAATGCCTCGAAGAACATTTCACTGACACCATAAAGTCCTTTCTCGAACGACGCACTTTCCTGTGGCATCTGCCCCGGCGAAAGGCGGGAGATGATCTGGCGGAATTGTTCGTTGTCGTGGTGGCGGATGACGAGGCCTTGCGCCAGTGCGTCGCCAACCTGACCGATACCGATCTGCAACGTGCCGCCATCGCGAATGAGAGACGCGGCGTGTAGCCCGGCCGCATATTTGGCGTCGGTGATCGGCTCAGACGGAGGCGCGAACAGCGAAAATTCAGTGTCCTTGCTTTCCAGGATCGCGTGGAATTCATCCGCTGCAAGATCGCCCTCACCTGGCATGAACGGCAGTTCGGAGTTCACCTGCCCGACGATCTTGAACGAAGTGCGGCCTTCCTTGCGCGCATTTAGGAAATCGAGTGTGGTGTCGGTATTGCAGCTCAGGCTATAGCGCGTCTCACCATCCACCACACGCTTGGCCACAAGCTGCGTGATGACATTGACGCCGCGCGTCAACAGATAGGAGGCCGCATGGGTGTAATTGGCGGAAATGTAATGCTGCTGCGCGTAGGCGTTATACAGCCAGCGCCCCGCCAAAAAAAAGAATTCAATGACCTCGATATTCGGCGGCAATGTTTTGGCATGCAACCGCCGCGCATAGTCCAGATCGGGATAGGCGCCGAACAGACGGTCGATCACCGGCGCGATGAAGCGCCGCTCAAGGTCCGCAGAGGGCGTGGGCTTTTCCAGTGTCAGCGCGGTGAACAGCGTCAGACTAACGGAAGCGTCCGCGACCGCGCGCGCCACCAGCGCGTTAATGATGTGATTGGCCTTGCCAAGGCCAAGCGGAAGACCGACCACCAGTCTTTTGCCGCACTCGCGGATGATGTCGTCCACGACGGCTTCGGCGTCTGAAAAGATTTTCGGCATCAGGTCTCTGCGTAGTCCGATGGGCGGCAACGGACCGCCGTGCCGCCCGGCAATTGTGCAGGCGGCCAGCCTCGCGTCCATTGGCCGCACAATTCACGGCGGGACGTACGGCGGTCAAGCAAATAAGGCTGTTGTCCTGCGTTTTGGTCCGGATTGTCACAGCGGCAAGTTTTCGCGCCCTGATGGTTTGCCCATCGCGCGCTGTCCGACTAAACAAGGTGTGGAATGAGGTTTCGGCGGGGACCGGCGCCTTCAGGATTGCTTCGGAAAACAATGATCTGGCGTCAAATACGGGGAATTGATCGAAAGGGCCTGCGCGCGCTTTTGGCTGCTTTGGGACTGTTTGGCGGTTCGGCTCACGCCGAAACGCTTCAGGATGCGCTGGTCAAAGCCTACCAAGCGAATCCGCAGCTCAACGCCTCGCGAGCCCAACAGCGCGCCACCGACGAAAACGTCCCGCAGGCGCTGGCGGGATACCGGCCACAAATCATCGCCAGCCTCAGCGCAGGATTGCAATCGGTTCGCAACGTGCTGCCTGACAACACGCTGCAAAGTGCAGGCCTGAAACCATGGCAAATCGGCGTGACCGTGAACCAGGTTCTGTTCAACGGCTTCAAGACCTCCAACAGCGTCCGCGTCGCCGAATTTCAGGTGCAGTCGGGCCGCGAGGCATTACGCAACACCGGACAGGGCGTGCTGCTGGATGCCGTCACGGCTTATATGAACGTAATCGCCAATCAGGCGCTGGTGGAGACCCAACGCAGCAATGTCGCGTTCCTGCAAGAAACCCTTGGCATCGCGAGAAAGCGCCTGGCCGCCGGTGACGTCACGCCGACCGACACAGCGCAGGCGGAAGCACGGCTGAGCCGCGGCCGCGCCGATCTGAATGCCGCCGAGGTTGCCCTGCAAGTCAGCCGGGCACTGTACGCGCAGGTGATCGGCTCGGCACCGGGACAATTGGCACCCGCGCAGACCGTGGATCGTTTCATTCCCGGTGGCCGCGAGGACATCGTCGCTCGTGCCATACGCGAAAATCCTGCGGTGCTCGCCGCAACCTACGATGTGGATGTCGCCACCACGACCATCAGCGTCGCCGAATCCAGCCTGCTGCCGCAACTCAGCGTACAGGGCAACGTCAACCGTCAAGCCGACAGCGATCCGTTTCTCAGCGTGAAACGCGCCGATCAGGCCTCGGTAACCGGGCAACTGACTGTGCCAATTTACGATGGCGGCACCGCCGCCTCGCAGACACGCCAGGCGAAGGAGCTCGCGGGACAAAGCCGCCTCGTGCTCGAACAGATCCGCAACCAAGCGCAGACCGCTGCGATCAGCGCGTTCGTCACCAACGAAGGCGCCAAGATCGCGCTCGCCGCCGCGCAAAGCGAAGTGGAAGCTGCCGGCGTCGCGCTAGCGGGCGTCCGACGCGAAGCGCAGGCCGGCCAGCGCACAACGCTTGATGTTCTGAACTCGCAGCAGGATTTGATTGCGGCGCGCGCCCGGCTGATCGGAGCGCAGCGGGACCGCGTCATCGCATCGTATTCATTGCTCAGCGCAGTCGGAAAACTCGACGTGCGCACCCTCGGATTAAACACACCGGACTATCTGCCCGAAGTGCATTATCATCAGGTACGGGATGCCTGGCATGGCGTACGCACGCCATCGGGCCGTTGATCTTTAATTATTTCACGCGCCGTGAGAAAATCGAAATCAGCACTGGCAGCGTGATCAGTATCACGAATGGCGCCAGCGCCATGCCCGCCACCACCACAAGCGCCAGCGGCTTTTGCACCTGCGAGCCGATGCCGGACGACAGTGCCGCCGGCAGCAGACCGATGCCGGCGACAGCGCAGGTCATCAGCACCGGGCGCAATTGCAACTCGCCGGTACGGACCACCGCTTTCATCTTGTCGAAACCTTCGTCGATCAGCTGGTTGAATTGCGAAAGAATAATAATGCCGTCCATCACCGAGATGCCAAACAACGCGATGAAGCCGATGGCCGCCGATACGCTGAACGGAATGCCACTGAACAGCAGGCCGATCACGCCGCCGAATACCGCCATCGGGATCACGCTCATCGCCAGCAGCGTATCCACCATCGAACCAAAGTTGAACCACAATAGCACGCCGATCAAAGCGAGAGAAATAGGCACCACGATCGACAGCCGCCGGATCGCGTCCTGCAGATTGCCGAATTCGCCGACCCACTCCAGATGCGAGCCCGCCGGAAGCTGGACCTGCTGGGCGACCTTGGCCTGCGCCTCCTGAATGGCGCTGCCGAGATCGCGCTCGCGCACCGAGAATTTGATCGGCAGATAACGTTCCTGCTGTTCGCGGTAGATATAGGCCGCGCCGGACACGAGCTGGATCGTCGCAACGTCGCTCAGCGGAATCTGGGTGATGCCGTTCGGCCCCTGTGCGCCGATGCGTAAATTCTGGATCGCTTCGGCGCTCTTGCGGTATTCGGGCGCCAGGCGAACGACGATCGGGAAATGCCGGTCGCTGCCAGGCTCGTAAAGGTCGCCGGCGCTGTCGCCGCCGATGGCGACACGGATCGTGGCGTTGATGTCACCGGGCGACAGGCCGTAACGCGCAGCGCGGGCGCGGTCGATATCGATCTGAATGGTCGGCTGGCCAAGCTAGGTAAACACCGACAGGTCTGTGACGCCCTTCACAGTGGAAAGTACGGACTTGATCTTGTTCGCCGTCTCGGTGAGCGCGACAAGATCGTTGCCATAAAGCTTGATCGAGTTCTCGCCCTTCACGCCGGACACGGCCTCGGCGACGTTGTCCTGAAGATATTGCGAGAAGTTGAATTCGACGCCGGGAAACTTCTCCTGCAAATTAGCCAGCAATTCGCTGGTCACCTCGTCCTTGTCATGTGAACCGGGCCACTCGCTGACAGGCTTGAGCGGCGCGAAGAACTCGGCGTTGAATAGACCCGCCGCATCCGTGCCGTCGTCGGGACGCCCGTGCTGCGACACCACCGTCTCCACTTCCGGCCTGGCGCGGATCAGCTTTCGCATCTCGTTGACGTAAGTGTTGCCCTCTTCCAGAGAGATGGTCGGCGGCATGGTGGCGCGAATCCACAGATTGCCTTCCTCAAGCTTCGGCAGGAATTCGAGGCCGAGCAGACGCACCGCGATGACCGTCAGCAGCAGAAGTCCGGCTGCACCGCCCATTACCATCCTGCGGTTGCCAACCGCCCAGACAAGCAGCGGCGAATAGATACGATGCAGCCATTGCATGATGCGGGTTTCGGTCTCCTCCATATGCATCGGCAAGATGATAGCACTGAGCGCCGGCGTTATCGTGAAAGTCGCGAGCAGACCCCCAGCCAGTGCATAGGCATAGGTCCGCGCCATCGGACCGAAAATATTACCTTCGACACCGCTCAGTGTGAACAGCGGCAGAAAGGCCGCGATGATGATCGCAGCGGCAAAGAAAATCGAACGTGATACGTCGGCCGCGGCGCTGAGGATGGCATGGCTCTTCATACCCATGATGGTCTCGGACGAAATCGCACGCTGTTCGTCCAGCGACAATTTAGTTGTCTGCGTCAGACGGCGGAAGATCGCCTCCACCATGATGACGGTGCCATCGACGATCAATCCGAAATCGATGGCGCCGACCGATAGCAGGTTGGCGGATTCACCGCGCAGCACAAGAATGACGACGGCAAAGAACAGCGCGAACGGGATCGTCGCGCCGACAATGAACGCGCTGCGCAGATCTCCGAGAAACAACCACTGCAACAGCACGATCAACACGATGCCGAACACCATGTTGTGCAGCACGGTGTGCGTCGTGGTGTCGATCAGATCCTTGCGGTCATAGATGCGTTCGATGCGCACGCCAGGCGGCATGATGCTCGAGTTGTTGATCTGCTTCACAACCTTTTCGACGCGTGCGATGGTCGGCGAACTTTTCTCACCGCGCCGCATCAGCACGATGCCCTGCACGATATCGTCGTCCTGATTCATGCCGGCGATACCGAGCCGGGGCTTTTCGCCGATCGTGACGTTGGCGACGTCGCGAACCAGAACCGGATTGCCATTACTCTGGGAGACCATCGTGCTGGCAAGATCGTCGACGGAGCGAATGAGACCGACGCCGCGCACCACCGCCGACTGCGCGCCGATGTTCACCGTGTTGCCGCCGACATTGATGTTGGCGTTGCCGACGGCTTGCAGCAATTGCGGCAGGGTCAGGCCATAGGCCACGAGTTTGTTGAAGTCGACCTGCAGTTCGTAGGTCTTGGTCTTGCCGCCCCAGCCGGTGACGTCTATTACGCCGGGAACGGCACGGAAACGGCGCTGCAAGACCCAGTCTTGAATCGTCTTCAGGTCCATCACGCTGTAGTTCGGCGGCCCGACCAGCCGGTAGCGGAAGATCTCGCCGATCGGACTAAGCGGCGAGATTTGCGGCTGGACGTTGCCGGGCAGCGGCGCGAGCTGGGCAAGACGATTGAGAACCTGCTGAAGCGCCTCATCGTAGGTGTAATCGAAAGAAAACTGGAGTTTGACGTCGGACAGGCCGTAAAGCGAAATAGTGCGGATGGTTTTCAGGTTCTTGAGGCCTGCGACCTGGGTCTCGATCGGAATCGTGATGTAACGCTCGATTTCCTCCGCCGACAGACCGCTGCTTTGG
>JAIERI010000230.1 GCA_019747015.1 Xanthobacteraceae bacterium
GGTCGTGGTCGCGCTGTGGAGCGAAGGTTCGCGCGAGCGCATGGCGAGCATGCTCACCGACCACAAGCTGCTCAATCTCACCAGCGTCAACACCTGGCGCGTGGTACAGGCGACGCCGCGCAACGAGACCATGCTGGCGGTTGTCGGTCTTGAGTCGGGCTTTGAGACCGAAACCGTCGCGCTGATCACCGAGCAGGACATCCTCGGCGACCGCCTGGTACGCGCGCGCAAATCAAGCCGCAAACTCGAGAACTTCATCTCCGAAGTGACGAGCCTGACTTCGGGCGATCTCGTCGTTCATGTCGAACACGGCATCGGCCGTTTCATTGGCTTGCAGACTCTCGATGTCGGCGGCGCGCCGCACGACTGTCTTGAACTGCATTATGCCAACGAGACAAAATTGTATCTGCCGGTCGAGAACATCGAACTCTTGTCGCGCTACGGCTCCGAGCAGGCCGGCGTCGAACTCGATCGTCTTGGCGGCGGCGGCTGGCAGGCACGCAAGGCCAAACTCAAAAACCGCATCCGCGAAATCGCCGGCGATCTGATCAAGATCGCGGCCGAACGGCTGCTGCACGAGGCGCCAAAGTTTCCGGTCCATCAGGGCATGTACGACGAATTCTGCGCGCGCTTTCCCTATGACGAGACCGAGGATCAGCTCGGCGCAATCACATCGACCCTGCACGATCTTGACAGCGGCAAGCCGATGGACCGCCTGATCTGCGGCGATGTCGGTTTCGGCAAGACCGAAGTGGCGCTGCGCGCGGCCTTCGCGGTAGCACTTGACGGCAGGCAGGTCGCAGTCGTGGTGCCGACAACCTTGCTTGCGCGCCAGCACGCAAAGAATTTCACCGAGAGGTTTCGTGGTTTCCCCGTGAATGTGGCGCAGGCCTCGCGTCTGGTCTCGGCGAAGGAGCTTGCAAACGTCAAGAAGGGCATTGCGGAAGGTGGCATCGATATCGTGGTCGGCACCCACGCGCTGCTCGGCAAGGCGATCAAATTCAAGAACCTCGGCCTCATCGTGGTCGACGAGGAGCAGCATTTTGGCGTCACCCACAAGGAGCGGCTCAAGCAGCTTCGCTCTGAAGTGCACGTGCTGACGCTGTCCGCAACGCCGATCCCGCGCACGCTGCAATTGGCACTGACCGGCGTGCGCGATCTGTCGATCATCGCTTCGCCGCCGGTCGATCGCCTCGCGGTGCGGACTTTCGTTGCGCCTTTCGATCCCTTGATGGTGCGCGAGGCGCTTTTGCGTGAGCGCTATCGCGGAGGACAGTCGTTTTACGTCTGCCCGCGCATCGAGGATTTGGCCGAAGCCAAGGCCTTTCTCGACAAGAACGTGCCTGAGATGAAAGTCGCGGTCGCGCACGGCCAGATGCCGCCGACCGTTATTGAGGACATCATGTCCGCGTTCTATGACGGCAAGTACGACATCCTGCTCTCGACAACGATTATTGAATCCGGTCTCGATATTCCGTCCGCGAACACACTGATCGTGCATCGCGCTGACATGTTCGGCCTGGCGCAGCTTTATCAGCTCCGTGGGCGTGTTGGCCGCTCGAAGCTGCGGGCCTATGCGCTGTTCACGCTGCCGGCACAGAAGAAGATCACCGCACAGGCCGAGCGCCGATTGAAAGTCTTGCAGTCGCTGGAAAACCTCGGCGCGGGATTTCAGCTCGCCTCGCACGACCTCGACATTCGCGGCTCGGGCAATCTGCTCGGCGAGGAACAGTCCGGCCACATCAAGGAGGTCGGCTTCGAGCTTTATCAATCCATGCTGGAGGAGGCGATCCTCAGTCTCAAGGCCGGTATGGCCGAACCGGTCGCGGATCGCTGGTCGCCGCAGATCACGCTGGGCATGCCGGTGCTGATTCCGGAGGACTACGTCTCGGATCTGGCGGTGCGCCTGTCACTTTACCGGCGGCTGGCCGACCTTGACACCGAGGACGACATCGCCAATTTCGGCGCGGAACTGCGCGATCGCTTCGGTCCATTGCCGGACGAAGTGCGTTATCTGTTCAAGCTCGCCGCGATCAAGACCTATTGCCGCAGAGCCAATGTCGAGAAGGTGGACGCGGGCCCGAAGGGCGCGGTGATTTCCTTCCGCGACAATAGTTTCGCGCAGCCGGAGAAGCTCGTGTTTTTTATTCGTCAGCACGGACAGGCAGCGAAGGTGCGGCCCGACATGAAAGTGGTGTTCTTTCAGGATTGGGAGACGCCCGACGAGCGCATCGGGGGCACGACCGAAATCTTGCGTCAGCTTGCCGATCTCGCCGAGGGCCGCAAGGCCGCGTGAATACAATCCTTACGATGCGGCGCGCTGATCGGAGGCGTGCAGGCGCTCGATGATTGTTTGTGCGCTGTCATTTGGCAGCAGCGTGGCGAGTGCAACATCGGGATCGAGCTTGACGTCTTTCTTATCGCCAATGACGGTTTGCCGCAGAATGCTGGCCATCCGCCGCGCGATCATGCGGGCGTTGCGCAAATCGGTCTCGGCGAACACGACGACAATGGAGTCGTCGTCGCGCAAGGTGGCGAAATCCATCCGCCGCATCAGGCGGCTGAGAATACGCGCGGCATCCAGCCGCGCGCGTTCTGCAATCACGGGGAACACGAACCGCGCCACCGACAGACCGGAGCCCCGCGCCAGCGAGTCCTCGACTGCACGCGTGAAGTCCTGCGTGAAAGCGTCCTGCGTCAGAAGGCCGGTACGCGGATCGAGCAGGCCGCCGGCGTCGATCGATTTGAGTGCGCGGTTGAGCCGCGCCTCGAATGCATTTTGCCGGATCAGCGGCACCGCGTTGATGGCGATATCGAGCGGCGTGCCGGCGGAAAATTCGAGATTGGGCAGATCGTAGTCCCGCATCGGGCCGACCTCACCAGTCACGATGACGGGCAGGTTGCGGAACCGGAAGTCCTCCGACAGCACTGTGAGAAACGCATCGACCACCCGCGCCGTGAAACCGTCACCGAGCGCGATGCCATCGACATCGCGTGTGCCCAGATGCTTCGCCGCGGCCTCGATGCTGAGTGCCCCAATCACCCCCATACGTTCTCCGAGCGCGACCGACAAAGCCGGGTAGAGTCCGCCGCGACCGATCAACAGGATGTTCGCGTCATTCAGCGGATCATTCGCCGGCAATTGTACCGGCGGCAGATTGGCGTCGTGCACTCGCCGCAATACGGTTGCATGTAGCGTGCGCACCCGCAGAGCCGCATTCAGCCGTGCGGCCAGTCGCGCCGGATCGTTGTTGATCCGTGTAAATGGAATCGCGTTCGGCGGTAAATGGCCGGCGGGATCGAAAGCGATCAGCACGGTGTAGGGCGCAAGCGTTTCGACCTGCGCCGCGAGTTCGTGAAATGTTGTCTCGTAATGCTTTGCGCTGCCGACGATCACCGCAGCCGGTTGTACGCGGGTGACGGCCTGGGCCACATCCGTCCAGCCGGCTTCGATCACCGGAAATAGCTTTGTGTCGCCGGCCATCTTGGCGAACGGCGCGCTTTCGTCGTCGGGAACGACAATGACGGGGCCTTGCTGGGACATGATGTCCAAACTAGACAGACGCTGTTAATGCGCCGTCAACGTGATGTGGCAAAATTCCGGCGTCCGGTCTATCTCGCCGGCCCGCGCTCGCGAAAGGCTTCGGTCATTAGCGGCCCGAGACCGAGTTCAGCCAGCGCTTCGCGCGCCCTCGCATTGTCTTCAGCGCGGCCTGCCAACCGATGGCCGTTGAGTTGATCCGGCAGCGCGGTAAGCGTGGCGCCGGGTGCAAGCCGCGCGGCCCAACGCTCAAGATCTTGCGTGCGATAACGATAACCGCCCACGGTCATTAATCCGGCGGGCGGCGCGGTGATATAGATCGCACCGCTGATTTTGTCTCGCCGTGCTGCGTAGCCCGTGTCGACATAATTGGCCGCCGGATTCAGATCATCGTCGGCGCGGGGCGCGCGATAGGCCGCAGGCACTGTCATCGCTCCACGCAGAGCAAGCGTGCCATGTGGTGTCAGATGAATTTCGACTGGTGAGCGCGCCGCCTTGTAAAGGCTTTCGGCGATTGGTGCGGCGGAGCCGTTCTCCAGGCGTTGTGCGGCGAACAATCCTGCTTCGCCGAAAAGATAGACGTCAGTAAAGGCGGCTTGCCGGCCAAGCCAGTCATTGCTCGATCCGGCACACTCGGGCGTGCGCCACAGGCCGATGACATGACGCAGCGCCGGGCGCGCATCGATCGCGCCGGTTCCGGACAATCGCAGTGCCAGATGGGCCGGAACGATAAGGGCATTGCAGCCATCGTCTCGAATCTGTTTCTCCAGCGTTTGCAGATCGAACGGATGATGCAGCGACAACGATCCTCCGGTGAGCAGCCACGCCACAATTGAGGTCACAAGACCGGCGAAGGATGAGGGGATCGCGCAGGATAAAATCCGCGCGCCTTGCGGTAGCGCGCTCTCCATCGTGATCCCAAGGCCGCCGGCGATCAGATTGACGTGGCTGCGCGGCACCGCCAGCAGGCTCTCAGGCATTACATCGAAGGATACAATGGCTGCCTTGCGTGCATCGACAGAAGGCGGTTGTGGCGGCGTGCTGCCGGTCAGGTTACTTGCGTGCAGGTCGAGCGGTGTCATGCCGTCGGGCAAATTACCGCCAATGCCGAACACCTGCCGAATTGAAAAAGTGTCCGCCGCGGCGCTCATTGCCAGTTCTGCGTGATCGACGATCTCGATGCGGCTGGCGCAGATTATGGCGCGCGCGCTGACGCGGCCCAGTGCGTCCGCAAGCTCAGCCCGCCGCCACAGCTGTGGCAGCAGCGCCACCGTCAGCCCGGCGCGCCAAGCGGCCAGCAAGACCAGCGGATATTCGATGGTGTTGGCCATCTGCATGGCGACGACCGAACCGGGCGGCAACCCAGCGTTCATCAGTTGCGTGGTGAGTGATGCAATGGCGCGGTCGGCTTGCGCGTAAGTGAGTTTGAGAGGGGGCTGCCCCGTGACACGCGCTTTGTTGGGCGGATCGCTCAGCGCCAATGCGTCGGGGCGCCGCGCCAGTGTACGCGCGAACAGATCGCAAAGCGTCGGCGATGAGGCCGCCGGCGAGGCAGCCGTGCCTGGACTCTCACTTCGCTGATGGTCTTCGCCGGTCACTGCGCCTGCTTCTGCGGTTTGGCCCACCACGTTTCCGGAAGATATCCGGTCAACGCGGTCGCTTCCGGCCGTTCTATCCGATTCCATCGCGCGATCCATTGCCGCTGCGCGTTGTACAGCGGAATGGTGTAGTTGCCCGACATCAGAACCCGATCGAGCGCGCGTGCCGCGCTGACAAAGTCAGGCCGCTCGCGGGCCTCAAGGATGGCCGCAATCATGGCGTCGATCGCAGGCTCCTTTGCGCCCATGTAGTTGCGTGTGCCGTTGATGCTCGCTGCCTGGCTGCCCCAGTAAAATGCCTGCTCGTTGCCAGGCGAGAGGGACTGATCCCAGCGGTTCTGGATCATGTCGAAATCGAAGGCGATGCGGCGCTGGTCGAACTGCACGGCATCGACAACCCGCACCGATACGCCAATACCGGCGCGCCTGACATCGCGCGCATAGGCCAGTGCGATACGTTCCTGATCGCGCGTCGTGACCAGGATCTCGAACGTCATCGGCTCATGCGTCTTGGTGTTGCGCAACTCCGCGCCGTCCAGCTCAAAGCCGGCCTGCTTGAAGAGGTCGAGTGCGGCGCGCAGGGTCTGCCGGTCGCGGCCGCTGGCATCGGTGACGGGGAGGCGATAGCTGCCATCGAGAATGTCCGGCCGCACGCTGTCCGGAAAGGGTGCGAGCAATTGCCGTTCACGTTCATCAGCTTCACGTCCCGCCGCCGAGAGTTCGGAGCCGGCGAAATAGCTCGGTGAGCGGCCATAGAGGCCGAAGAAATAATTCTTGTTGATCCACTCAAAATCGAACAGCAGCGTCAGCGCCTGACGTACCCGGATGTCGGCGAACGGGGGCCGCCGTGTATTAAACACCAGAAACTCTGAGGGCTGCGGCGTGCCGGTCTTGATCTCGTCGCGGATCACCTCGCCGCTGCGGGCGGCGGGAAAATCATAGCCCTCGTGCCAGCGCAATGGCTCGGTCTCGACGCGAAAATCATACAGCCCGCGCTTGAACGCTTCGAACGCGCCATTGGCCTCGCGATAGAAATCGAGACGCACCTCGTCGAAATTCCAAAGTCCTTTGTTCGCGGGAACGTCCGCACCCCAATAATCCGGATTGCGGGTTAGTGTAACGCTGGCGCCAGGCTTCACCGCTGTGACACGGTAAGGGCCGGAGCCAAGCGGCGCGGTCATCGCGGTGTCCTCGAACGTGGCGGTGTCCACTGCATGCTTGGCGAAAATCGGCATCAGCCCGAGGATCAGCGGCAGTTCGCGGTCGCTCGCACCGCCGATATCGAAACGCACGGTGCGTTCGTCGAGCGCCGCTGCCTTGGCGACCTTGGCGTAATAGAGACGATGATTGGGGCGGCCCTTGTCGCGCATCAGCGCCCATGAAAACAGTACGTCCTCCGCCCGCACGCGTGAGCCATCGGAAAATCTGGCGCGGGGATTGAGATGGAAAGTGACGTAGTTGCGCGCATCGTCGGTCTCGACGCTCTGCGCCAGCAAGCCGTACAGCGTGAACGGCTCGTCATTGCCGCGTGCCATCAGACTTTCGACGACATAGCCGCGAATCTGCTGGACCGCGATGCCCTTGACGATGAAAGGATTGAGGCTGTCGAACGTGCCGAGCACACTTTGCACCAGCCGGCCGCCTTTGGGCGCGCTGGGATTGGTGTAAGGCATGTGTGTGTAGGTTGGTGGCAATACCGGTTTGCCGTGCATCGCAATTGCGAAGGCTGGTTCAGCGTTGGCCGGGCCGGAAAATCCCAGCGAAATTGCGATTCCGGCAACGGCGGCGATGCCGCCCGCCGAGAATTTCAGCAACAGCCGAATCCTGCCCATTCCAGTAACCCTGTCCGATTCGGCGTTTCGCTCGGGCGAAATCTAGCATGGAGGCCACTGTCTCGATGGATTGCAACGCTCAAATAACCGCCGTCGGCATTGATCTTTTCGTCCGCCGCTGTATTGAAGGCGGGCAATTCGAATGAGGTTGTGCGGTCTGTCACGTATCCGCCTTATTTGGCTCCGAGACAGCCGCCGAACAGGCAGGCGCGCGCACCCTTATTGCGGCGGCGGGCGCTAAGTTCAGAAAGGGTTTTCTACAATGTATTTTCGCATCTTGGCCGCGCAGGCCTTGCCGCGCGTGCGGGGATTTGCCGGTCAGGCATCGGCAATTTTGGCCGCGACGGCTCTGACGGTTGCTCTGACTTCGATCGCTTCAGCACAGACCCCGCCCGCCGCTCCTAAAGCGGCTCCCAAGGCGGCTCCTGCACCTGCCGGCGCACCGAAGGCCGCTCCGAAAGCATCGCCGGGCGCACCGGCTGCTGCCAGCGCTGCTCCAGCACAGCCTGATCAGCAGGTTCAACTGATCTACGGTCCGTGGACCAAGTTCTGTCTTAAGGGACAGGATGCCGGCGCCAAGCAGGTGTGCTTCACCGGCAAGGATGGCCGCATCGAGTCGGGTCAGACCGTCATCGCCGCCGTGATCATCGAGCCGGAAGGCGAGCCGAAGAAGGTGCTGCGCGTGACGCTGCCGCTCGGCATGCAGCTTGGCTATGGCACCCGCGCCATCGTCGACAGCAATGCGCCGGCACAGAGCCCTTACGTGATCTGCTTCGCCAATGGCTGTATGTCGGATTACGAAGTGACTCCTGAATTGCTGGCCAGCATGAAGAAGGGCCAGAATCTTGTGATCCAGGCGATCAACTCGAACGGTGCGCCGCTGACGCTGCCGCTGCCACTCGGTACCGAATTTACCAAGGCCTATGACGGTCCGCCGACGGATCCGAAGGTGTTCGAGGAAAACCAGAAGAAGCTGCAGGAAGAACTGCAAAAGCGCGCCGCAGAGGCTCGCCAGAAGCTGGAGCAGACACAAGGGGCGCCGAAGTAATCGGATCCTCCTCTCAGAACAAAAAAGCGCGCAGTGATGCGCGCTTTTTTATTGATGGATGTCGTTCAGAAAGATCATCGCGCCGGCGTGAAGCTCAGCGCTTAGTTCAGCGACGGATTACGCTGCCGGTAGCCACCGGATTTGTCCTTGACGAAAATCTCCGCGACTTGCGAATGCCTGATCGGCTCGCCGGAATCGTCCGGCAGCAAATTCTGCTCGGAGACGTAGGCGACGTATTCGGATTCGGAGTTCTCCGCGAGCAGATGATAGAACGGCTGATCCTTGTGCGGGCGCATGTCCTCGGGGATCGATAACCACCACTCCTCGGTGTTGTTGAATTCCGGATCGATGTCATAGATCACGCCACGGAACGAGAATATCCGGTGACGGACAATCTGGCCGATCTGAAACTTGGCGGTGCGCGTTTTAATCATC